>PLGM01000350.1 GCA_003139795.1 Acidobacteriaceae bacterium | reverse complement strand
CAAGCCGCGTTTCATGCGGCGTGGAGGAGATGCAGATCTCTTTTGCCATCGTACCTTTCCGTCCGGCGACGTTTGTCTGCCGGGAGTTAGAGCGGTTCTCCAATTCAGGTGCCGTTGCCAACTCTGTGCAAGGCGGCTTTTTCCCGAAGGAAAAGCCACTCAGCTGCGTTGGTTTCGGGGTACTTCAATTGGCGAACCGCCATGCGGCAAGGCGGGATGGAGTCGCGGTGGACCGGACGGGACGGGGATGGGCGGAAGGGATGACCTGCGAGTCGCTGGTGTGCCGGTAACCGCGCGCCGGCCAGCCCTGAAAGGCGGCGAACTGCGACGGATGGCTTGAAGAACAAGCCGAACAGGCGGAGTGGTGCAGTGATCCGATTGCAGAGATTTTGTGGCCAACCAAGCCGCGGGCAACCAAACGATTACCTGCGGCGGGGCCGTTCCAACCCTGGCGTGTGCACGGTCTTGCCGCGCGAACGGAGCGGGGCATGCTTGGCCCGATGCTCTTGCGCTTTGCACCCCATCCGGCACAAATCGTCGGCTGGGGACCTCGTGTTCCGTGCAACTTGTACGCTGCCAACGGTTTTCCCGTCTCTGCGTGCTCATGAACCCAATCCTGCCGGGCTCGGGATCCATCAGGACCTGGCCGGCTAAGTGATTGAAACTTATTCTCTTGTGTGCCGGACAGTTCCGGAGCGACGCAAGAGGTGAACCTCAAGAACGCGGTCTCGGCCATAATGGCCGCGAGACCGTCAGTTTACGAAGCGGCGCATGCGGATATTCATCACCACGCCCAGCGCCAGGAACGTAAACAACACCGAAGAACCGCCGTAACTCATTAACGGCAAAGGAATTCCGGTGACGGGCATAAAACCGATGACCATGCCCACATTGACCGCAATCTGGAAGGTCAACACAGCCACCACACCCATGATAATCAGGGAGCCGGACAGGTCTGCGGCTGTTTGAGCGTTCTGAATCAAACGCATCAATATGAAAAAGTATAGCAGCAGGACGAAAAGCGCGCCCGCGAAGCCGTGTTCCTCACCGAAAGCGGCAAAGATGAAGTCGGCATGGGGGATGGGGAGGAAGTCGCCCTGGGTCTGGGTCCCCTTGGCAGCGCCCTTGCCCCAGACGCCGCCGGACCCGACCGCGATCAGCGCCTGCTTGGTCTGATAGCCGGTGCCCCTGGGGTCGTTGTCAGGATTGATGAAGCTGGTGAGACGGGCTTTTTGATAGGGCTTGAGCAGCTTGCCGCTGGTCCAGACGCCGGCCACCAACACCACGGCGCAGGTGCCGAGGACGATCGACTGGCGGATGTTGATGCCGCCCAGGAACAGGCCGGCGGCCAGGATGGGCGTGTAGGTGAGGGTGGTGCCGAGATCGGGCTGTTTGATCACCAGCAGCATGGGGATACCTACCAGGACGAAGGCCTTGAAGATGTCCTTCGTGGTAAGCGAGCGGCCGCCGAGGTTGGCGAAGTAGCGGGCCACGGCCAGAATGAGCACCAGCTTGACCCACTCGGAGGGCTGGAAGTGCATGGGGCCGAGCTTGATCCAGCGTCTGGCGCCGAGGACTTTCTGTCCGACGGCGAGAACCGCAAGCAGGGCGACGAGGCAGACGCCGTAGGCCCAGGGAACCCAATCGATCAGCTTGTGGTAGTCGATTTTGGAGAAGATGAACATGGCCAGCAGGCCGCCGGCGATCCAGTAGATCTGCTTGGTGTGAAAGCCGATGTATTTGGTGTGCAGCGTGGCCGAATAGATTTCGAGGACGGAGATGGTGCAAAGCAGGAGGACGGTGGCCAGAAGGGGCCAATCGAAGTCGCGGAAGCTGAGGATGCGGCGCATGATTGGCTATTGACCCTTTCCTGCGGCGGCGGGCACGGAGCTGGCGATTGTGGTCCTGGGGCCCGGCCCGGATGGGGCACGGGGCTTTTGTGCGGACGCCGGCGCGGCCTGAGCGACGATTTCGCCGTGATCGACAAGGAAGCGGCCGGTTTGGACGCGGTCGGTGGCGGCGTTCTGGTTTGGGGATCTGGCGGCTGAGCCGGAGGCGGGGGTGGGGGCGGGCACGGTCCAGACGGCGCTCATTTCGACCGTGGCCGCGGCCTTGGTGGGCTGAAGGTTGTTTGCCAGACGGCGCTGCTTCTCGACATAGGCGGAAACGACCTTGGCGCCGATGCGGGCGGGGTAGTAGCTGAATTCGCCGTTCTGCCAGAGCACGGCCACTACCAATTCGGGGTTGCGGCGAGGGGTGAGGCCGACAAACCAGACGTTGGGAAGCAACGATTTGCTCTTGGCCATGCGGCTCGATACACCGTGACTCATCACCTCGGCGGTTCCGGTCTTGCCGGCAAAGTCGATGCCCTCGAGGTGGGCGGAGCCGGCGGTGTGGAATTCGGCGGGCTGCGTGACATCCGCCATGCCATCCGTAATGATGGTCCAATTCTCGGGATCGATGGTGAATTCGGCATCGCCCGCGCCGGGAAACGTCTCCAGCAATGCCTTGCGGAAGTCTGGAGGAAGCTGATCGGGAAAGACGACGTGGGGGCGGACCAGGTGTCCGCCGGAGGCGATGCCGCCGATGATGCGGGCCAGTTGCAGCGGTGTGGCCTCGACCGCGCCCTGGCCGATGGCAACGTCGAGGGTTTCGTCCGGATACCATCGGTTATGGTAGTTCTTCAGCTTCCACTGCGCGGAGGGCATGAGGCCGGCCTGTTCGCCGGGCAGATCGATGCCGGTCTTCTGGCCGAAGCCGAAGGCAGTGGCGTATTTTGAGACTCTGTCGATGCCTAGCCTGTCGCCCAACTGGTAAAAAAACGTGTCGCAGGAGTAGGCGATGGCATTGTGAATATCCACCGGGCCGTGGCGTCTGTCGCACTGGTGGAAGTAACCGTAAGGGCCCCATCCGCCGGTGCAATTGACCTTGAGGTTCTGCGCGATGCCTTCCTGCAGGCCGGCGACCGACATGAGGATCTTGAAGGTCGAGCCGGGAGCCAGTTGGGCCTGGATGACCTTGTTCATCAGGGGATGCTCGGGATCGGTGATGAGCTGGTTCCAGTCGGCGCGGTTGATGCGAACGGCGAAGTCGTTGGGATCGAAGCTGGGGCGTGAGACCATGGCGAGAATCTCGCCGTTGCGGGGGTCCATGGCGACGATGGCGCCGTTGCGGCTGCCCAGGGCCAGTTCTGCGGCGCGCTGCAGGTCGATGTCGATGGTGAGCTTGAGGTCCTGGCCGGGGATGGCGTGCTGGAGTCCGAAGTAGCCGACCTCGCGGCCGTGGCTGTCGACAATCACGTCGCGGGAGCCGTCCTGACCGCGCAGCAGTTCGTCGTAGGTCTCCTCGACACCGGCCTTGCCCACTACGTCGCCGGGTTCGTAGGCCGCATAGCGGGTCTGGTTCAGATCCTCTTCGCTGACCTCGCCGACGTAGCCGATGAGGTGGGCGGCAAAGCCGTCGCGGGGATAGAGGCGGCGTTTTTCGTCGATGGTCTCCAGCTCGGGCAGTTCGTTGCGGTGGGCCTCGATGAAGGCCTGCTCGTCGGCGGTGATGTCCTGCTTGATGGGGATGGGCTGGTAGCCGGGCGCGGCGCGATAGCGGCGGAGGGTGGCGCGCAACTGGTCGAGGTCGAGGTTGAGGCCGCGGGCGATGAGCGGCAGATCGTCGTCCACGTTGCGGTTCTGCTCGCGGACCAGGAAGCAGGAGACGGAGGGGTAGTTGTCCACCACCAAGCGGTTCTCGCGGTCGAAGAGCTTGCCGCGCGCGGCCAGCACGGGAACCTTGCGGATGCGGTTCTGCTCGGCCTGCAAGCGGTAATTGTCCGCGCCCAGCACCTGCAGCCGCCAAAGGCCCGCGGCCAGCGCCAGCATCATGAGGAGAATGCCGTACTGCACCATCGTCAGCTTGAGGGTGGAGAGCTTTTCGTCGCGGTTGATTCTGCCGGAATCCATGTGTCTGAGCCCTAGGGTACAGTTGCGTTTGTTGCGTGAATTAGCTTCATTGTCTACCTACAATGGACGTTGTCCCCAGCCTACTCGTTCACAAGGGCAAAAAGCAGCGGCCCAAATACGGAATCCCGCGCCTTCAATCCTGAAGCTGGAGACGGTCCAGCAGGGGAAACATCACCAGGGCGATGGCCGAGTTGCCCAGCGCCGTCAAGAGCGCCATGAACCATCCCCAGTCCAGATCGAGGCCGAGCAGGACGCGGTAGACGAAGACATAGATCGCGCTGGAGAGCAGGGAGAGCACAAAGATGAACATGAGGCGGATGGTGAAGTTCTCCACGTCGATGCGCACGCCGACCGAGGCGGCCAGAAAGCCGGCCATGGTTTTGGCGATGCCGTTGACGCCGATGGCGTGGTGGGAGAGCGCATCCTCGAAGAGGCCCATGGCGGCGCCCATGAGCGTGCCCTGGATGGGACTGCGGCGGCCCAAAGCGAAGTAGACGGTGACCACCAGGGGCAAATCGAACCAGGCGTAGGGGCCGAGAAGGCGCGGGAGCCAAGCCTGCAGGACCAGCGCCGTCAGCGGCACCAGGCCGTAGACCAGGAACGGATAACGGCGAATCTCAAAATCGCGGCGGAAGTCGGCACCGAGGACGGACATGCTATGGATTCCTCCGGGGCTCGTCCTTCTGGGGCTGGGTTTGCTGGGGCTGGGCTTGCCGCGGCGTGGTTTGGCGGCCGGGGCTGGAAGCGGGCCTGGGGGTGGTTTTGGGAACGGGCCTGGTTGTTCCGCTGTCCGGGGTGGTTTCCTTTTCCTGCCCTGGCTTCTGCTGCGAAGGCTTTGAGCCAGCCTCGGGTTTGGAGGCGGCGCTGGAGTCGGGGACGGTCGCTGGCGCTGGTCCGGACGCTGCGCCGGGGGTGAAGCGGTCAGGATGCAGCGCCTGGGGCGGGTGGGCCACGGGATTGGGGTTGGAATTGTCCAGGAGCGGTTGCTGGTCCGGGGGAAGCTTGGGGTCGGTGAGGCCAGGGAGCCGCTCGGCCATCACCTCGGAAGCCTTTTTCTGTTCCTTGATGGCTGCCGCCTCAGAGCCCTTTAGGGCTTCGCTGGTGGCCAGGTCCTGCTGCTGTTGGGGCGAGAAGCGCGGCTGGGTGGAGGTGATAACCAGGACCTCGTCGATGCGATCAAGATGGGCGGCCGGGGTAACGATGACGTCGATGAAGGAGTCGCGCTCGGGGTCGCGGACCACTTTCTCCACCACGCCCACGGGCATTCCGCGCGGGAAGACGAGATCGCCGCCGGCGGTGAGCACCCTTTCTCCCGGCTGGATGCGCGGGTCGGCCAGGAGGTCGACAATCTGGGGCTGTCCGGCACCGTTGCCGCGCAGGATGCCGCGAATCCGGGTGGTCTCAAGGATCACGCCGGCGCCGCTGGTGGGGTCGTCGATGGCCAGCACCTGGGCAGTGTGAGGAAAGACGTCGCGGACCTTGCCGACGATGCCGTCGGCGGTAATGACCGCCATGTCGCGGTCGAGCTTGTAGTCGGCGCCCTTGTCGATGTAGAAGACACGGGACTGGTCGCTGCCGCTGGTGCCGATGGCCTGCGCGGCGACGGTCTTGTAGATGTACTTTTGCTGGAAGTCGAGCAGACCTTGCAGGCGCTGACCCTGGCGGGCATCTTCAAGCAGGGCGGCTTGCTCCAGGCGCAGGCGGTCGATGGTCTGCTGCAGGTCCCGGTTCTGCTCACGGACGTGGCGGAGGTCAAGATAGTTCTGCCACAGGTAGCCCGCGCCCAGCTTGGAGGAGTGGATGAGCCGCTCGGGAGGCGAGACCAGGGCATTGGCCCAGAGGCGGATGAGGCGTACGCCGGGTTCGTCCCGCGGGTCAAGGGTGTTGCTCCCGGCGCCGGTGCGGCGCACCTGCACGGCCAGACCGACGATCTGCGCGAGCAGGATGGCCAGCAGCACCAGGAGATTCCGATAGCGGGTGAAAAACGAATCCATGGCCAGGAATCCAGCCGGTTGTGAGCTCGCACGCACAGCGGGAGCGAAATTCGTGCGGGTACGGACGGCGGTTTGGGGTTTCCCACCGAAATGACAGTTTTCAGTGGTCGGAGGTCAGTTGCCGATAGCCGGTTGAGGTTTGTGGGTTCCCATCCTCTCCCCAGGAAAAGGGGGAAGGGATGGGGCACGGGGCATTTGTCGAGGCGCCGGCTAGTCGATCTTGATCTTGCGCAGCAGGCGGAAGTCGGAGAGCATCTTGCCGGTGCCGAGCACGACGGAGGCCAGAGGATCGTCGGCTATGGAGACGGGCAAACCGGTCTCTTCGCGGATGCGCTTGTCGAGGTTCTTGATGAGCGCGCCGCCGCCGGTGAGCACGATGCCGCGGTCGCTGATGTCGGCCGAGAGTTCGGGTGGAGTGCGCTCCAGGGCCACGCGGATGGCGTTGACGATGACGGCGATGCACTCGCCGAGGGCCTCGCGGATTTCGCTGTCGTCGATGGAGATGGTCTTGGGCACGCCTTCGATCAGGTTGCGGCCCTTGATCTCCATGGTGAGCGGCTTGTCCAGCGGATATGCCGATCCGATCTCTATTTTGATATGCTCCGCGGTGCGCTCGCCGATGAGCAGGTTGTACTTGCGCTTGAGATAGTTGGTGATGGCCTCGTCCATCTGGTTGCCGGCCATGCGCACGGAGCGCGAATAGACGATGCCGGACAGCGAGATGACGGCGATATCGCTGGTGCCGCCGCCGATGTCGACGACCATGTTTCCGGAGGGCTCGGTGATGGGCAGGCCGGCGCCGATGGCCGCGACCATGGCCTGTTCGACGAGATACACTTCGCTGGCCTTGGCGCGGTAGGCGGAGTCTTCGACGGCGCGCTTTTCCACCTGGGTGATCTCGGAAGGCACGCCGATGACGATGCGGGGATGGACCAGCATCTTGCGGTTGTGGGCCTTCTGGATGAAGTAGTTGAGCATCTTCTCGGTGACTTTGAAGTCGGCTATGACGCCATCCTTCATGGGCTTGATGGCGACGATGTTGCCGGGGGTGCGGCCGAGCATCTCCTTGGCCTCCTTGCCCACGGCCTCCACTTCACCGGTGTTCTTGTTGATGGCCACAATGGAGGGCTCGTTGACAACAATGCCCTTGCCGGCCGCGAAGACCAGGGTGTTGGCGGTGCCGAGATCAATGGCCAGGTCGCTCGAGAACATGCTGAAGAGCGAGCGCAGGCCGTGTGAGCGGGTGGAGCGCGAAGGATAACCGTTCAATGACATAAGGAGATCGCATCTACCTCAATCCTTATTGTACGGCCAATGGGCAGTGGCCGTAATTTGAAGCCATCAATGAGGGCGAAGTTAGTCCCAATGCGGTACACTCAGTTGTTTCCCGGTTTGGGACGGCATTCTATGGCCGCTCCGCGTTTTCCATCTCCTTTCGGGGTATTTCCATGGCTTATCCGACGTTTCACAATCTGATTGGCGGCGAATGGCTGCCGGCATTGAGCGGCAAGACGATCCTTAACCTGAACCCGGCCAACCACGCGGACGTGGTGGGGGCGTTCCCGTCTTCCCACGCGGAAGATGTGGGGCTGGCCGTGGCCGCGGCGAAAAAGGCCTTTGCGGCGTGGCGGCTGGTTCCGGCGCCCAAGCGGGCTGAGGTGCTGATGCGCGCGGGGCTGCTGTTGCAGCAGCGCAAGGAGCAGTACGCCCACGATATGACGCGCGAGATGGGCAAGGTGCTGGCCGAGACCCGAGGGGACGTGCAGGAGGCGATCGACGAGGCCTTTTACGTGGCCGGCGAGGGACGGCGGCTCTTCGGGCAGACCACGCCCAGTGAGTTGCAGAACAAATTTGCCATGAGCGTGCGCATGCCGGTGGGCGTGGTGGGGCTGATTACGCCGTGGAACTTCCCCATGGCGATTCCGAGCTGGAAGCTGTTTCCGGCGCTGGTTGCGGGCAATGCGTGCGTGATCAAGCCGGCCACGGACACGCCGCTCTCGGTCTACAACCTGGTGCAGGCGCTGGTGGATGCGGGGCTGCCGCCGGGGGTGGTCAACATCGTCAGCGGGAGCGGTTCGGCTGTGGGAAGGTCGCTGGTGGAGCACCCGGACGTGCGCGCCATCAGCTTTACCGGGTCGAGCGAGGTGGGTTCGCTGGTGGCGCAGCGGGCAGCGGCCACGTTCAAGCCGGTGTCGCTGGAGATGGGCGGCAAGAATGCGCAGATTGTGATGGACGACGCCAACCTGGAACTGGCTCTCGAGGGCGCGCTGTGGGGCTCGTTCGGCACCACCGGACAGCGCTGCACGGCGACCAGCCGCATCCTGCTGCAGAAGAGAATTGCGGAGAGATTTACGGCTGAGTTTGTGGAGCGGGCGAAGAAGCTGAAGGTGGGCGACGGGCTGGAGGAGTCGGTCGAGGTGGGTCCGCAGGTGAACCCGAGCCAGATCGAAACCTCAACGAAATACCTGGCCATTGCGCTGGCTGAGGGGGCGAAGCTGCTGGCCGGTGGGCATCCGCTCACCGAGGGCGCCTACGCCCACGGCACATTCTTTGAGCCGACGGTGCTGGGCGGAGTTACGCCGGGGATGCGGATTGCGCGCGAAGAAGTGTTTGGGCCGGTGGTGAGTCTGATCGAGTTCGATAGCTTTGAGGAAGCTATCGAGATTGCCAACTCCATCGACTACGGGCTTTCGACGGCGCTTTATACGAAGGATGTGAACCGGGCGTTTACGGCTATTCGCGACCTGGAGGCGGGAATAACTTATATCAACGCTCCTACCATTGGGGCTGAGGTGCATCTGCCGTTCGGCGGGGTGAAACATACGGGGAACGGGCACCGGGAGGGGCTGGGAGCTATCGACTTCTTCACGACCTGGAAGGCGGTGTATGTGGATTACTCCGACAAACTGCAAAGGGCGCAGATCGATAACGCGGAGTGAGAACAGAGGAATGATCGCGAAATGAGCAGATGGGCTTCTTCGAGCGGGGTCTGATCTATCTCCTCAACCGCGCGTGCAGGGCGACGGCGCCTGCGCGCGTAAGTGTACAGATTGCAGTCAGGTCGCACTTGTAGTGGATATTTGCGGGAGTGTCCTGCCATCTGCCCGCATTGCCTTCTCCGCTAGTCTTGTCGATGAGGAAAGTTTTTCTTGCCATTGTCTGGATGATCCCCCTGGAGGGGTCATACATGACTAATTCGTCGTCTCCTTCGATGGCGAAAGTCGGGGGTTGTTCCGGCGCGTTCTTCTTGGCTTTCTTGCGGGTGGCAGATGCCTTGCGGTCGCCGGATGCCGTGGCGGCGCCGGATGCTTTGGCGGCGGCAGATGTTCCGGGAGGCGAGGGGTTTTGATCCGCGTGTGCGTTCGCCTGGCGATTCACCAATCCAGCCTGCTCGTCAAGGGGTGGGGAGTTCTGCGAGAAGCTCCAGAAAGCAATGCGCTCATATGCCTGCCTTGAGCATGGCATATCTCCTTGAGAGCTTATGGATTGAATTTGCCCATCCTGGCCGATGTTATTCTGGAAGATATCCTGACCGTGCTCCCGCTGAAGTTCCAGAGCTTCGGATCGGGCCATATCGATCGCTTGCGCCATCTGGACCGTGGAAGCCTTGCCTGCGCTCGCCGTCCCGGCCTTGGGTTCCTTATCGGATGGAGCAAGAGCCGCAGCTTGCCGGGGATCGTACTTCAACACGATGGTCTTACTGCACAACACTGAGCCGGCGGGATCCTTGAGTTGGATATCGAGAGCAAGTGGACGCGGCGGACTGCTTGCCGCGAACGAGAACTCTGCATGCTTGCCAGGATCGCTGGGTTCGACCACCAGGCTGTATTTAAGCTTTTTTCCCCAATTTATGATCAGATGGCCCTTCAGCCCATCCGCGTAGGAGACGACCGATCCCAAGTCGAATGGCGCATGGGAACCGGCCGGGCCCCAGACAATGGCTGCGAACGCGACTCCAACCAGAATCCCGAGTCCCGCGCCTATCGCGGCGTAGACGTATGTTGGGTTGCCTGCGGGCTTTGAGGGTTCAACGGTGGGATCTTGCTGGGGCGAATCAGCTATTGCGCCGATTGGATTCTGCTGTTCCGCATCCGCAGTCTGGGCGCCTGGATCCGTTTGGTCCTCGTCCTTTTTCTCGCCTTGGGGAGCTTGCTGGCCGGCGCCCGAGGTGGCGCCGTAGGACTCTTGCGGATCTGCATCTGTCATCAGGCGGACCCCTTTCCCGGTTGTCCGAATTTCCAAATTTCTGGAATCATCTAATATTGGACCACGCATTGCCTTCTGGGTAAATAGCATTAAATGGTCAGGGATAGGTCCGGTTAGCAGAGCGTGTTTCATCAACATTTCCTCAAGCCGTAAACCGTTGATTCAGGTGGATATGGCGCCGGCGAGTTGCATTTATGAAACTTGACATCCGGAGCATTCTCATTTCATGTGCAGCCCTTGCGTCTGCATCGAAAGTGTTATCTGCCTCCGCCCCAGCGAAGAAGAACTGTCGCTTCACCCCGCCGAACAAGGATGGATGCCGTCCTGGGCGCTTGCAGCAGGAACGAAAGCGGCCGGATCAACTCAAGAAGCTGAGGCAGTTCCGAGCCCCTAAGACTTTGTCCCCTCGAGCACATCTCTGAGCGCGAAGCTGGTTTCGAGGCGGGTGACGCCGGGGAGGCGGGAAAGTTCGTTCTGGTGGAGGCGGCCGTAGTCGTCGATGCCGGCAACGCGGACCTGGAGCATGTAGTCGTACTGGCCGGCCATCAGGTGGCAGCTCACAATTCCTTTGGAGCGGCGGACAGCGGTTTCAAAGGCGGCCAGCACCGGCGCCGACTGGCGCTCCAGGGTGACGCGGATGAAGACGGTCATGCTCTTGCCGAGGAGGCGGTCGTCGATCTGGGCGCGGTAACCGCGGATGGCGCCGGCTGCTTCAAGAGCCTGGATGCGGCGCGAGGCGGCCGAGGCGGACAGGCCGACGGCTTCGCCGACTTCGTAGTTGGTGGCGCGGCCGTGGCGCTCAAGAAAGCGGAGAATGGATTCATCCAGTTCATCGAGGGCGTTGTTTCTGGCCGCGGACGCGTATTGCGTCCCGGTTTCAGGGTAAAGCGCGCCCGATTCTTGCGCAAGACGGCCATTCTTGTCACGTTTCGTTCCCATAGGGCATTTTTATCACGAAGTTTGCACACATTGGAAGCCCCTTGCGCCGTAGGATTCTTGGCAGTTGGACCTGGATGCACGCCCGACGCCGGACAGTCCTCCCCAGACAAACAAAACCGGAGCCGGGTCTTCGCAACAAGCGGGTTCGTCCCGGCCGGCATCCAATGGTTCAGACAGGAGAGACAGCGATGATTATTGGCGTTCCCAAAGAGATCAAGGATCAAGAGTCCCGCGTGGGCGTAACCCCGGCGGGCGTGAAGGAACTGACCGAGGCCGGTCACACCGTGCTGGTGGAGACACAGGCGGGCGAGCAGTCCGGTTTTCCCGATGCGGAGTACCAGAACGCCGGCGCGGAGATGGTGGGCGAGGCCGCCTACGCGTGGGGCAAAGCCGACCTGGTGGTGAAGGTGAAGGAGCCTATCGAAGCGGAGTACGTCTATTTCCGCGAGGGGCTGGTGCTGTTTACCTATCTGCACCTGGCGCCGGTGCCGGGGCTGACCGACAAACTGCTGGAGAAGAAGGTGATCGGGATCGCGTATGAGACGGTGCGGGACCGCCAGAATACGCTGCCGCTGCTGACGCCGATGAGCGAGGTTGCGGGCAGGATGAGCGTGCAGGTGGGGGCGTCGTATCTTGAGAAAGACCGCGGCGGACGAGGGATTCTGCTGGGTGGCGTGCCGGGCGTGCCGCCGGCGCACGTGTGCATCATCGGCGGAGGGATCGTGGGCACCAATGCGGCGCGGATCGCGCTCGGCTTAGGCGCCAAGGTGACGCTGGTGGACGTGAACCTGAACCGNNTGCGGGAGCTGGACGACATCTTCGGCGGGCGGCTGTATACGCTGGCTTCGAATAGTTACAACCTGGCGCTGGCTACGAAAGAGGCGGACCTGGTGATCGGCGGGGTGTTGATTCCAGGGACGACGGCTCCCAAGATCGTGACCCGCGCCATGGTGTCGCAGATGAAGAAGGGCGCGGTGATTGTGGACGTGGCCATCGACCAGGGCGGGTGCGTGGAGACGGCGCGGCCTACGTCGCACTCCGATCCGAGTTACGTGGTGGATGGGGTGGTGCACTATTGCGTGACCAACATGCCGGGCGCGGTGCCGCACACTTCGACGCTGGCGCTGACCAACTCGACCTTCCCCTATCTGCTGCGGCTGGCCAACCTGGGCGCGCGGGAGGCGCTCAAGCAGGATGCGGGACTGGCCGAGGGACTGAATACGTGGCTGGGCGTGCTGACGCATCGCGGCGTGGCGGAGAGCCAGGAGCGGGAGTGGACGGCCGCGGCTAGCGTGATTGCCTAAGCGGCACTCGCATTCAGCGAAAACAAAGATTCCTCTCGCCGCTTCGACGCGAGCCTTCGTGATGCCGGGACGGAGGGTGAAGAAGTCTGTCACGAGATGAGAATCCGCAAGTTATGATTGCTGGATGAAGTCCATCGAAAGGGAGAGAATCGCGCGATGACGACAAGAGTTTTGACGATTGCGAGAGCGGCGCTGCTGTTGGCGGGCTGTGGAGCGTTCGCCCAAACCGCCGCGTTGCAGGCCGCAAGCGCGTCGGGGCTGCCCGTGATGCTGCGCACCAGCGCCAACGCGGGACACGGCATCAGCACCGACAAGGATGAAGCGCTTGAGGAATCGGCCGACATATACTGCTTTTTGTTCGCGCAACTGGGAATCCAGGCGGCGCCCAACCCTTAGAGCCGACAGGCGTGAATAGATCATCTCTGTTTACGCGAACGATGCTTCACACGGAGGAAACCATGGAACGGCGTCAGTTTCTTGCTGCTTCGATTGCGACTTCAGCTATTGCGATTGCGGGGGATGGGAAGGCGCAGGCGCCGGCGGGGCGAACGCGCGAGTTCTACCAGATGCGCCGCTATAACTTGCAAAGCGGGCCGCAGACGAAGGTGACTGAGAGCTACTTCGGAGATGCGCTGATTCCGGCGCTGACCCGGATGGGGATGGGCCCGATTGGCGCTTTCCGGCTTGATGTTGGCCCGGAGACGCCGGCGTTCTATCTGCTGATTCCGGGTTCTTCAGTGGAAGCTCTTGCAGAGTTGGATCCGCATCTCGGCCAGGATGCGGGCTTCGTGAAGGTTGCGGAGCCATTCTGGAATGCGACGGCGGCGGCGCCTGCGTTCGAGCGCGTGGAGATCTCTCTGCTGGCGGCGTTTGAGGGCTGGCCGAAGTTGACGCCGCCGGCGGCAGCGGCCACCAAGGGCAAGCGCATCTTTCAACTGCGCACGTATGAGAGCCCCAGCGACGGGGATCACGTTCGCAAGGTGGAGATGTTTCATTCGGGGGAGTTCGAGATCTTCCTGAAGGCTGGGTTTCACCCGGTGTTTTTCGGCGACACGCTGATCGGCGCGCGGATGCCGAACCTGACTTATATGCTGAGCTTTGCCGACCAGGCGGAGCTGGACGCGAAGTGGGACGTTTTCCGCGACGATCCGGCATGGAAGAAGCTGTCGACCAGCCCGCGGTTCAGTTCGGATCAGCTTGTGACGAATATAACGAATCTGATTCTGAGCCCGCTGGGGTGTTCCCAGATCTGAAACGCGGAAGAGACCGGAAGAACGGCCGTCGTTCGAGGAGAATGCAAAGATGCTCCGGTCCTTCGACGATTTTCCAGAGTTCATGAAGCATCCTGCAAACCTGATCGCGAAGTCCAATCAAGCGACTCCAGGCGTTGAGGGCTATGTCTTCGACGGCGCAGACGGAAGCCAGATGGCGTTTTGGACTTGCCGTGAAACTGCGGCATCGGCGGAACATGCCCATGATTACGACGAATACATGATCGTTGTGCAGGGCTGCTACACGTTGATCATTCAAGGCGAGCGGATTCCGTTGCAGGCCGGGGAGGAATATCTCATCCCGCGCGGTGTGCCGCACAGCGGCGAGGTTCTCGCTGGAACCAGAACGATCCATGCATTCGGCGGTCGGCGTGCCCACCGGGCTCAGGGCTCCTGAAAGTATCCTCATCGGCTCGCGCGCTGCGGGCGGAAGGGAGCGGAGCGCGGAAAGCGGGCGCAAGATTCTTGTTGACAGATAAATCTAATAGGCATATATCTAATAGAACTATGGCGAAACGATCAAGTTCGAGCATGGAAGTGCTTCTGGGCCTGCTGACGATCGAGCCCATGTCGGGCTACGACCTGGGGCTGACGATCCGGGGATCGGTCGGTCACTTTTGGAACGAGAGCTACGGGCAGATCTATCCCAACCTGAAAAAGATGGCAGGCGACGGGTTTGTGACCGCGAAGACGGAGCGGCAAAAAGGCAAGCCGGACCGGCGCATCTACTCGATCACGAAAAAGGGACGGGAACGATTGACGGAGTGGCTGGCGGTGCCGCCGCAAGCGGAGATTCCGCGCAACGAATTGCTGCTGAAGCTGTTCTTTGGCGAGCAAGTTCCCGCTGAAATCCTGATTGGATATGTGGAGCGCACGGCGGAGGAAAGCCGCACGCTGCTGGAGTTACTGGAACGAGGGGTGCGCGAGGAGATCGACAAGAACCGGCACTATCCCGGCGCGCCCTACTGGAGAATGGCCGCACATTTTGGACAGATGGAAATGAAAGCGCACCTGCGCTGGGCTGAAAAGACGTTAGCCGAATTGAACAAGATAGCCAGGAAACAGCGGAAGTCTTCAGAGACCCGCCAGGAGAAAAGACATGCGGGCAGATGAGCTGGTTGCGGCAGCGAATTCAGATGGACGCGAAAGACCGAAACAGATTGCATCGTGGGCACACCTGGCGGGCTTTCTCCTGATCGGGGCCGGCGTGGTGGGGTTGGGCTTTCTGGCTCAGCACGCACCCGCGGGAGGCGGCGGCGGAGCTGCATCCGGCCAGCTTGCCAGCCACAGCAAAGCCATTCCTATTTACCTGGGCGCAATCTTCATGGACTGGGCCCTACTCTATTACTGCTGGGCCGGTGTGCATAACCACGGCGGAAACCTGAGAACGCTTTCGGGCGGGCGCTGGACCTCGTGGAAGAGCGTCGCGGTGGACCTGGGGATTGTGTTGCCGTTCTGGGTGTTATGGGAGGGCGCGGCCTATGGCGTCCACTGGCTGCTGGCGCCGAGGCTGCTGGGAACAGACAGCGCGAAGACCGTCGACAGCCTGTTGCCGCAGAGCCTGCTTGAAATCCTGGTTTGGATCGGGGCCTCGATTACCGCCGGCGTTTGCGAGGAGATGGCATTTCGCGGCTACTTGCAGCGGCAGTTTCACGCGCTGGGCGGCGGCATGGTGGTGGCCGTGCTGGGGCAGGGTCTGGTGTTCGGCCTGTTTCACAGCTATCAGGGCTGGAGGAATGTGATCGTGATCAGCGTGCTTGGAGTGCTGTATGGAGCGCTGGCCGCGTGGCGCGGGAATCTGCGTGCAAACATCGTCGCGCATGCATTTACCGACGTTTGGGAAGGCTGGCTGAAGTTTGTGGTTTGGAAGTGAGCCGGTAGCTGGGTCGGCGAAGGCCGGGTTGTGGCCTCCCCAAACCCTCTGTGCGGAGAATGCAGTGGAATCCCAGGTTTCTCCGCCGCGGTCCGCCACGGCGGAAGACCTGGGGCACCCGGCTGACCACTGACAACTGACCACTGACGACTGCCGGTTCTATAATCGGCGCATGTCGTTCTTAGGCGATCCACGGCGGCGGACGATTGCCCTGCTGGCAGGCGGGGTGTTGCTGGTGTTTGCGCTGCTGGGGGCGCTGCAGTGGTTCAACACCTCGGGAGTAGGCTTTCTGAATCCCGAGACATCGGGAGAGACGCTGATCTTCACCGCTCTGACGGTGCTGGTGTTTCTGCTGCTGGTGGCATTGTCGATGCTGCTGCTGAGGAACATCCTGAAGACATATGCCGGGCAAAGCAGCAGCGCTCTGGGCTCGCGGCTGCGCACGCGGATGGTGCTGGGCGCGGTGCTGATCGCGCTGTTGCCGGCGATTTTCATGTTTCTCTTCAGTTTCCAACTGCTGAACCGGTCCATCGACCGCTGGTTCTCGCCGAACACCTCGGAGTTGCGCGAGGATTCGACGCGGGTGGTGCTGGAACTGGCGCAATATGTGACCGGGAATGCGCGCGTGGAGGCGGAGTCGATTGCGGCCTCCGGGGCGCCGGACAAGGAGCTTGCGGCGCTCCAGGACGAGCTGGGTTCGCACCGGATTACGCTGGCCGGCGGGTTTGCGGTGGTCTACGGCAAGGATCTGCGCACGATGGCCAGTTTTCAGGCTCCGTCGGAGCAAAGCCCGGCCAGTTTGCTTCCCTGGCTGCCCGAAAAGACCGAGGAAGGCAAGCTGGGAGCAGCCGTTCCGTTGCGCGGGCCGCTGTCAGCCAGCCTGCTTTCCACGGCGCGGCGCGGCGATGAGGCGGTGTTCAAGGTGGGGGGGCAGGAGTACGCGCTGGGGATGTCGGCGACGGCATCGGGCAAGGTGGTGGTGGTGGCGCTGCCGATGCCGGTCGGATTGAGCCAGACGGTGGTGCGCATCCGCGCCGGGGCAGACGAGTATTGGGAGCTGTTTCGGAAGCGCAACCAGATTCGCACCATATTCGTTTTGCTGCTGCTGCTGATTACGGTGTTTGTGTTCTTCTCCAGCGTTTGGCTGGCGCTGTTTCTGTCCAAGCAGATCACGCGGCCGGTGGAGGCGCTGGGCGACGCGATGGACGAGATCGCGAACGGCAAGTACGACCATCGCGTGGGGCTGGTGGCCAGCGGGGAGATGGGCGACCTGGTGCGGTCGTTCAACCACATGGCGGCGGACCTGGAGACGAGCCGTTCCCTGGTGGAGAGCTCGTCGGCGCAACTGACGGCGGCCAACCAGGCCATCGAGGAGCGGCGGCGGGAGCTGGAGACGATCGTGGAGACGATTCCCAGCGGCGTGGTGACGCTGGATGGAGCGGGCTTCGTGCTCCAATCGAATCGCGCGTTTGCGGCGCTGATGGGACGGCGCGAGGACGTGCGCCTGACCGGAGAGCGAATCGAAACGCTGTTTCCGGCCGAATGTCTGGAGGATCTGGCGGGGGTGATCCGGCGCGGGCACCGCATGGGCGCGGCATCGACGGAGATCGAACTTCTTGCACGGGGCCGCACCATCCATTTTGCCGTTACCAGCGCGCGGCTGGAATTGGTGCATGGCGCGGCGGGGACGGTGCTGGTGGTGGAGGACATGACCGAGCTGTTGCGGGCGCAGCGGCAGTTGGCGTGGAAGGAGGTGGCGCAGCGGGTGGCGCACGAGATCAAGAATCCGCTGACGCCCATTGCTCTTTCCGCGGAGCGGATCGGCAGGCACCTGGAACGCGGCCAGCCGGACTCGCCGCAGGTGATCAGGAAGTGCAGCGAGGTGATTCTGGGCTGCGTGGGCACATTGCGGACGCTGGTGGATCAGTTCTCAGTGCTGGCGCAGTTTCCCTCGCCGCAGCCGCGGGCCTGCGACATGAATCGAGTAGCTGAGGAAGCGCTGGCACTGTTTGCCGGCCGCCTGGACGGCATTACGGTGGAGTGGGATCTGGAGCCGGGGTTGCCGCTGGTGCTGGCCGATCCGGAGGCGATTCGGCGCGCGCTGGCCAACCTGGTCGACAATGCCGCCGAGGCCATGCAGGGCAGCCTGCTGCGCGTGCTGGGGATTCATAGCTCGCTCAGCGAGGATGGCGGATCGGTGGAAGTTGCGGTTTCCGACACCGGCTACGGGCTGACGGACGAGATACGGGAGCGGCTGTTTCTTCCCTTCTACTCGACCAAGCATCGGGGCACGGGGCTGGGCCTGTCGATCGCGGCCAAGATTGTGCAGGAACACGGTGGCTCGCTGCGCGCGGAGTCCAATAGCCCCAAGGGCGCGCGGTTCCTGCTGCGATTGCCGTTGATGGAAAACGGCGCCGGAGCGCAGTCGGCGCTGGAAGGCAGCACGGTTGCCAGCCTGAAGGGATTGGCCTGATGAATCACGTTCTGGTGGTGGACGACGAGGTGGAGATTCGCAATTCTCTGGAAGAGATTCTGCGCGAGGAGGGCTACGGGGTGGCCACGGCGGCCACCGCAACCGAGGCCCTGGTGCTGTTGCAGGACGCGCCCTACGACGTGGTGCTGCTGGACATCTGGCTTCCCGACCGGGACGGGCTGGACGTGCTGGCCGACATGCACGTGCTGGCCGCGGAGATGCGGCCGGAGGTGGTGATCATCAGCGGCCACGGCACCATCGAGGCGGCGGTGAAGGCCACCAAGCTGGGCGCATACGATTTTCTGGAAAAGCCGCTCTCGCTGGATCGCACGCTGATCGCGGTGAAGAACGCGGTGGAGGCGCGGCGGCTGCGCGCGGAAAACCTGGAATTCAAGCGGCAGTTCAGCGTGGGGTCGGTGCTGACCGGCGCCAGCGTTCCGGTAAAGGCGCTGCGGCAGCAGATCCGGCTGATGGCGCCCACCAATGGACGGGTGCTGATCTACGGCGAGTCGGGGACGGGCAAGGAGCTGATTGCGCGCTCCATTCATGCCGAGAGCTTGCGGCGGGATCGCGTGTTCGTGGAGCTGAACTGCGCGGCCATCCCCGAGGCGCACATCGAGGCCGAGCTGTTCGGCTACCGGCACGGGGCGCAGCCCGGCGGACCGGTGGAACAGCGCGGCACGCTGGAGCGCGCCGACGGGGGAACGCTGTTTCTGGACGAAGTGGGCGACATGAGCCTGAAGACGCAGGCCAAGGTGCTGTCCGCGCTGGACGATCAGCTTTTTACGCCGGTGGGCGGCACGCAGCCGCTGCGCGTGGACGTGCGTCTGATCGCGTCAACAAATAAAGATCTGGAAGAGGAGATCGCCAAGGGCAACTTTCGCGAGGACCTGTTCTACCGGCTCAACGTAGTCCCGTTTTTTGTGCCGCCCCTCAGGGAGCGGAAGCAGGACATTCCACCACTGGCGATGGAGTTCCTAGCCGAGTTCGGCCGCCAGTACGGACGCCCGCGGATGGAGATCGGCGAAGAGGCGCAGGAGACGCTCGCCGCATACCGCTGGCCGGGCAACGTGCGGGAACTGAAGAATGTGATCGAGCGGGTGATGATCCTCAATCCCCGCGTGCTGCGCATCGAGCGCAAGCATCTGCCGCCGTTGACGCACAAGGCAGCCACGCGCTCGACGGAGGAGTTCTCATCGCTGCAACAGGCGCGGGATGCTTACGAGCGCGAATACATTCTGAAAAAGATTGAGGAGGCACGCAATAACGTCAGCCATGCGGCGGAGTTGCTGGGGCTGGAGCGCAGCCATCTTTATCGCAAAATGAAGGCGCTGGGGATCAGCGTGCGGGAATAGCGAGCGGGGAAGGGGAGACAGCTTTTCGGAAATGTGGTAGTATTTATTCCTACTGAGGTGCGCCTTATGCCTACCATCGAAAAACTGAGCATCGCGCTTCCTTCAGAGATGGCGGCGCTCGTACGTCGTGCCGTTGACGTTGGCGAATACTCCTCCAACAGTGAGGTCATCCGCGATGCTCTCCGCGACTGGACGCACAAGCGCAATCTGCGCGAGCAAAGCCTGACCCATCTACGCAAGGCGTGGCAGGAGGCAGTCGCCGACGACTCCGAAGGGCTTGATCCGGAGCCGGTCTTCGCCCGCCTGGACAGCAAATTGGATTGCCTTGCCGAGGCAAAGGGTCGATAATGCGACTCCGCTTATCGCCTTGCGTGCCGGCTGACCTGGAAGAGATCGTGGATTACATTGCCCAAGACAGCCCGCGCCAAGCGGCGCGATTGCTTCGTCTGCTTCGCTCGCGGATGAAGGAGATAGCCAAACAACCGCAGATCTACCGGCTGCGGCCCGAACTCGGCGCAGAAGCCAGATCGGCCACGGTGGGCAATTACGTGATCCTCTTTCGCATCCGCCAGAATGCCGTCCGAATCGAACGAGTCGTACACGGCAATCGGGATCTGCTTTCCATCCTAGAACTAGAATAAGCCCGCAACAATATCAGCCACGCGACCGAACTGCTCGGCCTGGAGCGCAGCCACCTTTACCGCAGGATGAAGGCGCTGGGAATCAGCGTGCGGGAGTGGGGAATCAGCGAGTCGTTTACGTATTCCTCCAAGTGGGCGCATCCCACTTGATGTTTATTCCCACTTGTGCTAATCTCCCCCTATGTCGACTTCAACTATCATCAGGAACTCCAATTTTCAGTTGATCTCAGAGTTCGCGCAGCCCGATGCGAAAAAGCGCCTGTCTCTGGGAGAGGCGCTCCGCGGCGCTACGGCGTACAACATCTACCGCAATCCCCTTGGCCAGCTCATTCTCGATCCGGTAAAGACCGTTCCTGCCTCTGAAATGTGGCTTTACGAGAACCCGCAGGCCCTCGCCAGCGTGAAACAAGGCTTGCGGGAGTCGGCTGAAGGGAAGAGTGTTTATCGCGGCTCGTTTGCCAAGTACGCCAAAGGATAGGCATGCGGCGCAAGATCAAATTCACGCCCACTGCAGACGAGCAGTTGACGGCGCTCGAAAATGCGCCTTCGAATGCCGCGCTCTTCGAGCAGGTGCGGAAGGCTATCGGTTGCCTGGAAATAGACCCGCACCATCCAAGCCTTCATACGCACGAATTCACCTCGCTGTCTGGCGCAAATGGCGAGAAAGTCTTCGAGGCGTACGCCCAAAACAACACCCCCGGCGCTTATCGTATTTTTTGGTGCTACGGCCCCGATGAAACCAAGGGGAAAAAACGAGTTCCCGTGATCACCAGCCTTGCGACCACGCGCCATCCATAACAGATAGACGTCGGATCGCCGCGAGCGACGCCAGCTTCCCCCCAGGTCTCAAAATCGAGACCTGGGCACCCGGCGGGTGACGGCTGTCCGGAAGCGGACACGGGATTGCGAAGGCGGACAGCCGCAGGCTGGGCCCTGGCGCAGAGTGTGCGGCGATCCTCTTGCCGGTGAGCTACTTGAGAGGGTCCAGGCAGGCTCGAATTTTGGCATGCAAATTGCTGCCAGCTTGATAGGCAGGTCCCTGCAAGGAGGTTTGCGATGGCGTATTTTGAGCGGGTTCGCGATGTGGTTTCAGGGCCTTTCAGCCCTGAAGTCATCCGGCAACGGACGGCGGCCGGATGGCAAATGGTTTCGATCGAATGGCGGCGCGAGCTGCCTGACGCGGAGACCCCGCCGGAGGGTGGATTCGACGAGGACATCCCCTATGGTCTGCGCGTTTCCGACGACTGCAAGCGGCTGGAGGTCCATCCCAGAGAGCACCAGGCGCTGATGCTGATGATGGAGTTGCTGGTGCAGGACTTCTCCTATTCCAGCATCGTGAGCGACCTGAATGAGAAGGGTTTCCGGATGCGTGACGGGCGGCCATGGAGCCGGATCGCGGTCTTCAATATGATTCCGCGCCTCATCGACGTCGGGCCGCGATTCTTCAACTCGGACGAGTGGGAGAAGAGGCGGCGGGCGTTCTCGCGGGTAAAGCCGCCGGACACGCTGTAGAGGGCACGCTAGGCCGCAGCGCTCCGTACAAGCGGCTTCACTTTGGCGCGCTTCTTTTGTAAAGCGACCCAAAGGTCCCGCTGAGCTTGCAAGCGAAGCCAGAGTTCGGGATCGGTTTTGAAGGCTTCCGAGATGCGCAGGGCCATATCCGCCGAGATTCCAGCCTTGCCATTCAGCACCCGCGACAAGGCAGGCCGGGTGACGCCCAAGTGCCGCGCAACCTCAGTCACAGATCTGTCCTGAAGGTAATAGGCGAGAATCTTTCCGGGATGTGAGGGGTTGTGCATCTGCATTGCGCGAACTCCTTTCCTCAGTGGTAATCCTGATAATCGACGAGGATGGCGTCTTCTCCATCGAAGCGAAATGTGAGCCGCCAGTTTCCATTGACGCTCACCGCCCAATGGGCGGCGAGGTCGCCGCTTAACGCATGAAGCTTCCATCCAGGAACATTCATGTGATCCGGTCGCGTGGCGGCATTCAAAAGGGCAAGTTGATCAAACAGCTTCGCGGCATGACTGGGCTGAATCCCGGCCTTGGAGCCGGTCAGGAAAAACTTCTCGATCCCCTTGTGCCGGAAGCTGTGTATCACCCTGGAAAGAATTGTACTGCGTAACGTCACGCTGCACAATCGTCGGACGCTCGTTTCTTGAGTCCAACTGGCTTTATCACTTGTAAATCGGCCCCAGCGATGCGGGGTTGTCGCCTAACTGCGGGTCGACGCGGAAGTCCCAGACGGACTGGTTGATGTCGGAGGCGGAGAGGATTTCGACCAGCGCGTATTCGCCGATGAGGAGCGGTTTGCCGGGGGAGATTTTGAGCCAGTGCTTGCCGGGAAGGACTTCGACCTTGGTGGGAATCACGTTTTCGTCCTGGGTGACGGCGCCGGTGGGGCTCATGTGGATGGCGCCGACGATGCGGACGGTGTTGCGCTCGTCGACGCGGACGATGGCGAAGCCCGAGGTGGCCGAATGCGCGCCATGCTTGCGGCTGGCCACCTCTTTGGCGCCGCTGGTGTTGACGGTCATGGCGTGAGATACGACCTGCTCGGCGTCGTCGCGGGCGTTGAGGGAGAGATAGATGGCCGGATCGTTGACGTGGAGGTGAACCTTGGCGTGCGCGCCTTCGAGCTCCAGGGTGGCCTTGGCGCCGGCCATGGGGTTGAGGGTGCTGAGGCCGTGTTTGGTCTTGGCATTTGCGCCCAGTTCGTTGGGCAACAGCTCGACCAGCTCGGGAGTGCCTTGAAAGGTGTCCAGGGCAAAGACGCCGTCCTCGTCGGGCAGTTCGAGGTCCTTGGCAACTTCGGGGCGGCGGGCCTTTTGTGCGTCGCGCTCGGCGGCTTCTTCCTTGTCGATGTCTTCGGCCTCTTTCATGGCCGGAGAGGCTTCTTCGACCTGGTTGGCGTGGTCCCGCTCCCACTTGCGCGTGGCGTCCCAGTCGACCAGGCTTTCGGGCAGCTCTTCCCATTCGCCACTGCGCTCGATGGAGATGTAGCGGACCCGGTCGCCCACAATCTCGTACTTGCGGACCAGTTGATAGGTGCCGTCCTTGAGGATGAGGCGATGGTTGGTGGCCATGCCGGGGACGTCGGGCTTGAGGGGAAGGGTTTTCTGGGCGCGGACTGCGGAAGCGGACGAGGCCAGGAGCAGGATCGCCAGGGAGCCTGTGAGCAAGCGCCGCAAATGGAGGAATTGGTTCATGGGCCTGGAGTTTGGTTCATCCGCTCCAAGTTTAGACGAACGGGACGAGGGTGCGTTGGCTGTTTGACGGGGAGAAAACCGAGCCCAAGACCTAACCCTTTCGGGTTCCCGTGCATCCAATATGTGTATTCTTAATATCAGGGATGGTAAATTGACGGGAGTTTCGGCACATTGGAGCGGGAATCGCCGCGCAAAGCCAGGGGCTTTGCCGATGGCGACCGTGGTGTGCCTTGTCCTGCTGGCGCTGCTGACCGTGGTGCAGGTGGCGCACATGCACCCGATCGACAGCGATGCCGACCATTGCCCCCTTTGCATTGTGATGCATACGGCGGCGCCGGTCGCGGTGACGGCTGCCGTGGTGGTGCTGGTCGAGATCGAGACCCGCGCCCCGGTTTTTGAGGCACATTCGGTCACCAGGCACTGGCATCCCAAGCTCTTTACGCGCCCCCCTCCATCTGACTGTTAGCCCATCTTTCCGGATTCTTTCTTGAGCGATGCTCCGGGCCGACCCTGAAACTGCCTCCACCAAGTCGAGGCATGGGCGCCCCGGCAGGCGGCTCCCCCGAAGCCGGAAACGATGCACCAGTATTGCTCAGGCGCCGCGGTATTCCCCCCGCAGCCTGAATCCAGCAGCCGTCAGCCATCCACAGGAGGTACCCCATGCCGTTCAATCGCGGCACGATTCTTCGCATTCTTCCGATCGTCGTCTTGCTCCTCGCGGCGGGTTCCGCGCTTGCGTTAAGCGGCAACGCAGGCGCCATTCGCGGCACGGTTACCGATCCTACCGGAGCCGTGATTCCCGACGCGACGGTTCACCTGACCAACGAAGTAAGCGGACTTGACCGGACTGAGACCAGCGACGCGCTTGGCCAATTCGTCTTTTCCAACGTTCCCTTCAACCCCTACAAGGTCACAGTCTCCGCAAACGGCTTTGCCTCTCTTAGCCAGAACCTGGAGATCCGTTCAGTGGTGGGAACGACCCTGAAGCTGGTTCTGCAGGTTGCCACGGCCGCCTCGACGGTGACGGTTGAGGCCCAGGGCGACCTTATCGAGAACGATCCCACCTTCCACACCGATGTCGACCGCGAAGACTTCATCAAGGTGCCCATGGAAAGCGAGTCCTCCGGGCTGAGTTCGCTGGTGACGATTACCACGCCCGGCATCTCCTCCGATTCGAATGGGCAGATGCACGGGCTGGGCGACCACGCATCGAATTCGTTGTCAGTGGATGGGCAGTCGATCACCGACCAGACGAGCAAGGTGTTTTCCAACCAGATTCCGGCGAACTCGATTCAATCGATCGAGGTGATCAGCGGCGCGCCACCGGCCGAGTACGGCGGCAAGACCAGCCTGGTGATTGTGGCGACCACGCGCTCCGGTCAGGGCGTGACCAAGCCGACCGGCAGCATCAGCAGCTCGTATGGGGCTTTCGGGTCGGCGACGGCCGGCTTCGACCTGGCCTATGGCGGGAAGAAATGGGGAAACTTTGCCGAGGCGGACGGCCTGAATTCGGGACGCTTTCTCGATCCCCCGGAGTTTCAAGTCTTTCACGACAAGGGCAACGAGGCGAATGTCTTCGATCGAGTGGACTATATGTTTTCGGCTGTCGATTCGGTGCACCTGGACCTGAACTACAGCCGGTCGTGGTTCCAGACACCCAACTCCTACGACAGCCTGAACGTGGAGAACGTGACCAGCGGCGGCGCCAGCGCCAGCCCGGTATTCGCCAACGTGGGCAACGCCGACCAGCACTCGAAGATCGGGACCATCAATATCTCGCCCACCTACACGCGCATCATCGGCGATAACTCGGTCTTCAACCTGGGCGCCTTTGTGCGGAGGGACGACTATAACTACTATCCGAGCGGGAACCCACTGGCCGACCTGGGGCCCGCGAACCTGCAAACTTCATCCATCTCCCAGAACCGCACGTTGACAAACTCCGCCATGCACGCCGATTACTCGTACGCAAAGGGAATCCACACCATCAAGGCCGGCGCGCAGTACGGGCAGACCTTCCTGAACGAGAACGACGACCTGGGCATCGTCGATCCTACTTACACCTTCAGCGCACCCTGCGTCGACGCCAACGGCAACCCTCTGCCGGGATACTCCAGTCCGTCGCAATGCGCTATCGGCGTGAATCCTAACTACCTCCCGGTCCTCGCGCCCTACGATGTTACCCGCGGCGGCGGCTCTTACAGCTTCATCGGCCACACCGACGTGAAGGAACTGGGACTTTTCGTTGAAGATCAAATAAAAGCCGGTAACTGGCTCTTCAATCTTGGGCTGCGCGGGGACGTTTACAACGGCCTCACGGCGGCTACCCAGGCGGAGCCGCGCCTGGGCATTGCTTATAACATCAAGCCGTCCGCGACCGTGCTGCGCATCTCCTATGCGCGCACGCTGGAAACGCCGTTCAACGAGAACCTGGTGCTATCCAGCACCGGATGCTCGAATGCGGTGCTGGCGCCGCTGCTGGCCTGCTCTCCGGGCGTATCGGGAACGCTTGACCCCGGCTTCCGCAACGAGTTCCATGCCGGCTTGCAACAGGCCTTCGGCAAGAGGGTGGTGGTCAGCGGCGAGTATATCTGGAAGTACACGCACAACGCGTTCGACTTCAGCGTGCTGGGCAACACGCCGATAACTTTCCCCATCGACTGGCATAGCTCGAAGATTCCCGGCTATGCGCTGCATGTGGATGTGCCGCAATACCACAACGTGAGCGCGTATGTGGTGATGTCTTCGGTTGCGGCCCGCTTCTATCCGCCGCAGGTGGCGGGAGCGGGAGCTACCGTGGGGCAGACCGGTTTGCCCTTCCGCATCGATCACGACGAAAGGTTCAACCAGACCACGCACCTGCAGTACACGTTCTCGCGCGGCAAGGCGCTGAACGGGCTGTGGGGCGGCTTCAACTGGCGCTACGACTCGGGCCAGGTGGCCGGCTCCGTACCATGCTACAACACGCTTTTGAACGATCCCAACAGCGCCTGCGCGCTCACGTCCACCGCGCTCAACGGCCAGCCTGCCGTGAATTTGAGCGGACTGACCGCGGACGAGGAGTTCCAGGCGGGGCTGATGTGCAATGGAGTGAAGGCGACTCCCGGCAACCCGTTGCCGGCTGCCTGCCTGACGTCGGCGTACACCTCTTCGCTGGTGAAGATTCCGGCTCCGGGCACGGGCGACAACGACCACAACCCGTCGCGCATTGAGCCGCGCGACCTGTTCGACGCGTCGGTCGGCAAGGAAAACATCTTCCACAAGGAGCACTACAAGGTGAACCTGGACCTGACGGCCATCAATGTCACCAACAAGTACGCGCTGTATAACTTCCTGTCGACGTTCAGCGGAACGCATTATGTAACTCCGCGGGCGCTGACGGCGAAGATTACGTTGAATTTTTAATTTTTCAGTAGGATGGGGCGGGCTGTCGTTGCTTGCCCCATTTTTCCCAGAGAAGCAATGAGAGCAGAAAGGTATTGGCTTCCGAGGTCTTCTTGCAGAGAGGCCATAGATCAAATGCGGTGCTTACGCGGCCAATCGTTGCTAAAACATCCCCTCTGATGAAGACTGTCCCAGGATCGTAGTCGGCCATGTGGCGCAACTCCTGAAGATAAACGAAGCTCTCGGCAATGAATTGAATTCCACGGCCGCCTTGGACGAGCATGTCCTTCGAGTTAGGAATCCGGACTACCTCCTCAGAAAACGCCTTTGCCACGCGATACATAGCCCCATGATCGAACCAGCGATAAACGCGGTTGAAGTTGTCTTCGCTGAGGCTTGGACCGATTTGGCGGACGGATTCGCGGATGAGGAAGTGGAAGAGCGCGTAGTAGGCAGTAGAAATTGCTCGTCGAAGACTGGCTTGCTTGGGGCGCGTTCTCTCGCGTTGAGCCAAATGCCAGGCCTGTTCCAGCAAATGCTCAGGGAGCATTTGCGCGCTCATGCCGCTTCGACCAAGCGAATGAACGGGAAATAACCCGACTCCAGCTTGAGAATCCTCGAGCTCAACTCATCCCTGTAGGCGCTGTATGCTTTCAGTTTGGTCTTGTCTTTTGACAACAATTGGTCGGTTTCCGGCGTAATGGCCAAGTAAATGCGCACGGCGGGATCGCCGTAGTGGTCCGTGCTGAGTTCGTAACGCGCAGAGACTATGTAGGTTGGCAAGCGGTCTGGCGCAAGCAGTTCACGTAGAAGCCGCTCCAACTCCTGCGTGTCCATTCCGGCTTCTTCCTGCGTGTTCATGCGTTCAGTATAGCCCCGTTTCCGATTTCGAGTGCGATCAAACGCCTGGGCTGGCGTCCCGAGTCCTTTCAACAGCCCGCCGATAGGACGCATAGACCTCTTCGTCGAAGCAGGCGAAAATTACCTTCTCAATTGCATTGCTTGCATTCAGTTCCGCGAATGTTTCGCGCAGGGCGATTTCGACGGCGAATTCGACGGGAAAGCGGTAGATGCCGCAACTGATGGCTGGGAATGCGAGGCTCCGCAGGCCATGCTTGCGCGCAATCGCAAAGCAAGAGCGATAGCAACTGGCAAGTAACTCCCGCTCTTCGTGTTTCCCGCCGTTCCATACCGGGCCAACGGTGTGAATGATATAGCCGGCGGAAAGACGATAGCCTTGGGTGAGTTTAGCCTGGCCGGTCTTGCAACCGCCGAGGAGCCGGCACGCGGCAAGAAGTTCGGGACCGGCGGCGCGATGGATTGCGCCGTCCACTCCTCCGCCGCCAAGCAGGGAGCTATTGGCGGCGTTGACGATGGCATCGACGGCCAGGGTGGTGATGTCGGTGTTGAGAATCGCGATTCTTTCGATCATTGGTTCAACTCTCTCGATTCGCAGTTTCCGGTCCGCCCTACTTTTCGCTGTCGAGCATCCGCATCTGACCCTCATCGTAGCGGGTTCCGGCGACAGCTTCGGCGGGGACGGCTGCTTCGATATCGGCAATCTCCCGCGCGGTGAGATGGACTTCCAGCGCGCCCAGGCTCTCGACCAGTTGCGCGCGCCTGCGGGCGCCGATGACGGGAACGATGGAGCTCCGCTTGGCCAGCGCCCAGGCGATGGCCAACTGCACCTGGGTGATGCTCTTGCCGTGGGCGATCTGGCTAAGCCGGGCGACAAGCTGCTGATTCCGGACCAGGTTGTCTGCCTTGAAGCGCGGCAGCCAGGCGCGAAAGTCTCCCGCCGCGGCGGGCTGCGAGCCGGAGAGCAAACCGCGCGAGAGCGTTCCATAGGCGGTGGTTCCGATGCCGAGTTCGTCGAGGACCGGGAAGATTTTTGCTTCCGGACCGCGGCTGATGAGCGAGTACTCGATCTGCAGGTCGACAATGGGATGCACGGCGGCGGCGCGGCGAATGGTTTCAGGGCCCACCTCAGAGAGGCCGATGTGGCGCACGTAGCCGGCTTTGACCATCTCCGCAATGGCGCCGACGGTGTCTTCGATGGGTACAGTGGGGTCGAGGCGCGCGGGGCGGTAGATGTCGATGGAATCGACGCCGAGGCGCTTGAGCGAATAGGCCAGCGCGGTCTTGACGGCGGCGGGGCGGCCGTCAAAGCCGAGCCAGGCGCCGCCGGGGGCGCGCTGGGCGCCGAATTTGACCGAGAGCAGCACCTGATCGCGCTGGAAACGGAGCGCGCGGCCGATGAGTATCTCGTTGTGGCCCATGCCGTAAAAGTCGCCGGTATCGAGCAGGTTGACGCCGGCATCGATGGCCGCATGGATGGTGGCGATGGACTCGGCATCGTCGGTTGCGCCATACATTCCGCTCATACCCATGCAGCCCAGGGCGATGGGAAAGACCTCGGGGCCGGTGCGGCCCAGTTTGCGGAATTGAGTTATTGCAGTGGACATGAATGGCTCCTTCCGTAGAGCATCGTAAAGGCGGCTATTCATTAGCCGCAAGCCAATCCGGGGGAAATTGCTCGAACGAACAAACGAGACGAGTTATTTCGACCAGAGCTTCCAAAACATCAGGGATGCGAGGAAGACGTGAGCGTCCTCGGTGTTCTTGATCGCGTCCCAATCCGCGAATAGCTGGGTTGCGAGCGCAACCGCATCCTGAGCTGCCGCGCGGTCAAAGCGGAGCGCGACATCGTAGTCTGCTTTGTGCCGCTCGTCCTGCAAGCGAACAAAACTCCGTGCGACGGAAACGAGGGCAGCGGGCATGGGATCGGTCACAAACGGCCTAATGTGGTCCGGAAGATGCCTGGACTCGAAGCTCTTCGCAGCCTGCTTCATTGCACCATGTTCGAGAGATCTTTGAATTCTTTCACTTAGCCCAAGTGGCACAGCCGGGCTTGCCTGGGATGCAGAGCTTGCCGACAGAAGGTGGAACACGGCGTAGTAGGACGTCGAGACAGCTCGTCGCAAACTCGCCTGCCTCGGCCTCCGCTACTCCCGCTGCACCAGAAACTGGGCTTGCTCCAGCAGATCGTCGGGCAAAGCCATCTACTTCCCTCTTCGCTTTTCGCCTATCCGAACATAGGGATACCTCTGAAGCCGCAGTCCAATCAGGCGGTCCAGCAGAACATTCGAGAAGCTATTCCAGCGGGAGACGGTTGCCTGTGAGTACTTCTGCTCCGGGGAGACGAGGATCGTAATATAAAGGGCCGGGTCACCGGTCGAGTCTTCACCGGTCTCGACCTCGTACCCTTTCACAAACGCCGGGTAGTAGCCCTCTACCCTTAAGACCCGCATGAGATCGTCGACCAACATATTCCAGAACTTACCGGTATCCTCCTCAGTAAGCGGGCGGATCGTGCTTAGCGGGACAGTTTCTTCGTAATTCGTGTTTTTTACCTGAAAAGTTGCTGTTCTTGCCCTGACGTCGATGCGGATCACCTCAAGATCGCCATAATGTCCCTGAGTTGCAATCTGAGGGCGTTTTTCCTTTAGAACTGCTCGATTGCTCGCCATTAGCGTCCTCGCACCTAGTTTGTAGTTTAGTCCGATTTTTCCTCAGCGCGCCCGAAACGATGGATGCGGGCGCACAAATTTTCTCTTCCCCCCACTCCCGAACTCTGGCATACTTGATTGTGCCCACCTGGTACGGCCAATCCCAACAATTCAAGAGCGAGGTTGCATCGATGTCGGCAAAGTATGTCTTTGTGACGGGCGGAGTTGTGTCCAGTTTAGGTAAAGGCCTGGCGGCGGCCTCGATCGGCTGCCTGCTGGAGAGCCGCGGCCTGCGCGTGAACCTGATGAAGTTCGACCCCTACTTGAATGTCGATCCAGGGACCATGTCGCCCTTCCAGCACGGCGAGGTGTTTGTGACCGACGACGGCGCGGAGACGGACCTGGACCTGGGCCACTACGAGCGGTTTACGCACGCGCCGCTGTCCAGGGACAACAACCACACCACGGGGCGCATCTACGAGCAGATCATTCTGAAGGAGCGGCGGGGCGATTACCTAGGCAAGACGGTGCAGGTGATTCCGCACGTGACCAACGAGATCAAGAACGCGATGCGCAAGGTTTCGTCGAACGGCGCGGACGTGACCATTGTGGAGATCGGCGGCACGGTGGGCGACATCGAGTCGCTACCGTTTCTTGAGGCCATCCGGCAGATGCGGCAGGAGCTGGGCCGCGAAAACACGGTGTTTGTGCACCTGACGCTGGTGCCGTGGATTGCCGCCGCACAGGAGCTGAAGACCAAGCCGACGCAGCACTCGGTGAAGGAACTGCTGTCGATCGGGATTCAGGCCGATGTCCTGCTTTGCCGCTCGGAACGCCCCCTCGGCCGCGAGATAAAGCAGAAGATCGCCGCTTTCTGCAACGTGGAGGAGCGCGCCGTGATTGGCGCCAGGACCGTGCCCTCCATCTACGAAGTGCCACTTTGCTTTGCCCAGGAAGGCGTGGACGCGCTGATCCTCAAATACCTGCACAAAGAGGCCCCGGAGTCCGATCTGACCAAGTGGAAGGAACTGGTGGATCGCTGCTACCACCCCAAGGATGAAGTTTCCATCGCCATCGTGGGCAAGTATGTGGAGTACGAGGACAGTTACAAGTCGCTGAAGGAAGCGCTGACGCACGGGGCGGTTTCGCAGACTCTGAAACTGAATATCACCTGGATCGAGGCAGAGGGGTTGGAGTCGAAAACTCCCGACGACCGGAGTTATGAGTCACAGTTAGAGGGATTCGACGGGATCCTGGTCCCCGGAGGGTTTGGCAAGCGGGGCATCGAGGGGATGCTGAACGCAATCCGCTACGCGCGGGAAAAGCAGGTTCCTTACTTCGGGATTTGTTTGGGGATGCAGACGGCGTGCATCGAGTTTGCGCGCAATGTTTGCGGGCTGAAGGACGCCAACTCGAGCGAGTTCGACCCCGCCAGCCAGCACCGCATCATCTACAAGCTGCGCGAGTTGCTGGGCGTGGAAGAGATGGGCGGGACGATGCGGCTGGGAGCGTGGACGTGCCTTCTGCAGGAGGATTCGCTGGCGGCAAAGGCTTATGTTGGAGCGACGGAGATCAGCGAGCGGCACCGGCACCGCTACGAGTTCAACCGGGAGTACGAGGCGCTGCTGACCGGCGGCGGATTGCGCATCAGCGGCACCACCCCCGACGCCACCTACGTGGAGATCGTCGAGATTCCAGGCCATCCCTTCTTCCTGGGCTGCCAGTTTCATCCCGAATTCAAGTCAAAGCCGCTGGAGCCACATCCTCTGTTCTGGGAGTTCATTGCGGCGAGTTACAGGAACCGGCAGGGGCGGTTGGCGGCGGAAAGTGTAGCCTCGGAGATTGTTGCTTAGAACGGAAGGCACACTTGAAAGAACAATACGTCGGCGACATTGGCGATTTTGGTAAGGAGCTTCTGCTCAAGCACCTTGCTGGTTTGGGCTTCAAGATCGGCGTCAATTGGGTGCTGACGAAGAATGGCCCGGCGGATGGGTCTGTCCACGGTGCGCGGGAGCCGATGCCTGGTCGATGCTGAAGCGATGGCTGCTGGGCACTCAACAGGGCGCGATTGGACCGGAGCATCTGGACCATTACTTGGACGAGTTCACCTTTCGATTCCACCGCCGCACATCCAAATCTCGCGGCAAACTGTTCTATCGATTGGCTCAACAAGCCGTGCAGGTTGGGTCCGTCCCGTTTGCAACCTTGCTCAAACCACAACCTGTTATGTCTGGTGGCGTGAAGTAAATACCCCTATAACTAAATATTAACGTCGGTAGTTGCTGCCAGCAGCTCCCGCGCCGCCAACCGTCCCAGCCGAATGCAGTCGGGAATCCCGATGCCGTCGTAAGCGTTTCCCGCCAGCCGCAGCCCCGGCAGCGCAGCCACCCGCGCGGCGATCCGCCGCACCCGCTCCTGGTGGCCCACGGCGTACTGCGCCATCGCCCGCCGCCAGCGCGAAACCTGCGTATGCTCCGGCTCGACCCCCTGTCCAACCACGTCCTCGCCCAGAATGGAAGCCAACTCCCTCCGCACGGTGGCCACCAGCGCGGCGTCCGTCTCCGCCAGCAGGGCCTCGTTTTTCATCCCGCCCAGGAAGGCCCGCAGCACCGCTTTCCCCGGCGGAGTCCGCCCCAGAAATTTGCGATGCACAAACGTGCAGGCCAGCATCGCGCGGCCTTCGCTGGCCGGAACCAGAAAACCGAACCCATCCGGCAGCCGGCCCAGCCTGGCCTCGTCATAAATCAAGTTCACCGTGATCGAAGAAGAGTAGGGAATGGAGCTCAGATCCTCGCCCAGCGCCGCGTCCACCGGCCCCAGCAGCACGCCCGCCGCCCACGCCGGCGAGGCCACAATCACCGCATCGAAAATTTCCGCTGCTCCGTCGGCCTCCACCCTCCAGCCGTCCACCACCTTTTCCAGCCCGCTCACCGGCGTCGAACGCCGCACCCAGGCCGGGTCGAGCCGCGCCTCCAGAGCCCCGATCAACTGCGCCATTCCGCCCCGCAGCGCCGTAAAGATCGCCCGCGCCGCCGGCCGTCCGTTCCCGGCAGCCTGCCGATTGACCTTGCCGTTCGCCGTCCCCGGCTTTTTCGCGGCTTCCCTGGCCCTGGCCCGCATCTTGCGATGCGCCGCCAGCATCCCCCGCGTCAGCGAACCGTACTCGCTCTCCATCTCCACCAGCCGCGGCAGCACCATCCGGGCGCTCAGTTGCGCCGCATCCCCGCCGTAAATCCCGCTCAGCAGCGGATCGGCCAGCCGGTCCACGGCCTCGGCGCCAAAGTGCCGCTCCACCAGCGTCGCCACCGCCTCGTCCGCCTGCCCGCCTGGCCGCGGCGGGTGCAGCAGTTCCAGCCCCATCCGCAATTTAGTGGTCAGGCTGAACAGCCGTGTGAGCGCCGTCGGAATCAGCTTGGTGGGCACCAGGAACATCAGCCCGTCGGGCAGCGCCACCAGCCGGTTCTTCACCAAAATATAGGTCTTGCGCGCCGCATCGTTCGAGGGCAGCAGTTCGCTCGCGAGTCCCAGCTCCCGGCACAACTCCGTGGCCGCCGGTTTCTCGGTCAAAAACGAATCCGGTCCCCGCTCCAGGACTGCGCCGTCCACCACTTCCGAGCTCAAGCAACCGCCCAGCGTGTCCCGCGCCTCAAACAGCGTGTACTCCACTGCCGCGCCCGCCGCGCGCGCTTTTTCCATCTCAAAGGCAGCCGCCAAGCCCGCTATGCCACCGCCAATGATCGCCGTCCGCATCGCTCACTCCACCCCATCATTACAGCAGCTCCCAGCTCGACGCGCGTCCATCGGCGGGAAACTTCCAAATTCAATGAAAAATCGCCCCTTGCAGAATTAGAATCATAGAGATGGCTCTGTGTTGCATGTGATTTAAATCACATAAAGAGCACTGTGAAGCCCGGGTTTTCCGCCGCTTCCCTGCAGATTTCCCGCCGCTCCAAGCCTGCGGCGCGCCCGGCAAGTGCAGCCTTTTCCACTTTTTGCGCTGCCGCTTGAAACAGGAGCTCCTCCATGACCGCTGAGTTGATCCACCGTCTGCACTTCGCCTTCACCATCACCTTCCACTATCTCTTTCCCCAGCTCACCATGGGCCTCGCCCTGCTGATCGTGGTGCTCAAGTCGGTCGCGCTCAAAACCGGCAGCGAGCAGTGGGATCGAGCCGCCCGCTTCTGGGGCCGCATCTTCGGCATCAACTTCGTCTTCGGCGTGGTCACCGGCATTCCCATGGAGTTCGAATTCGGCACCAACTGGGCCCGCTTCTCGCGTCTCTCCGGCGGCGTCATCGGCCAGCCCCTCGCCATGGAAGGCGTCTTCAGCTTCTTTCTCGAGTCGGCCTTCCTCGGCCTCTTTCTCTACGGCGAAAAACGCATCTCCAAATGGATGCATTGGTTCTCCGCCGTCATGGTTTTTGTGGGATCGTGGATCTCCGGCTTCTTCATCATCGTCACCGACGCCTGGATGCAGCATCCGGTGGCCTATGACCGCCTGCCCAACGGCCAGTTCGAAGTCCTCAGCTTCTGGCAACTTCTCCTCAACCCCTGGGCGTTGCTCCAATATGCCCACAACATGACCGGCGCGGTCGTCACCGGCTCCTTCGTCATGGCCGCCGTGGGCGCTTTTTACCTTTTGGAAGGGAGGATGGAGGACTACGCCCGCATCTTCCTCAAGGTCGGCGTCATCGCAGGCGCGGTGGCCTCCGTCCTCATCATCTTCCCCACCGGCGACCTGCACGGCAAGTACGTGGCGCACAACCAACCGGCCGCCATCGCCGGCATGGAGGGCCTCTTCCACAGCGAAGCCGGCGCGGGACTCGTGCTCATGGGCCAGCCCAACGAGGAAACCGGCCAGATCGACAACCCCATCGTGGTCAACGACGCGCTCAGCTTTCTCATCTATGGAACCACCAAGGCCGAAGTCAAAGGCCTCGACCAGATTCCCCGCGACCAATGGCCCACCGCCCTGCCGCTGCTCTTCTACGCCTACCACATCATGGCCGGCCTCGGAACCTGGTTTGTCCTGCTCATGATTGTCGCCGCATTCCTGCTCTGGCGCCGCCGCCTCTACCAATCCCGCTGGGTCCTGTGGGCGCTGCTGCTCAGCTTTCCCCTCCCTTACATCGCCAACACCGCCGGCTGGATGACCGCCGAACTCGGCCGCCAGCCCTGGCTCATTTACGGCCTGATGCGCACCAGCGAGGGCTACTCCAACACCGTCTCGGCCAGCAACGGCCTGTTTACATTGCTGGGGTTCATGGGGCTCTACGCGCTGCTGGGTCTCCTGTTCACCGTCCTCATCTACCGCGAGATCAGCCGCGGCCCGGATGCCGTCGCCATCCCCGCCGCCGCTCACGCCGAATGACAATCACCGCCCTCCCTTTGCAGGCCTGAAGAAAAAGGAGTTTCCCATGATGGGTTTCATCTGGTTCTGGCTGGTCGCCGTAATGATCGTCGCCTACGTCGTGCTCGACGGCTTCGACCTGGGCGTCGGCGTACTCCATCTCTTCCTCGTTCGCACCGAAGCCGACCGCCGCGTTACCCTCGCCAGCATCGGCCCAGTCTGGGACGGCAACGAAGTCTGGCTGCTGGCCGGCGGCGGCACCCTCTACTTCGCCTTTCCGCTCCTCTACGCCTCGGCCTTCAGCGGCTTCTATCTGCCTCTCATGATCGTGCTCTGGCTCCTGGTCCTGCGCGGCATCAGCGTCGAGCTTCGCAACCACATCGACGTAGGCGTATGGCGCGCGCTGCTCGACGGCGTCTTCGGCCTCTCCAGCGCCCTGCTCGCCGTCTTCTTCGGAGCCGCCCTCGCCAACGTCCTGCGCGGCGTTCCTCTCCAGGCCGACGGCTACTTCTTCCTGCCCTTGTGGACCAACTGGGAGACCGGTCCCCATCCCGGCATTCTCGACTGGTACACGGTTATCGGCGGCATCGTCGCCCTGGTCGCGCTCACGCTCCACGGAGCTCTCTGGCTCACCATCAAGACCTCTGGCGAGCTCGCCGACCGCGCCCGCCGCATCGTCGGCCCGGTTTGCATCCAGTTGGCGGTTCTCACCGTCATCAGCCTCGGCGCCACCATCCACGTGCGCCCGGCCAGCCTGGACAACTACTTCAACTACCCGTTTACAGTCGTCGTTCCCGTGGGCGTCGTCGCCTCCCTGGCCGGCATCTGGCTCTTCAACAGAAACGCCCAGCCCGTCAAGGCCTTCCTCTCATCCTGCCTCTATCTCTTCTTCATGCTGGCCGGAGCCTGCTGGGGCCTTTATCCCACGCTGCTGCCCGCCTCGACAGGTGTTGAGCGCGACATCACAATGGCCAAGGCGATTTCCGGGCCGCATACGCTGGCAGTGGGACTGGTGTGGTGGGCTTTCGGAATGACGCTGGCCGTCGGTTACGTCGTCTTCGTTTACACCAGATTCCGCGGCAAAGTCGATCTGACTTCCACCAGCCACTGAAAGCCGGCCGGAAAGCGTATTTGAAGTGGAACCGGGCTTGGAAGTCCGAGACTTTAGTCCCCGGCTTCCAAGCCCGGCTCTCATTTCACAGGCCTTTCGACCGCTTCTGCCAGCGCCTACAGCGCGACCAGGGTCTGGGAGGGCTCCAGGTGGCGGAAGGCGTCGGCCTTCTGCTCTAACTCCGGGTCCCAGTTCCTCGGCTGATAGATGCAGCACGGCTCCTCGGCCAGCGGATCGCCGGTGAGGGCATAGGCGCGGGCGCGGGAACCGCCGCAGATCTCCTTGTACTCGCAGGCGCCGCACTTGCCTTCGAGCTTGCTGGTATCGCGCAACGACTTGAAGATGGGCGCTTCGCGGTAGATTTCGGCCAGCGGGGTTTCGCGGATGTTGCCGGCGTGGATGGGCAGAAACCCGCTCGGATACACGTTGCCCACGTGGGAAATGAACATGAATCCCTTACCGTCGTTCACGCGCCGCGTGGCCCAGCTCGCGGTGCGCGTTTTGGCGTCAGCCGTGGGCGCGCCGGGCTCGTATTTGTGGGCGGCTGCAGCGGCGTGAGGGTGGCCGCTTCCGTGCCCCATCTTCCGCTCTTCAAGGTTGTGCTGGAGGAGGTAACGCCGGTAGTGCATGGCCTCCGTGGTCTTGATCTGGAAGCTCACCCGGTGGCTCAACTCATAGATTTTGCCGAACACCTGCTCGAATTCCTCGCCTGAAAGCAGGTCGGCGATCTGTCCGCGCCCCACCGGAACCAGGAAAAACACATTCCACATCACGATGGCCAGCTTTTCAAACAAGGCGCATAAGTTATCCAGATCGTGCGCGTTATGGCGGCTGATGGTGGAATGCACCTGGATCGGAATGCCCGCCTCGTTGGCCCACTCGATGGCCTGGATGGTCCGCGCCCACGCGCCGGGAAGGCCCCGGAACGCGTCGTGAATCTCCGGCGTCGAGCCGTCCAGCGAGATGCCCAGCCGCACCAGACCGGCCTCTTTCAGCTTGAAAATGGCCTCCCGCGTCAGCAGCGGCGTTGCGCTCGGCGTCAGCGCCACCTGCACGCCCTTGTCCGCGGCGTAGCGGATCAGCTCGAATACGTCCTTTCGTTTCAATGGATCCCCGCCGGTAAACACGAAAATCGGCACGTGCATCGCGGCGATTTGGTCGATCAGCGCCTTCCCCTCCGCGTTCGTCAACTCATCGGGATGAGCGATCGGTTGGGCGGCCGCCCGGCAATGTTTGCAGGCCAGGTCACACGACTGGGTGACCTCCCAGATGGCCAGAAACGGGGTCTCGTCGAAGTTCAACCCGCCACGGGCGGGAATATTGTGCATCGGTTCCATGAGGCCTCCACGTGAATCGCGGCTGGCCGGTCCTGAAGCCGGTCCTGCGCCGGGGATGGAGCGATTTTCCAATTATTAAAGAAAGCTAAGACCCTGCCGATAAGATGATTTCCCCATGGAGGGGTTACCATCTTGCAACCATCCGGCAGGGCCCCATGAATTGGAAAACCACTCTGGAGCGCCACGATTCCGCTCCAGAAGAGCAGCCCAGACGCAGGGCAGGCTGTGATTGGGATCACTTCATCTCGCTCAATCCACAGCTTCGCCGTTATCTCCCTTTCGACCACTTCCCGCAAAAGGCGCGCCATTCCGTGCGATTGAACGATTAGTTTGGAACCTGTGTTTTTACTGATCGAAACATGGCTCCCGGTCCGCCGGAAACCGGCCCCCGTACGCTCCAGACGTGATTTAGATCACGCCGACCTGTGCCACCGGGCACCGTAATCCGGTGGCGGCCCTTCTAACATTCTGTCGCACCTCCAGGAGGTTCCCATGGCAGCCGTAATCAAGCCAGGTTGGAGTAAACCCTCCACCATCCTCTTCGCCTCCGAGATTCCCGCCAATGAAAAGGCCTTCGCCTTCGCTCTGGCGCAGGCCGCCGAATTTGGCGCCGATCTCATCCTCTTTCACGCCTATGACACTCTGGTAGTGGCCGCATCGGAGACCTCGGGTATCCGTTACTACGACTATGCCGCAGCCGCCCATGCCGAAATGCAGGGCCTTGAACCTTTTGCTCAGCGCGCGCGCGAGGCTGGCATCCGATGCGAAATCGTCGTCAGGCCTGGATTGCCCGCGGACCAGATCCTCGCCTTCCTGCGCGAGCGCGCGATCGACCGCGTGGTCATGGGCACTCACTCTCCCGGTCCCATCGGCAAGCTCCTGGTGGGCTCGGTGGCCGAGGCCGTGCTCCGCACCGCCAGAGTTCCGGTTTACATCGTCGGCCCCGAGGTGGTCGAGGGCGCCTACCGCAACTTTGCCACCCGCACCATCCTGTGCGCCGTGAGCCTCCAGGACGCGAGCTATATGGTGGCCACCTTTGCCGCGGAACTCGCTGCTCAGCACAACGCCCGCCTGATCCTGCAGCATGTGATCCGGCCCCAGGAGCGCGCCGAGGTCCTCGCCGGCCGCTCGATCGATCAGGTTGAGGCCGATCTTCTGGCGCTGATTCCGCCCGAGTTGCTGAGAAAGATTGCCGTGCAGACCATCGTGGTGCCCGGCGATCCGACTGAGGAACTTCTCTACCAGGGCAGAGCCCAGCAGGCGGATCTGATCGTGCTGGGCGCGCAGGGTGCATCGGCCTTTGCCGCCATCACCCGCCACGGCGTGGTCTACAAGGTACTGGCCCACACCCACTGCCCGGTGATCACATTGTCGCCCGTAGTGCTGGCCGAGTGCGGCGTGAAGGCGGAAAAGCATCGTTCGGCTGAAGTCTATATGGCCGGCGTTTTTTAGAATCACAACCACCGGGGTGGATTTCCTTTCCACCCCGGTGATCGCATCCGGCAATTATGGCTTTTTCTCGACCGGGTGTTCGGCCCTGGGCGTAGCCTCAGTTGCGCAAGGTGTGCCCCCGCAGAGCGCGCCGGTAATTCCCTGCCCCTCGGTAATGGTGAAAATCCGGTCCTCCGCGGGCAGCTTCACCGTCTCCCTGGCGCCGGAAGGCCAGTGAATCTCCGCGGTTCCGGCGTCGGTCGCGTCGCCCAGCCCGAAGTGCAGCCGCCGGTCGCTCGACGAGATATAGCTGCCGCTGGCCAGCACGTCCTGGCGCATGCGCATCCCGTTGGCCTTCAGGTAAACCGTGGCGCAGGTGGCGTCGCGCGGGCTTTTGGGTCCGCCCACCAGCGCCAACTCCACCCAGTGATGATGGTCCGGATTCACGTTCCTCAGCAGCACGGGCGGTCCGTCGATGGGATTGATGACGACATCGATCTTGCCGTCGTTGAACAGGTCCCCGAACGCCGCGCCTCGCGCCGGAATCACCACCGCCAGCCCCGATCCCTTCACCGGCGGCACATACTCGAAACGCCGGCCCTTCCCGTTGGCTTCCGGTACGTTGTGGAACAGCAGCGGGCGCTCGGCAAAGGTCGTCCCCCAGTCGTGCTGGTCCACCTCCGGATACACGTGGCCATTCACCATGAAGAGGTCCAGCCAGCCGTCGTTGTCGTAGTCGATGAAGCCGTCGCCCCAACCAACAAACGGAATCGTAGTCTGCGCAATCCCGGCCTTGTAGCTCACATCGGTAAAGCTTGCATCACCGTCGTTGTGGTAAAGCACCTTGTAGTCGTCCCCGAAGTCGGTGACGAAAAAGTCCACCAGCCCGTTGTTCTCGTAGTCGCCCGCGGCAATGCCCATGGAGGCAATCTCGCGCCCATCCTTGTTCAGCGCGAATCCCGACACGTAGCTCTGGTCGTCGAAGGTCCCGTCCCCCTTGTTGATGTAAAGAAAATTCGGCTCCGAGTCGTTGCCCACCACCAGGTCCGGCTTGCCGTTGCCGTTGAGACTCACAAAGATCGTGGAGAACCCGTAATAGCGTTCCTTGTCCTCCACGCCGGCCTTCACGGTCACATCGGTAAACGTTCCGTTGCCGTTGTTGTGGAACAAATGGTCGGGCTCGCCCTTAAGCCCGCGCGGCCCGCAGTTTACCGCCGCGCCGCGATACTGGCAGAAGGCGTAGCCCACCGCCTTGGTGCCGGCAATGGGCAGGCTGTCGCGGTCGAAGTGTACGTAGCCGGTCACATACAGATCCAGCAACCCGTCGCCGTCGTAGTCGCCCCAGGCCGAGCCGGGCGACCAGTTGCCCAGCGCTACCCCGGCCTGCTCCGCCATATCGGTAAACGTTCCGTTGTGGTTGTTGTGGTAAAGCCGGTTTTTGCCGTAGTTGCCCACATAGATGTCGGGCCAGCCGTCGTTGTCGTAGTCGGCGATGCTCACCCCGTAGCCCCAGCGGTCATTGGTCACGCCCGCCTGGGCAGCCACATCGGTAAACGTTCCGTCGTGGTTATTGCGGAACAGGGCGGCGTGCGGCGGCTCTTCCTTGCCGTCCAGCGCTGCAAAGGTCGACCCGTTGACCAGGTAGATAGATAGCCAGCCGCTGCGGTCGTAGTCGATCAGTCCCACCCCCGACCCGTTGGTCTCCACGATGAACTGCTTCTCCGGCACGCCCATCTTGTGGACCCAGCCGGAGAGGCCAGCCTGCCTGGTGATGTCCTGAAAAACCACTGTCCCGGAGTCCACAAATCCGCCCGCCGTGATGGGCCGCTTCAGTTCGTCGTAGACCGGCGCGGCTCCTATGCCCCCGGCGATGCCGCCCATGCCATTTTGAGGAGGGGGTTGCTGGGACCCCGATTGCATGCCCGATGCAGCCTGAGAAGCGGCAGGCGCCACCGCCGTGGCCGTCAGCACGGTGACAACGGGACCGCTGCCGCGTGTGCCGCTGGGCGTTTGCGCCGTTTGCGCCAGGCAATCGCCGGGTACGGAAAGAAGACCGATCAGGACGCCGGAAAAGAGTCCGCGGACAGGCAGCAACGAGAGTCCTCCACAGGCTGAAGTGTATCGTAAGCGGCGCTCCCTCCGTTGCCCGCGGCTGTAAGCTCAATTGCGCACAGCGCCCTCCATCCGTTGCATCGTATCCTCAGGGAGTAGCCAGACAACGGAGGCCAGACGAATGACCAGACGAGCAACCGAAGGGCAGATCCCTACCGTGCACGATCGTTTTGGCCGATTCGCCGCAACGGCCTCCGCCTGGCTGGGATCCACGTGGGCGTTTGTGGGCGCGGGCCTGGTGATCGTTCTGTGGGCCGCCACGGGCCCGGTATTTCATTTTTCCGCCGCGTGGGCCATCGTCATAAGCATGGGAACGTCCCTCATCACCTTTCTCATGGTCTTCCTGATCCAGAACACCCAGAACCGGGATTCGCGCGCCATCAACCTCAAGCTCAATGAGCTGATCCGGGCCATGGATAAAGCCCGGGATCAAATGATCGATATCGAGAGATTGACCGATCTTGAACTCGATGCGATGCAGGAAACATACGAAAAGGTAAAGACCGCCTGGACCCAGCGGCAGGCGCCAACCCCTTCTGTCCCGGGGGAAGAAGTGAAGCAGGGAACGGGAGCCGCGCCGCACGCCCCTGGCGCTTGAACGACGTGTCAGCCCGATTCGCTCTCATTGCCCAATCGGAAAACATGGTCAAAAAGAACGATGTCCTTGCGGGCGCAAGCACGCCCTGCGCGTTGTCTGTGTCCCTTTTGGTACGGACGCCAGCCTCGATTCATGAACAACTGGACCTTAGGAGCATGCACAGATGGACAAGCAAAGAGTGAAAGGCGCGATCGACAATGTGGTGGGCGGCGCCAAGCGTCATGTCGGAAACTTGACCGGCGACACCAGGACCCAGGTCGAAGGTGTTGCTCAACAAATAAAGGGAAAAGTTGAGACGGCCGTGGGAAAGGTGAAAGATGCTGCCCGCGATGCCAGAGACAACGCCGCGGCGCAGCACCAAACGAATGAAGAAGCTGCGCGTGAGAATCGCAAAATCATTGTCGCGGAGGATCGCAACATCATTTAGCGAACGCAGGAATCAAGCCGGCGAAGGGCTCATGACGGAGATGCGGCCGCGCCCGCAGTGACGACGCGCCCCGAAGGCCAGGGATGAGCCAACCGCCGCCCTGCTCCGCAACCAAAAACAGGAGCACGAATGAAGATTGCCGGAATTCTCTTGATCGTGGCCGGATTGGCGGCCATCCTCTACGGAGGTTTCTCCTATACCAGCCATAACCGGGTCTCCGATGTGGGGCTGGTGCAGGTCGACACGACAGAACACCATCCGGTGCGCATTCCTCCTTTTCTGGGCATCGCAGCCATCCTGACGGGCGGCGGCCTGGTCTGTTTCAGGATCAAACTGAGCCGCTAGAGCGCTCATTCAGCCTGCCTGGCCCTCCTCATGGACAAAAGGGAGGATTCGGATCGGATTCGAACCAATGCAGCAAGTCAGCCCCCGCTCAAGCGGGGATGGCGGGTTAGCGAGTTGGCGGGATTTCGCGACAGACCTTTGATCCGTTCATTTGTATCTTCACTCGCAGCGACGGGTTGGGCTGCTTCGAGTGCGGATTGGGCAAAATTGTTTATGGAGGATGTAGCGTCGCGGTTGACCACTCGCGTTCAAATCACCACGGACGGGCTCAAGGCTTATGTAGAAGCCGTCGAGGGAGCATTTGGCATGGATGTGGACTCCGCGATGCTCATAAAGCTCTATGGCACCCCGTCACATCCGGACACCCGCTACAGCCCCGGTGTATGCATTGGCGCGAAATCGCATATCGTCATGGGAACCCTGGAACCTAAGCACATCAACACGTCATACGTAGAGCGGCAGAACCTCACCATGCGCATGTCCATGCGGCGGTTCACCCGGCTCACGAACGGATTCAGCAAAAAAGTAGAGAACCATGAGCACATGCTGGCTATCTACTTTCTTTACTATAATTTCTGCCGGGTACACCAAACTCTAAGGGTCACCCTGCGATGGAATCTGGCATCTCAAACCATGTTTTGGGCATCGAAGAAATGGTGAAGTTGCTGGACGGTCGATTTTAGATGGACTTTCCATGGCATTTTAAGGAACTTTTTGTTCAGAGAGGCAAGAAGTGGTGCCATAATTGCACTTGAAAAGCCTATTGACAGCGGGACAACCCCGCCATACTATGGGAGACCCCATGGCACTCGAAAAAGAAATTGCAACCTACCAAGCGAAACTTGCTGAAATAAAACAGCATGAGGGTAAATTCGTGCTGATTCAAGGTGAAGAAGTGCTTGACTACTTCACGTCATACGATGATGCGCTCAAAGAGGGGTATAAGCGATTTGGTTTGACGCCATTCCTCGTTAAGCAGATACACGCGGTCGAACCCGTGTACTACTTCACGAGGCCGATCTTCCCGGTACGGAGAGCCTCTTAAATTACATGCCTCATTTTTCGTTGAACCTTGATCTTTCGGGTCCGGTCGTAAATGCTGGCGTGTACGTGTCTGAGGGTCGTCTACATGCTCTAACGGCTGCGAATGAACCTATCCCACCACTGCAGGTCATTAGAGCGCTTATCGACACTGGAGCCTCTTTCACATCCGTAGACCCGTCAGTGCTTGCTGCGCTGAATCTGACCCCCACTGGAACCATTGACATCGTGACTCCGAGTACTGGCCAGGGAACGCATACCGCAGATACATACGACGTAGACTTCAAGATTGGAGCAGGACCAAACGATATCCCATTATCGATTTCCAATCTGCGCGTTGCCTCCTGCGATCTTTTTCTGAAGCAGGGTATTCATGCGCTTATCGGCAGAGATATATTGCAACGCTGCATTCTTATATACAATGGCGCAATTAGCATGTTTTCCCTCTCGTTCTGACCAGTCTTGTCTTGTGGAAAACACTTGGCCCACTACCTCTTTTTGAGATGCCATGGAATCTTCCGCCCGCACCGGGTATACTGTCGGCAAGGCGGGCGTTGAGCGTGGCCGGCCATAAGTGAGGTGCGTCTTCCATAGGGACTCCGGTTCACTGACGTTCGACGTTCCACCATCGGAAACATCCCGGTGGCGCGCAGTGGCCCGTGTGCTTCGAAGTCCCATGGATGCTTTGGGTTGTGCCCTCCTTCCTGCCTTTTGTGCTCTCTGCGGCTCCCCTCTGCCGCAGCTTTCTTCCGTGCCAATCTGCGCTGCCTGCTGGACTGAGTTTCCCGTCCAGAGCGGCTCCCTGTGCGCGCGCTGCGGGGATCTGCTCGACGCCCCGGCGCTTGCCGTCCCATCGAGTTCCGGGCTTTGCCGCCCCTGCCGTCTCGCCCCGCCGCCGTTTGTGCGGGCCGTGGCCTACGGACCTTACCAGGACCGCATGAGGGCCGCCATCCACGCCCTCAAGTACGACCGGTTGCACCCGTTGGCTCGTGCGCTGGGCCGCATGCTGGCCCAGGCCATCGCCCAACTGGCGGCCGACGCGCCTTCTGAGATGCTGGTGGTTCCGGTTCCTCTGCATCGCTCCAAGCATGCCCAGCGCGGCTTCAACCAGGCCCGCTCTCTGGCCGTGCATGCGCTTGACGCGCTGCGCAAGACCCATCCGGCGTGGCGGCTCACGCTGGCCTCCAGCACGCTGATGCGCCTACGCCCCACCGAGAGCCAGGCCGGACTCACCTCCCACCAGCGGCGCTCGAATGTCCGCGGCGCCTTCTCGGTCTCCGATCCGGCCGCCGTCACCGCAAAACACATTCTGGTCATCGACGACATCTTGACCACCGGCGCAACCGCCCGCGCCGCCGCACAGGCCCTGGTTCGGGCCGGTGCAGCCTCGGTGTGGGTAGCCACGTTGGCCAGGGCCCGCCGGAACAACGAACTTCATCTGGGCTCCAACTTTCAAGACGCAGAGGACACTACCGGGCTGTCCGGCAGCTCGCCGGACGCGGCCGAGCAACAGACAAGCATCTACTCATCGCACGACCAACCATCTTTTTGACGAGGGGAAAAGAGATGTCGCTGGGAAAAGCCATGATTCATGCCCGCAAGCAAAAGTCCATCGCCAAGGCCGCGGCCTATGACGGAGATTACGCCGCCCTGCATCCCAGCCACATGCTGCAGATGCCGGTTCTGGTGCTCAACGCCTCCTATGAGCCCATCAACATCTGCGGCGCCCGGCGCGCCCTGGTGCTGGTGCTCAAGGGCATTGCGCGCACTGAAGAGGAGCACGGCCTCATCTTCCATGCCCAGCGCAGCCGCATCGCCATGCCCTCGGTTATTCGACTTTTGGAGTACCGCCGCATCCCCCACCAGACCCGCGCACTATCGCGCAAGAACATCCTGCTGCGCGACCGCAACACCTGCCAGTACTGCGGCGAGGTTCTGTCATCCGCTGAACTGACGCTCGACCACGTCGTTCCCCGCTCCCGCGGCGGCAACTCCACCTGGGAAAACCTGGTAGCCTGCTGCCACCCCTGCAACCGCCACAAGGGCAACCTCATGCTCCACGAGATCGACGACATGATCCTCCTGCGCGACCCTCGTCCCTTCTCCCTCCACACCAGCCGCCAGATCATGCGCATGTTGGGCCGGGGGGACGACCGCTGGAGGAAGTATTTATTCTATTAGAACAACCCGAAATGACCCTGTTACAGTGTGAAGTCGAACAGGGATTCCACATCAACGACAAAGAAAGATCTCTTTTGAAGACAGCGGCTTGTTCTGTTGCAGGTGGCGCCGTAGGCGCTCGTACCTACGGAGTCATTGGAGGTGTGGGGCTCACTGCTGTCGGTACTGGAGTTGGGATAACGTTGGGGCCTCTCATTGTGATTGGTGCCGGATTGGGTGCTGTCGGGTACGGAGTTTTTTGGCTTGGAAAGCAGGTAAGGAAGGGCGGTCGATCGCAATCTGGCAATAAGGAATGATCGAGTAATCGAGTATTGGAATGAACTCACAGGGAACAGGGAGCGGTCGATCATCCTTAACGCCGAGAGCCTGGCGAGATGTCTGTGATCTGAAAGAGAAAAGCTATCCGCATCATCCTTCACAACTTACCCTCAGCCCTATTCCCTGTGCCGCTCGACATACTCACGCAGGGCGGCGTTCATGCGGGTTTGGTAGCCCTGCCCCTGGCGTTGGAACCAGTCGATCACGTCGGCGTCCACGCGCAGCGAGAGAGGGCGCTTGATGGGGCGGTAAAACGCTCCGCGCACCGCATTGCTCCAATCGGTGATGGGCGGCATTTCGGTGATGTCGATCTCGCTCTCCGGCATCGCAGCCAAGGCCTCCAGCTCGGCCTGCAACTTCGCCGTAAGCGGCTCTGGATTACCTTTCTTCATAGTCTCGCTTCTCATGGGCCTTGGCCTTTCGCGCGCTGATGATTCTTCCAGTTCCATCTTCGTCCTCAGGCCAGGTATGAACGACGTAGAGGACAACGATTCCATTTACAGTTGGCGATCCGAGTGTCCGCCATCGTTCCTCGTTGGGGTACGGATCAGGGACCGAAATGCACAAAGGGTCGCCAAGGGCGCGTTCGGCAAGTTCAAAGCTGACCTTGTGCTTTGCAAGGTTCGTCCTCGCCTTCTCAGGGTCCCAAGTCCAGCGCAAACCGGCCCTCTGCATATACATTATTGTATCTACATTATTGATCAAAGTCAATGGATGGCGAACAAACAGCCGGAAGCCGAAAGCTCTTCCCTCCTGCCTCCCTCACTGTTTCGGCTTGCCCTCCGGCTGCTTCGCGGGCGCTGTAATGTCCTGCCCCTCATAGATAATCTTGGTTGTCGAACCGAATCGCTTGTAGTCGGAGTACTTCACCGTGTCCCGGATGTGTACGTCCTGGGCCATGTAGCCGCTGCCGCCGGAAAAGTGCAGGATCCCCTCGCCCTTGGTGTACACCGGAAACCAGTAGTGCCCGTCCACCTGCTGCCGCCAGGTCATGAACGGCGGATGCAGATCCTCGCTTCCTTTGCGCGTATCGTCGGGAACCATTCTGCCGTTGGTGACCACAATCTGCAGGTCGGTCGCGTCCACCCAGATGCGCCCCAGCAGGTAGCGCTTCTTCTTTTCGATGACTTTGGGGCTAACGTCGAAAACGTAGCAGTCCAACTCATCCACCTTCTGCCGGCCCACGTACTTCACGTCATACTGGCCGATATCCTCCGCGGTCAGCACAAAGGGGTATCCCCGCTGGATATCCTGCAGATCGGACGGCGACATCATCACTCGCACCAGCGTGTTTTCCGGAGCAAAAACCACCTTTTCCGTGCGTGCCCCGGTGAGGTCGAAGATCACGTCGTCCACCTGATACCACTCCCCATCCACCTTGTTGTCGTCGTCCACGGTCTGCACCCGGGCAACGCGCCGGTAGGTATAGTGGTTCAGCGCCTGCTGGAACTCGCTCTCCTTGGCGGCAAACTGGCGGATGATCTCCTCCGGCGCCGTTGCGGGCGCGGAAATGTCCATGGGACCGAATCCCGCGTCCAGCGCCATGGGCGTAAAGCTGTCTTTATTCTGCCCGCCGGCGGCCATTGCTAACCCTGCGGCCACCACCATCGCCATCCACCATCGATTCCGCACTCTGGTTTCTCTCCTTCAGCGGTTCTGTCAATGGCCCGCGCCCGCCCGGCCCGGTCCCTCAGATCTCTCGCTCGTCTACAATGTTAGACGCATAGGCTGGGCGGCCGGATGGCTCCAGAATCAACGGGCAGGGAACCCGTGAGCGGAGCGAAATGTCCCCATCCCGCCGGTTAAACGATTTTCTGGACTCCATGTGCACAGCGGTGTTCTGCTTGCGTCCAGTGGGGGCCGGCAGGCGGCTTGCGGTATATACCCGGTTCGCACCCGCAAGAGTCAAGCCAACCGCGTTTGCCATCGATGAGCACTGAAGGAGGTTTACGGCTTTCATGCCCGATTACTACCAAATTCCAGCTCTCATCCTGACTGCGCTCCTGCTGCCTGCCTTCGGGCATCTCTATCTGCGCTTCCGCGACACCCGCACCCTGCTCTGGTTCCTCGGGTTTGTGTTCGCCATCGTCCGCATGCTTCTGCTTTACAAGCTGGGGCCGTGGAATTTTTCCGATGGCGCTCATCCCTGGATGACAACAGCCGGCCAGACCTCCATTTTGATCAGCTCCGCCCTGTTTCTCGCCTCGCTGTCCCCGCTGCGCTTTCGCATTGGCCGTTTCAATGTCCTTTACGTGATCCCCTACACCATTCCGCTGGTTGTCTATTCGATCCTCTATTACGGTGTTCTCCGCGGCACAACGCCCTCGGGGCCACTGTTTCTGGTCATTCCCGCGGTAGGGATTCTTTCTCTAATCCCGGGCCTCTTCTGGGCTATGGCGAAAGGCAGTTTGCCCACCTGGCTGGGCGTGGGCCTCTGCGCCGTGGGCGGCATTGCCGGTATCTGGAGCTATTTCACAATGGGACCCGGTTTCCCGCTCACTTTCGTCGAGTGCTGCAATCACATCCTGACCACTTTACTGCTCATCTTCGTCTTCCGGCGCATGTCTACGGGCATGATCCTGAGCGTGATGGGTTTCCTGCTCTGGTCGGCCCCCGTTCTGCTCTTCTTTCCGCTGGTTTCCAACTCGCCGGCGCTTGATCTGGCGCTCACCCGCGCCATCGTCCTGGCCAAGGTGGTTGCCGCGCTGGGCATGATCCTGTTGGCGCTGGAAGACCAGTTGGCCATCAACAAGGGCGCCGAGGTGCGCGAGCGCAGAGCCCGCCGCGAGCTGGAGGCCTATACCAACCTCATCCTCTCCCGCCGCCGGGTTGAGGACTTTGACCACCAGGGCGCCGAGATCTGCCAGACCGTGGTGGCGCAAAGCCGCTTTTCCCAGGCCGCGCTGCTGCTCCAGACCGCGGGACGGTATCGCCTCGCCGGTTCCGCGGGACTTGACCCGGCAATCGCCACTGCCCTCGACGAACTGGCCGCCCGCATTCCCGTCGAGGGCTTCCTCACACCCGGTTCTGCCCCGCCTGCCGTCGAGCACAGCCAAGCCCTCAAACTCGACCTTCAGCCCTGGCTCCGCCCCGGCGACGACCTCAAGCGCCTGCGCTTCACTTCCGCCCTTGCCGTCCCCATGGCCGGCCGCTCGGCCACCGAAGGCGCGCTGCTGCTGGCCGGCATGCACAATCCCCCAGGAGATTACCAGCCGGGCAGTCGCAAAGACCGCCTCCGCGCCGACGACCTGCTGCCCATTGAAACGCTCACCGCCCGCTTGCAAGCCACGCGCAGCCAGACCATGATGCTTGAAAAGCTCATCGACGCGGAGAAGTTTGCCGGCCTCGGCCAGTTGGCCGGCAACGTCACCCAGCAGTTGAACAACCCGCTCACCGTGATTCTGGGCTACGCCTCGCTGCTCGACGAAACTGCCTTGCTCGACCCCCAGGAGCGCAAAGGCATCGAGTCCATTCTCATTGAAGCCCGCCGCATGAAGGCCACGCTGGAGAGCCTCACCCGCATCTCGCGCTCGCCAAGCGGCCAGTTCGCCACCGTCTCCGTCTCTGAAATGCTGGCCGACATTGAACAGCTCTACCGCTCCGAGTTCCTCCACCGCTCCATTGAGTTCCGCCTCAGCATCGCCCCGGCGCTCCCTGGGGTCCTGTGCCATGCCCAGCAACTGCGCCAGGCGGTCATCCACTGCCTGCAGTTTGCCATTGAAGCGGTCGACAGCCCCAATCCGGGTCCAGGCTCGGCTCCAGCCTCGGCAACCGATCAGACCAGGACCATCCGGCTGGAGGCAACCAGAGAGGGAAACCGGGTGCAGATTCTCATTGCCCACTCCGGCCGTGGATTTCTTCATCCTGAGCGCGCCTTCGACCCCTTCGTTCCCGCCCAATTCGCCGGCTCGACAGCCGGCCTCGGCCTCAGCCTCTGCGCCACCATTCTCCGCGACCACAACGGCCGCGCCTCCGCCGTCAACCTCGAGCCCCGCGGCGCCGCCATCCTCCTCGAACTCCAGGCCGCCTGACGCCCTGCGCACCCTCCCGCCCCCCGACGCTGCTATGCTGAACCGAGTCATTCCGAGTCAGGCAGTTCGCACCCATTCATCAGCACAAGTTCTGGAACTTCCGCGCGTGGCAAACGTAGATTCAATCAGGACGGGATCGGGTTGGAGGACGCGTGAAACTTGAAATCCAGGAGGTCTCCAAGCAATATCGCAGAGGCGTCCTGGCCCTGAACAGGTTCAGCCTCGAACTGAAGCCGGGCGTCCTTGGCCTGCTCGGGCCTAACGGCGCGGGCAAGACCACGTTGATGACCATTCTGGCCACCATTACCAGGGCCACCGAAGGCCGGGTCCTGTGGAAAGGAACGGATGTCGCGCGCGATCCTGACGCGCTTCGTTCCGTGCTCGGCTATCTGCCGCAGGATTTTGGAGTCTATCCAAACCTGAACGCGGTCGAGTTTCTTGAGTACCTGGCCGCCGTGAAGGGTCTGGACGCCGCAACCGCAACCCGCCGCATCGATGAGTTGCTGGAGCTGGTAAACCTGACTGAAGTGCGCAAACGCCCGCTGGGCGGCTACTCCGGCGGCATGAAGCAGCGGGTCGGCATCGCGCAGGCGCTGCTCAACGATCCGCAACTGCTGATTGTGGACGAGCCCACAGCCGGCCTCGACCCCGAGGAGCGCGTTCGTTTTCGCAATCTGCTCTCCGACCTCTCTGGCGAGCGGATCGTCATCCTCTCCACCCACATCGTCTCCGACGTCGAAGCAACCGCAACCGATATTGCGATCATCGCCAAGGGCGCCCTCGTGGCCCATGCGGCTCCTGAAGCGCTCCTCCGTCAAGTCGAAGGCAAGGTATGGGAGTGGGTCATTCCCAGCGCGGAGTTGAATGCCGCCAAGGGCCGGTTTCTCGTCAGCAGCACCACGCGCCGCAGCGATGGAGTCCATGTACGCATCCTGGGCGAGGCAGCGCCCATCGGCGCCGTTCCTGTGCCGCCCAACCTTGAAGACGCTTACCTCTACTGCCTCTCCCAGCATCGCGCCGGAGTCCAGCCCGGAGTTCAGCAATGAGCCGACCCCGCGCGCTCTACCATATGGTCCGCGCCGACTTTCTTGAACGTGTGCGGCGCTATAGCTTCCTGCTCACGCTGGCCTTCTCGGTGTACCTCGGTTATGCGGTCTACGCTGGGCAGTTCACTCTTCAACTGGATAAATATCGCGGCGTCAATAACTCGGCGTGGCTTGGCTCGGTCATTGGACTGGTCGCCTCATTCTGGCTCACCCTGGTCGGCTTCTATATTGTCAAGAACGCCATTCAGCGCGACCGCCAAACCCGCGTGGGCCAGATTCTGGCCACCACACCCATCAGCAAGAGCTTCTACACGCTCAGCAAAGCTCTGAGCAACTTTGCGGTTCTCGGGGCCATGGTTCTCGTGCTGGCCCTCGCCGCCCTTGTGATCCAGTTATCCCAAGGCGCCGATTCGCACATCGATCTCTTCGCGCTCGTTTCCCCGGTGCTCATTTTTGGGCTCAGCGCAGTAGCCGTTACCGCGGCGCTGGCCGTGCTCTTTGAGAGCCTTCCCGTACTTCGCGGCGGAGTGGGCAATATCATCTACTTCTTTCTGTGGACGGCTTTGATCACCTTCGGCGTGATCACGCTCGGGAAGGGACCATGGTTCCCCGCCTCGTCGGGCTTCAGGGATTTTACCGGCATTGCTTCGCTCATGGGCCAGATGCAGGCCCAGGTCCGTGCTCTCGATCCGCAATACAACGGGAATGCGTCCTTCAGCCTCGGCGGCCTTCACTCAACCACAGAAACCTTTCTCTGGACCGGTCTCAAATGGACTCCGGCGCTGCTCATCAGCCGGGGAATGCTCTTCGCGATTGCCGCCGCGATTGCCCTGCTGGCAGCTCTTTTCTTCGACCGCTTCGATCCAGCCCGAGCGGGTTGGCTGACAGCGAAGAGGCAAAGGTCAACTTCGAAATCCGCAGCCCCTGAGCCGGCGCCCACACAGGCTCCAGCAAAGTCTTTCGAACAGAGCGTACTCGATCTGCCCCAGCCGCACTTATCCGCTGCCCATCTCACGCCGTTGCTGCGAACCGGATCGCAGGCCGGCTCGCGCACACGTTTCTTCGCGCTCGTCGCCGCCGAGCTTCGCTTGTTGCTCCGAGGCCACGCCTGGTGGTGGTCGACCGTAGCCGCCGGACTCTTCATTGCCTGTCTGTTTTCGCCGCTCGACGCGGCCCGTTCCGGCGTACTCGTCGCCGCATGGCTGTGGCCCGCTCTGATCTGGTCGCAGTTGGGCACCCGCGAGGCGCAATTCTCTACCGGTCCGCTCATCTTTTCAGCTCCGCACGCCGTCCCGCGCCAGCTTCTGGCCACTTACGCGGCAGGAGTGCTCGTCGCAGCCATCACCGGCGGCGGCCTTGGACTTCACCTGCTTTACGAGCGCGACTTCGCGGGCCTCATAGCCTGGGCAACAGGAGCGCTCTTCATCCCCGCCCTGGCCCTGGTGCTCGGCGTAGCCAGCGGCAGCCGCAAATTCTTTGAAGCCCTCTACACGGCGTGGTGGTACGTCGGCCCGCTTCATCACATTCGCGGACTCGACTTCATGGGAACTACCGCCGCGTCCAGCACGCCAGCCCCTTATCTCGCGGCCGCCGTGTTGCTGATGCTTCTGGCCTACTCCTGGCGAAGGGTCCGCCTGGCTTACGCGTAATTCCTGTGCGATGCGACCCTCACTGTGGCCGGCTGATTGCGACTCAGCGCCGGTGCCAGAGAATCCGTAGAATAGCTTTGTAGGTACTTTCCCCATCAAGATGGCATTCACCGAACAATACGATGTGGTCGTGGTCGGCGCCGGTCACGCCGGCTGCGAGGCCGCCATGGCCGCCGCGCGCATGGGCCTCAAGACCGCGCTCATCACCATGAACCTCGACCTGATCGCCCAGATGAGCTGCAATCCAGCCATCGGCGGCGTGGCCAAGGGGCACCTGGTGCGCGAGGTCGACGCCCTGGGCGGCATCATGGGCGAGGTGGCCGATGCCGTTGGCATTCAGTTCCGGTTGCTGAATACTTCGCGGGGGCCGGCGGTTTGGAGTCCGCGCGCCCAGTGTGACAAGCAGCTTTACCGCGTCAAGATGCGCGAGGTGCTGGAGTCGCAGGCCGGCCTGCACATCCGCCAAGCCGAGGTCGTTGACCTCGTGATCGAAGAAGCCGCGCCTGAGCCGGCCTCTGCCTTCGAAGACTCCGACGCATTGCCCCGTCCTGTCCGTCCCCGCCGTCGTGTGCTGGGCCTCAAACTCCGCGACGGCCGCCGCCTGCTGGCCGGCGCCACCATCATCACCACCGGAACCTTCCTCAACGGCCTCATCCACTGCGGCGAGGAGCGCTATCCCGCCGGCCGCAGCGGCGAGCCGGCCAGTGTTCTCCTCGGCGAAGCCCTGCGCGCGCTGGGCCTTCGCACCTGCAGGCTCAAGACCGGCACGCCCCCGCGCCTGGACGGCCGGACCATCCGCTGGGACGCCTTCGAAGAGCAAGCTGGCGACCTGGACCCCACCCCCTTCAGCTTCCGGACGAAGAAGATCGTTCAGCCGCAGGTAAGCTGCCACATCGCCTTCACCACTCCTGAAACCCTCCGTCTGATCCGCGAAAACGTGCATCGCTCAGCCATGTATTCCGGCCAGATCCAGGGCATCGGCCCGCGTTATTGCCCCTCCATCGAAGACAAAATCGTCAAATTCCCCGACAAGACCCAGCACCAGTTCTTCCTCGAACCCGAAGGCCTCAACACCCACGAGGTCTACGTCAACGGCATGTCCACCTCGCTGCCCATGGAGGTGCAGTGGCAGATCGTACGTTCCATCCCCGGCCTCGATCAGGCGGAGATGCTGCGCCCCGGCTACGCCATCGAGTACGACTCGGTGGACGCCACTGAACTGGACCGCACCCTGCGCGTCAAGCAGATGGAGGGCCTTTACCTCGCCGGCCAGATCAACGGGACAAGCGGATATGAAGAAGCCGCCTGCCAGGGCATCATGGCCGGCATCAACGCCGCCCTCTGGCTCAAGGGGCAGCCGCCCTTCACCATGGACCGCAGCGAAGGCTACACCGGCATCCTCATCGACGACCTCATCTCCAAGGGCACCAACGAGCCTTACCGCATGTTCACCTCGCGCGCCGAGTTCCGCCTCCACTTGCGCATCGACAATGCCGACCGCCGCCTGACCCCCTACGGCCGCCGGCTGGGCCTGATCAACGACGAAGCCTGGAGCGAGTTCGAGCAGAAGCAGGCGCGGATGGCAGCGCTGGAACGCCTGCTGACCACCCGCAAAGTCGATGCCGGGCGACTTGCCGCCGCAGGATTCGCCGATCTCACCGCAACCGCCGGCCTCACCTGGGCGCAACTGCTCAAGCGCCCTGAGGTCACTATCGATTCGGTGCTCGCCGCCCTCAGCGAAACCCTCGCCGAGGAGCCCTTGCTCGCCGAACTGTCCGCCGTCTTTACCGGCCAGAATTCAAACCAAAACGCGAAAGCCGGGACGGCCGTCCTGCGCAACGAAGCCCGCGCCGTCGAAACCGAGATCAAGTTTGCCGGGTATCTGGAGCAGCAGAAAAAATCCATCGAGAAGCTGAAAGCCGCCGAGTCCGTCGCCATTCCGGAGTGGATCGAATACGGCGCCATGAGCGGCCTATCCCGCGAGATGCGCGAAACCCTTGAGCGCGTTCGCCCCATCACCATTGGCCAGGCGAGCCGCATCCCCGGCGTCACCCCCGCCGCGCTCTCGCTGGTCCACGTTTCCATCCGCGTGCAGGGAGCAAAGCGGCTGGCCAGCTAGCGATAGGCTAAAATTGCAGGGGAGGGGCAGCCGTCCTCGATTCGCTGGTCCTAGCCGTGGCCGATCGGAAATATTTAGGACCATCCGGGAGATTTCGATGGATTTCAACTCAGTTGATGAATGGACCGATGGAGATCGTCTGGCGAGTCTTGAACTGATTCGAAGGAGTTACGCAAACCTCCACGAGAAATCTAACAAATCACTGAAAGTCATGGCGGAGCTGCTGGCAAAGGCACAAGTTGAACTGGAGATTACGTGGGAGGCACAGCGTGAGTGCGCCCGGCGTCATCTTGACGCCACTGGTCGTGGAAATTATGGAAACGAGACCCTAGAACACGAGCTTGATTTCTTCAAGCGCCTGGGCGAGAGCCAAGTCATACTTAGGCATAAGCCCAGGCCGTCTGTGTAAGGACAGTACGATCACGGGATTGGCGGCGGCACCGACCCCGTTTGGATTGAGCTACGGCCGCGGTCGCTGGGAAAGCCATCGCATTCTCATTTTTCGTTGTTTTTCAGAGTTCGCAGATTCGATTCCAACTTCTGCTGCAATTCCTCAAGCATCATAACCGGAAATGAAATCGACGCGTTTCCACTCTCGACGAACAGGGTGTTCCCCGTCTTCTGGTCTGGAAGCAGGCTGAGGACAAAATCGTCCTTTGACGCGAACATTACCTCCACGTCATCGCTGGGAGGGGCCGTTGCCCAAGTCCCGTTCACTTGTTTCACATAACTAAGCGCGGCAGCTAGATCTTTAGCCTCGTCTTCATCCAGGAATGAGACATGCGTGTTGGGGCGGCTATACTCGTTTTCTCTAACGTAGGTCGAGACGACCTCCATCCTAACACCCTTGCGGCGGTCCGATTCCTTACCCGGTTCGTAGGCAATGACCGCGCCTAGTTCCAAGCGTCCTGGGCTGATGAATTCCCCCTTTCCCTTTGCGATTAGCTCCTCCGGCGTAAAGAAGTGCTTGATCTTCACAATATCCGTGCGGCCGATGAATTGCTTGAGGGCCGGAGTATTCTCAGCATCTTTCATGCTGACGGGGGCGGGCTTTTCGCACCCGACTAACAGAACGGCAAAGCAAAACGCTAGTGCTGCGGGCTTCGCTTTCATTCTTGCTCTCGCTTTCTGTCCGGCGGCAAATTGCCGAGCCCTTTCAGAGCCTATCCCACAATACTCCGCGTATCACGCATTCTTCGTTCATTATGTTTGCGAATCGCGCCGCGAAAGACTGCGGCGGCCCGATTAGGCGGAACTGAACGAGCAGCTCACTGAACGTCTGGATGCGCCATGCGGGCTTTAGGTCCCCCGACTAGCAAAACCTCACTGATTGCTCTTGTCGCTCTTACTGAACAGCGGAATGTGGAACGGAAGCTCGGCATTGGACTGCTTCCTGGGCTTGGCGTTCGAGTCCTCCCGCAGCACCGTGCGCTGGGAGTTGATGCACAGCCAGCCGCCGTGCGCTCGCTCGAAGACGTGCGTAAAGATGCCCTTCTCGTCCAATTGGGCCGAATTGACCTTGTGGTGCAGCGCATAGGTTCCGTTGGCCACGGCGATGTCGCCCAGCATGCGCACCGTGATCACCCGCTGATCCAGATGGATCGTCTTGTCCTCGCCCGTTATCACAAAGGCCACCTGCTGGTTGCGCGTGGTGATGTCGCCGGCGGCGGAAACATCTACAAATAAAGGAGATAAAACCAGCTCCAGGCCGTACTGGTCGCGCAAGTTGACGGCGTTCGACCAGGCATCCTCAATCTTCTGGAACTCCCGGATCTCCGGGCTCCCGGAAGACATGGCGCTGGGCTGGGCAGGCGTCGGAGCCGGAGCAGAGTCCTGGGCAACGGAAGCGCAGCAAAAGAGAAGAAAAGCAGAAAAGCAAGCCAGAATACGGGTCATACGCAGCACGAACTCCTACCTGATAATGATAGCTCTACAAATGATAGCTGTTGGACTCGGAAAACGCGCCGAACGGGAGCAGTAAAAAGAGGATCGGCTCTTGGGGGAACCTCTGAAGAAGTCTTGCGGTGAGGCAAACATTCCCCCAGGGGCTAAAGCCCGCATTGATTCCATTCCATTTACATACAGGCTAAAGCCCGTACCCTTCAAAACTTCGACTTATTCAGAGATTCCCTAGAGCAGCGTTTGCAGCCGTTCCGGCTGGTGAAGGGTCACCAGGGAGTCTTCGATCGAAATCCAACCCTCCTTGCGGAACTGGCCCAGGGTGCGGGTTACGGTTTCCCGCGTGGTGCAGGTCATGGAGGCCATCTCCTCGTGGGTCAGAAGCAGCGGGAAGCGGTAGTCCCCACCGTTCAGGTGTTCCCCAATCTGTTGGGCCAGCTCCAGAAGCAGCTTTCCCAGCCGCGCGGCCACGGTCTCGGCCAGCGCGATCCGGCAGGCGTCCTGCAGGGCGAAGCGGTACTCCTGACAGATGCACTGAACAGCCCGCATCTGCGCCTCCTTGTGGCTGCGCAGGAAGCTGAGGAACCGGTCCCGCTCCACGGGCCGCAGTTGCGCGCTGGTCAAGGACTCGGCGGAGACCTCATACACACCATGGGAGAGAACCGCGTACAGGCCGAGCATGGAGCCGGGTCCGGCGATGCGGACGATCATCTGCCGATCCTCAACGCGGCCGGCCGTCAGCTTGAGATAGCCGTCGCAGATCAGATACAGGCAGCGCGCATCCTCGCCCTGATTGAAGAGCGGAGCTTGCGCGGGAAGGGCGATGGTGCTGGTGGCCAGCTCAAGATCCGCCAGTACCGAGCTGCCCAGGGAGCAGAACCAGCCGGGGCGGCGATTGGCGCAGGCCGCACAACCCGCAGGTACCTGCCGGATAAGGTGCTTCTGCCGCACGTGCGCTCCTGCCGTGATCTCAGCGCTTGCCATGGTCATGCCCCTTCCGACCCCCGTTCGAGCTCCTTCCCCACCGCCTTCTGCTGAACCCCGCAGACGCCGCAAGGGCTCAAGCTGAGAGGAAAATGCCCTGCGTCTCCCGGAAGAGAGGCTCTTGCTCCATCAAAGTTTGCCCGAGCAGCTACCCCCGTGGATGTGATGGGCCTCACATCTAATTGAATCCACGCAGGCTGCGGATTTCCCCGTGGAGCGTCAAGCGCCTGCGCTGGATCCCGCTTCGATTGAGCGCCAAAGTACGCTTGCAGCTCCCCAAGCCGGACCAGGTCCCACACTTCCGCCAACCGTTGCCTGATTCAAGAAAGGTGATCAGTCTTATACAGCGGCACAGCCACTTTGCTGTTGAACTGCGAAGGGGGATTTTCCGGCATTTCAGCCGGTCCTGCCCCCACCCAAGGGAAATGCATGTGCGCCAGGGTTATGGATCGCCCTGAGCGCGTTTAATGACTTGTGCGCCGATGGAAATCCCGGTCACATTGGGGCAGGAAACCGAAGCCGTAAGTTGGTCTCTCCATTATCTGTGACGAACGTCACCGTTCGCGGCGCAAATAAAACGTAGGATGCGCGCATGAAGTGATGCTCCGCACAAAGAGCAGCTTCTGGAAATTGCGGTCCGAAGAACCGATTCTCGATGCGGCGCTTCCCAGGTGGGAGTTGCCATATCTGGCCGGCATATTGCCGGCCCAGTGGTTTTCAGAAGATGCAACAAGAGCATCCAAGGCGGTATTTTTCATGCATAGTGATGGGCCTGTAACGCGATTGCCGATTGGTGCGGCTCCGGGAAAGCGGCCGGGGCTGCGAGCTTGTTTGATGTTGATGCTGGGCGCGAGCATAGCCTGCGCCACTGCTTTTGGCGCTCAGGGGCCCAAAGCCGAATCTGGCGCCAAAGCGGCCGCCGCGCAGGCCAAGGACGCGGCTCCGAGCGCCTATGTGGGAGGTGACATTTGCGCTACCTGCCATGAAGAGGTGAGCAAGAAATTTGCGGACAATCCGCACACCAAGCTTGCAGCACAGCACGGCGCGGCCGGCGTGAACTGCGAAGGTTGCCACGGTCCGGGCGGCGCACACGTTGAAGGCGGCGGGGACGTGACCAAGATCTTCGATCCCGCCAAGGCTTCGGCCAAAGACGTGACCGCCAAGTGCCTGGGCTGCCACGCGGGAGCGCATCCGAACTTCGATCGTTCTCCTCATGCCAAGGGCGGCGTCAGCTGCATCGGCTGCCACGACATCCACGGCAGCAAGGAGGAATCTCTCCTCAAGGCTCCTCAGCCGACGCTCTGCTATCAGTGCCACACCGACGTGAAGCCGGCGTTCAGTATGCCCTTCCACCACAAGGTCAACGAGGGCCTGGTGCAGTGCTCCGATTGCCACGACCCGCACGGCACCTTCGGGAACAACAACCTGAAGTCCACGGCCGATCAGAATATGATCTGCACCAAGTGCCACATGGAGGTGCGTGGGCCTTATGTGTACGAGCACGCCGCGGTCAAGGCGGAGGGGTGCCTGGGGTGCCACACGCCGCATGGTTCTCAGAACGCCCGGCTGCTGAACATGCCGAATATCAACACGTTGTGCAACCAGTGCCATAGCCCGGTCGCCGCCGGCACGGTGCACTCGATGAGCGCAGGATCGTCGGAGATCACGCCATGCATCAGCTGCCACACCTATATTCATGGGTCAAACGTGAATGCGGCGTTCCTCAGGTAGGAGTCATGGAGCTCGACCGCGCCCTCCAGGCCCATCGGACGGCGCGGCCCGGATCCCGAACCAACTGGGCACACGAGTTCAAGGTTTCGATGTGAGCAACAATGGTTTTTTTCAAGTGAGGCTTCATATGAAGAAGACAGGCTGGTTTTCTCGGCTGTCCAAAGAACAGCCATCTATCGCAATGATTCAGCGCACCGCTGGGAGCATTGGAATCGTCATTTTACTGATGACGGCGGGCATCGCCGTCGCTCAAAATCCGACGCCCGCCACCCCATCGCCGACGCCGGAGGCACAGATCGCTGCCCCGAATGGGTATACGATCCATCAGAGCGTGGATCTGGGTGGCCGCATAACCGGCGTCGCGGGCAGCGGGGCCATGTACGACACGCTGGTCAATATGCAGTCCGGGCCGCGCGTGCTTGGCGAGACCTTTGAAATGCGCGCGCTCCCGGGCAAGAAGAACACGCTTATCGATTCGCTCAGTGCTATCGGCAGCGGGTTCGGCGGCGATCCGAACAGCTTCACCAAGCTGGACTTCTCCAAGGGCAAGATCTACGAGTTCTCGGGAATGTTTCGCCGCGACCGCCAGTACTTCGACTACGACCTGCTGGGCAACCCCAATATCCCCGGGGGGCAGTCGATTCCCATCGGACCCTCCGCCGCGCCAACCGGTTCGTTTGCCTGGCCGCAGGTGGAACAATCGCCGGTGCAGTACAACACGGTGCGCCGCATGACGGACACCAACCTCACGATCTTTCCGATTTCGAAGGTGACGTTTCGGGCGGGGTACTCACAGAACATCTTCCAGGGACCGAGCCTGAGCCCAAGCGGTTATCAATTCGCCAAGTACGATGCCGTGCTCCAGGAGTATCAGCGCAACAGCACCGACGACTTCACGGGGGGGATCGACTGGAAGCCCGTGCAGGGCACCAGGTTGACCTTTGAAGAGGAGATCGACCACTACAAGGCGGACTCCTACTTTACCATGGCCCCCGGCGACTTCAACGTGCAAGAGGCGGACGGAACACCGGCGGCCCTTGACGATTTTGACAGCCGGACGCCCTACCCCAGCAGTGCCTGCAATGCAAACAGCATAGGCGCCACTCCCATCCTCTCGGCGTCGCCAACCGCCGGTGGCCTGCCGGTCATCAATGCGGCATGCGCCGTGGTTACCAACTACCTGCGCTCGCAGCCGACCCGCATTCTCTATCCCACGGAGATCTTCCGGTTGCAAAGCTCCAGCATCAAGAACGTCTCGATGAATGGCGATTTGCGCTATACCAAAGCGAATATGAACCTGCCCAACTACTACGACAGCTACCAGGGTCTTAATGGGACGACGCGCTCGCTTACGTATACGGCCACCGGCACCGCAAAGCGCGAGGTCGTAGCCGCCGACTATGGGTTCGTGTGGCAGGCTATGAGGACGTTCAGTCTCTCCGAACAGGTGGACTTCTCCAGCGTCCACCAACCGGGAACCACCACCATGACGAGTGGGACCACTCTGTCGACGCCCGCGACCGCGGGAAATGAAACCATCAACTACGCAGGTGGGTTGACCACGACCGCTGCCGCCGCCGGCGCCTCCACTTTTGAAGGCAGCGGCGTCATCGGCACCCCCCTGCCGGGCTACTTTGGCCAGAACTTCCTGACCAATAACTTGACGGGGACCTGGGATGCCGCGTCTCGCGCCACGCTCTCGCTCACCTATCGCCACAGCAAGCACACCATCGCCCAGGGCAGTCCTCATAACGTTCCATTAGCCGTGGGTGCCACGTCAAACGGAACCGTAACCATCAACGAAGACGGTGGAATCTTCAACGCCGCCGTGCGGCCCACCGCCAATTGGGATGTCAATGGCACGGTCGAGGCGCTCTACGCCGACAATGCATTCACCCCGGTCGGTCCGCGGCAAACCAGGCACTACAGAGTGCATACCCTGTACAGGCCAAAGCCCTGGGCGACGCTGTCGGGCGCCTGGAACGACCTGGAACGGCACAACAACACCAACAACAACGGGGCCGCCGTCGCAGCAGGCGATGATCCGTACGAGGGCCCGATCGACCATGTCGATCACAGCCGGATTGTGAGCCTGGGCGCGGTGCTGATGCCGAATGAGCGCTATGGGTTCGATTTCAATTACGCCTATAGCGATGTGTATGCGGCGACCAACATCTGTTTTGACAGTGGCGCTTCGGCCACTTTGCCCGGCACTGCCTCGACCAACAGCAGCGGCGGGCCGAATGTATGCCCAGGCGTGTTCTCCAGGGGGTCGACGACCCAACTCGCGGACTGGTTTGGCAGGGACTTCATGGATGCTCCTACGCAGTACGCGTCGGTGGCTCTCGCGCTGTCCCCCGTCAAATCGTTCCACTCCAATATTGGCTATCGCATGAGCGATGTGAGCGGCAATCAGTTTTTCACCGATGCGCGATCGGTCAACGGCTCGCTCGACTCCAAGTATGAGTCTCCCTTTGTGAATGTTGCGTGGACGATCCATCCTGGATGGATTTGGAAAGCGGAATACAATTACTACGGCTACGGCGAGGGCGGTCCTTCCGGCCCGCAGGACTGCAGCACTTCAACGTCTCTGACGTCAACGGTTGTACCTTGCACCTCTCTGCCCGAACAGACCGGTCTAACCGAATCGTCTTCCGGTCTGACCGCACCCCGGAACTTTCATGCGAATAACGTGACCATTGGACTGCATTACGAGTTCTGAGGGAAAACCGCCGTCCCTGAAGAAGATTGCCGGGGCGGACGGGATTCGGGAGTGTTACCATTCCGCCCCTTCTTTAAAGGAGGGGCGGAATTGCCGCAGGACAAGGAATTTCCATCCGGCACAACCGGCGTAAAACGTTCTTCTTGAAGAATCCGTACACGGCCGGCGGCGCCTGAGCGTACACTGGCCGTGGTAATTTCTCTGGAGTATTCCAATGACAAAGACAATTCGATCCCAGGTGGTGCTGGCCGTGGTTGTTTCTTTGGCTGGCGCCGTGGGCTTTGCCCAGTCGCCGGGCGAAGCGACCTACAAAGCCAAGTGCCAAAGCTGTCATGGCGCCACCGGCCTCGCCGACACGACCGCAGGCAAAGCCTTGAAGGTGAAGCCGGTCACCGATCCGGACGTCAAGAATTTCGCCGAGGACAGGATGATCGACGCCACCACGAACGGCATGGGCAAGATGCAGCCGTTCAAGGGCAAACTCACCGACGCGCAGATCAAGGACGCGGTGGCCTACTTCCGCACGCTCATCAAGTGAGGAACCATTGGCGCAGTTCCCGGATTTGCGAAGGGAATTGCGTCGATCTGTTTGAGATGGCTTTGGCTGCCATCTTGATTGCTGCTCCGGGCGACTGACAAGTTGTAGCCTGGGGTTGGGTAGCAGGAACAACTCCACCCAGCAGGCGCGTCCCCAGGCGCGCTGGCCGTGGAAATACTCAAGGAGTATCGCAATGACAAAGACGATTCGATCCCAGGTGGTCCTGGCCGTTGTTGTTTCTCTGGCCAGCGCCGTGTGCCTCGCCCAATCCGGCGGCGAAGCGACTTACAAGGCCAAGTGTCAAAGTTGCCACGGCTCCGCCGGCACCCCCAGTCCGGGGATCGCCAAGATGATGGGTGTGAAGCCGGTTTCCGATCCGGATATCCAGAAGCTTACCGCCGACCAGATGGCTGCCGTCGTCAAGAACGGCAAGAACAAGATGAAGCCGGTCGCGGGACTCACCGATCAGCAGATCAAGGACGCGGTGGCTTACTATCGCGGGCTCAAGTAGCCCCAATCGTCGGTCCGGCAAGTCGAACCAGGCCCGCCTGCAGCGAAGCTGCGATCCGTGTACCCGAAATCACAGCCTTGAAGTGTTGATTTAGCAACACTCCAAAGCCCCTTAGTGTGCCGAAATCGGGTTTCCGCTCCCACTGGCGGGCCATCCAATCAGTGTGGGGGACAAAGGTGCCATTGCTTCAAAAATTCCGCGAGAGCTGGGTGCGCCCGGCTCTGTTCTTCGGCAACAACCCTGTCAGTCTGGCAGGCGGCGCCATCACCAGCGCCGCTGGCGTGACCATGATCGGCTATTGGCTGGTCGAGATCTTCGGCCGCCCCAATGACAACCCCTACCTCGGCATCATCTTCTTCCTGCTTCTGCCCGCTCTGTTCATAGCCGGATTGGCGCTGATCCCGGTGGGCGTGTTTGTGCGCCGCAGAAAGCTCCAGAAAGCCGGGCAGATTCCCGCCGAATTCCCCAAGATCGATCTCAACGACCGGGTCTTTCGCCACGGCCTGGATATCGTGCTGGTGGCCACTATCGTCAACCTGCTGGTCGTGGCCATGGCCAGCTATCGCGGTTCGGCCTACATGGACTCCCCGCAGTTTTGCGGCCAGTCCTGCCACGTCATGCATCCGGAGTACACAGCCTACAAGATTTCCGCGCACTCCCATGTGGACTGCGTCGCCTGCCACATCGGATCGGGCGCGGCATCCTACTTTGCCGCCAAGGTGAACGGCACCAGGCAGCTTCTTGAGGTCAGCTTCGATCGCTATCCCACTCCGATTCCTTCGCCGGTCGAGAATCTGCGCCCCGCGCGGTATATCTGCGAGGGCTGCCACACGCCGGCCCGGTTTGTCGGCGAAAAGCTCCTGGTGAAGTCCAGCTTTGCCGACGATGAGAAGAACACCGAGACCCAGACGGTGGTGGTTCTGCACCTGGGCGGCCGGGATTCGCTCTCCCAACTGAGCGGGATTCACGGCACTCACCTGGGCCACATCGAGTACGTCGCCACCGACCCAACCCGCACCACCATCCCCTGGGTACAGAAGCGCAACCCGGATGGCTCGGAGACCGCGTTTGCCACGGCCGCCGCGGGCAACGGCGTTCCCCAGGGGGAACGGCGGGTGATGGATTGCATTGATTGCCACAACCGCGCCGCGCACACCTTTGTGACCGCGGAAGACGCGCTCAACCGGGCCATGGCCGAAGGCGCGGTCAGTCCGGATCTGCCCTGGGTTCACAAGGAGGGCCTGGAGCTGCTCAATGCCACCTACGCCTCCGAGGCCGAAGCGAGCACGCAGATTCCACAGCAGCTTCAAGCCTTCTATCGCTCCCAGCATCCTGAGGTCCTGGCCGCCAAAGCCGCGCTTGTCAAATCCGCCGGCGATGAGTTGCTGTCTCTCTATACCCAGAACGTGTTTCCTTTTATGAAGGTGACCTGGGGTACCCACCCCAACCACATCGGCCACATGAGCTATCCGGGCTGCTTCCGCTGCCACGATGGCGACCACGTGGCCAAGGACGGCACCAGCATCACCCAGGACTGCGCCGCCTGCCACAACCTGCTGGCCGTGGACGAAGCCAAGCCCAAGGTTCTTTCCGACCTCGGCATTCAATAGTCTTCTTCGGTTGGGTTGTCATGGGCGGCAGCGCTTCTCGGGCGGCAGCGCTTCTCCTTTTTGCCGGCGGAAAGGCTCATTGCCAACGGCGACGCGCTCCGGCAGGTCAACCAGCTGCCTCACAGCGGTTCCACAGTCGCCGTACCCCGGAACCACTGCTCTCGCGTGGCTTTTTCCTCAAGACAAAGCCACCTTTCGCACGCCCAATCAGGGCGCGTGACTGTGGAACCGCTCTAGGACACGCTGTCCCGGCTCAGCGGCAGCGGCACAAGCGCAGGCACCCGGCGCGCGTACTGCTCGTAGACTCCTCCGAACTGCAGCCGCATCCACCGTTCCTCCAGCCGCAGTTTTAACCACAACACCGCGAAGATAAGGAAAAAGGCCACCAGTCCGCGAACCTGCGCGATGGCGATCGCCGACCCCAGAAAGCCGGTCAGCAGACCTGTGTAAATCGGGTGGCGCACCAGGCCATACGGCCCGCCGGTGATCAGTTCGTGGCCCTGCTTGATGGTCACCGAGCGGCTCCAGTTGCTACCCAGATACGCACGCGCCCAGACCGCGAAGCCAAGTCCCAGCACATTCACCACCGCGCCAATCCAGAACCAGACGGTCCAGTTGTTTTCGGGAAGATAAAACCGGTAGAGCGCTGGAATGGGTAGCCAGTGGCCCATCAGGAGCACTATCGCCAGAAGAAACGCCACTGACCGCACCGCCCTCGACACGAGCGGCTCGAGGCGTTCGTTGCTCTTGGCGCCTCGCGCCGCCACCTGCCAGTAGAGAAGATAAACCGCCCACAGCGCGGGAAAGAACCAGTTGTAAAAAAGACTCAAGACGCCTCCACACAGCCGTTACTAAGGCAGTGTACGCATGCAACGCTTAACCGGTTCCCAATCGCGCGGAAGCTCCGCCGTGGTAGGCTGGCCTTTCGCACTCAAGGAGCCCGATTCCTCATGCATTCCAGCCAACCTTTGCACTTCAATCTTGTCGCCGCCGCCCACGCCTCCATGCTCGAGCACGGCTTCCAGCCCGACTTTCCCGCCGGAACCGATTCCCAGCTAGCCGCCATTCAGGCCCATCCCGAGCCGCCCGCCGTCCCCGGCATTCAGGACCTGCGCGGCCTGCTCTGGTCCTCCATCGACAACGACACATCGAAAGATTTGGACCAGATCGAGTGGGCCGAGCCGCTGCCCGATGGCCGCATCCGCGTGCTCATCGCCGTCGCCGACGTGGACGCCCGCGTCAGCCTGGGCACGGTCATCGACAGCCACGCCCGCGGCGAGACGACCTCAGTTTATACGGGCGTCAAAGTCTTTCCCATGCTGCCCGCCGAGCTCTCCGAGGGCATTACCTCGCTTAACGAGAACGAAGATCGCGTGGCGCTGGTCGTCGAGTTTGCCGTGGACCAAGCCGGCACGGCCTCCGATGGCAAAGCCTACCGCGCCCTGGTCCGCAACCGCGCCCAACTGGCCTACAACGGCGTCGGCGCTTGGCTCGAAGGCTCCGGTCCACCCCCCGCCAAGGTAGCCGCCAGCGCCGATCTGGCCGCCCAGCTCAAGCTCCAGGACGCGGCGGCTCAGCGCATGGTGGGCGGCCGCTTCCAGCACGGCGCGCTCGATCTTGAAACCATCGAAACCACTCCCGTGACCTTGGCCGGCGAGGTGGTGGACATCACCCGCCTGCAGAAGAACCGCGCCACGTCGCTCATCGAGGAGTTCATGGTGGCGGCCAACGGCGTCATCGCCCGCACCTTCGAGCAGGCCGGCGTAGCCTCCATCCGCCGCATCGTCCGCACGCCCAAGCGCTGGGACCGCATCGTCGAAGTGGCCGCCGGCCTGGGCACAACGCTGCCCGCCCAGCCCGACTCCAAGGCCCTCAACGACTTCCTGCTCGCCCAGAAGCAGAAGGACCCGGATCACTTCCCGGATCTGTCTCTCACGGTCATCAAGCTCATGGGTCCCGGCGAGTACGTCCTGGTCAAGCCCAACGAGCCTTCCCCCGGCCACTTCGGCCTGGCCGTACAGGACTACACCCACTCCACCGCCCCCAACCGGCGCTTCCCCGACATGGTCGCGGAGCGCCTCCTCAAGGCCTGGCTCGCGAAAGCGCCGCAGCCTTACTCCGAAGGCGACCTCAACGCCATCGCCGTCCGCTGCACGCTGATGGAAGACGCCGCCCGCAAGGTCGAGCGCGAGATGCAGAAGCGCATCGCCGCCGTCGTCCTCCACCCCCGCATCGGGCAGAGCTTCCCCGCCATCGTCACCGGCGTCAACAAGTACGGCACCTTCGTCCGGACTCTTGACCCCCATGTGGATGGAATGCTCGTCCAGGGCGGCAAGGGCCTCGACGTAGGCGACAAGGTCACCGTCAAGCTGATCTCCACCGACCCCCAGCGGGGATTTATCGATTTTGCGGCGTGAAGGGCCGGTTTATTGCTTCACCGGCTGCTGCACCAGCCCCACCAGGTGACCTTCGGGATCGGTGAACCCTGCGATGATGGCGCCGGTGGGTACCGGATGCGGCCCGAACGCGAGCTTTCCGCCCTTGCTCTCGATCAGGGCCAACGCAGCCGCCACATCCGCAACCTCAACATAAAAAGTGACATGACGCCGGGCTTCCTTCATGGCGCCAATGCCCCCGCCGCTGCCCGAGCCCGTTTTGACCAGCGAATATTCATCCATGATCGGGTCGATCCGCCAGTCGAATACGCCACTGTAGAAGTTGTTCAGCAGTTGCTGGTTCTCCCCGATAATCTCGAAATGCAGAACCGGATTGGGCATGGAAACGCTCTCCTCGCAAAGTTGACGTGAAGCCCACTCTGCACGCCCAACCCGCGGAATTTCGAACCAAAATCCCTCGGCAAAAATATTTTTCCAAACCCTCTTGCAATTTATTGCAGATTGCGATATACCTATTGCATATTGCAATGGACCGCCGGCCGAAAGGCGCTACCATTGCAGGCAAGTGAAGCTGGCAGCGGGGGGTCAGGGCAAGAAAGTCGTTCTTCCGCTGGTGGCTGACAACTGAAGACTGACAACTGGTCAACCATGAAGCTCGGCGAGAAAATCCGTTACTTGCGCGAAGTTGAGGGCAGCATCCGGGGCCTTGACCGCGACCTGAGCCAGCAGGAGACGGTCCGCGCCATCGAAGCCGAAACCGGCTCCAAGCTCAGCCAGAGCTACCTCTCGCAGATCGAGAGCGGCGCCCGCCCCCACCTGACCAACACCACGCGCCAGATTCTGGCCAAATTTTTCAAGGTCCACCCCGGCTACCTGGTCGACGACCCCGAAGGCTACCACCCCGAGCTGCAAAGCGACCTGCGCTCGCTCGAAGACAAGCTCGACCTCTGGCTCGTCTCCGGCGCCGAGCGCTTCCGCCGCGACCCCGAGCTAATGGCCGCCCTGCTCACCCTGGCCCGCTACGAGCGCTCCCGCGAATGCCTGCTGCTGCTCGAAGCGATTCTTCAGACGCCGGGCCTGATGCCGCGCCTCACTGAAGTGCTGCGCCCCAAACTTGAACCCAGACCCCTGGACTTGAAGGCGCAGAGACCCAGCGCAAGGCAGACTGGATCACGCAAGCCGGAAGCACGCAAGCCCGAAGCACGAAATCACGGTACGCAAAAATGACCTGGGAACTGTTCTATCTCGTTTGCTTTGTCGTTGGACTGCTGCTCAGCGCCCTCTCGCTGCTGGGCGGCATGGGCCACATCGGCTGGCACATCCACGCGCCGCATATGCCCCACCCGGTCCACATCCCCACCGTCGCCCACATTCCGCACGGACTCCCGCACGCCGCCTACGTCCCGCAGACCGCGCCCGGCCAGCCATCAGCTCAGGGAACCGCTACTGTTCCCTGGTGGAATGCCTTTTCCATCATGGTCTTTCTCTGCTGGTTTGGCGCCGCCGGCTACCTGCTCACGCGCTACGGCAGCTTTGTCGCTGCGGTCGTCGTGGTGCTGGCCCTGGTCTGCGGCGTGGCCGGAGGAGCCATCGTCTTCTTCTTTCTCGCCAAGGTCCTGCTCCCCCACGAGCGCGAACTCACCGCCGACGAAACGGCAGTCATCGGCGTCGTGGGCCGCGTCTCGGCGCCCATCCGGGCCGCCGGTACCGGAGAGATGGTCTACGAACAACTCGGTGCGCTCCGCTCTGCCCCGGCGCGTTCCGAGGACGGCGTACCCATTCAAAAACAGGAAGAGGTCTTCGTCGTCCGTTACGAAAAAGGAATCGCCTATGTTCGCCGCTGGGAAGACCTGCCGGAGATAGGCCAAGAACAGGGAACGAGGGAACAGGGAACAGGTCCGGCTAGTTTCCCTGGCAACCAAGAGCGTAGGACGCGCACTTCTGTTCCCTGTTCCCTAATCCCTGTTCCCTGACCCGGCTGAAAGGACCGGGGCCTCATGACCACCGACACCACCGTGCTGATAGCAGACATGGCCATCCTGGTAGGCATCTTTTTGCTGGGATTGCTGGCCAAAGTCTTTCCCAGGACCGGCCGCAACGCCGGCTCCAGGCAGTGATCGGGAGTCGGCGATCAGTGATCGGTTACAGGCTGCAATAGCCGGCAACTGACAACTGAAGACTGACAACGGATGACTGGCAACTGGCAACTGACAACTGATGACTGGCACTTAACCATCCACCGCTCACCTCCCGGGCGAAAGGGCCGGGATTGCAATGACCAATGAAATTGTTCTGATTGTCGGACTAGGCATACTGGCGCTGATCATGATCCTCGGCCTGGTGGCCAGGATGTACCGCAAGGCCGGACCCAACGAGGCCTTGATTGTCTACGGATTCCGCGGCCCCCGCGTTATCAAGGGCCACGGCACAGTGATCTTTCCCATGGTGGAGAACTGCCGCGAGCTGAGCCTGGAGCTGATGAGCTTCGACGTCGCCCCGCAGCAGGACCTCTATACCAAGCAGGGCGTCGCCGTAACCGTCGAGGCAGTTGCGCAGATCAAGGTGCGCAGCGACCAGGCCTCCATCCTCACCGCGGCCGAGCAGTTCCTCACCAAGGCGCCGCCCCAGCGCGAGGGCCTCATCCGCCTGGTGATGGAAGGCCACCTGCGCGGAATCATCGGCCAGTTGACCGTGGAGCAGATCGTCAAGGAGCCGGAGATGGTGGGCGAACGGATGCGCGCCACCTGCGCGGAAGACATGAGCAAGATGGGCCTGGAGGTCATCTCCTTCACCATCAAGGAAGTCCGCGACAAGAACGAGTACATCTCCAACATGGGCCGCCCCGACGTGGCCCGCATCAAGCGCGACGCGGAAATGGCCACGGCCGAGGCCGAGCGCGACACCGCCATCCGCCGCGCAACTGCCCTCCGCGAGTCCGCGGTGGCCAAAGCCCAGGCTGACCAGGAGCGGGTCATCGCCGAGACCGCCTCGCAAACCCGCCAGGCAGAGGCGCAGCGCGATCTGGAGATCAAGAAGGCGCAATACTCCGAGCAGAGCCGTCGCCAGCAGGCCACGGCCGACAAGGCTTACGAGTTGCAGACCAACGTCATGTTGCAGCAGGTCACCGCCGAGCAGGTGAAGGTGCAGCAGGTGGAAAAGGAGGGCCAGATCAAGGTTCAGGAAGCGGAAATCCTGCGCAACGAAAAGCAGCTCATCGCCACCGTCCTCAAGGCCGCCGAAATCGAGCGCCAGCGCATTGAGAACCTGGCCAATGCAGAGAAGTCGCGCCTGACCGTCGAAGCCGAGGGCCGCGCATCCGCCATCCGCGCCCAGGGCGAAGCCGAGGCCAGCATCATCTTCCAGAAAGGCGAAGCCGAAGCCAAGGCCATGAGCGTCAAGGCCGAAGCCTACCAGCAGTGGAACCAGGCCGCGGTGGTCGACAAGCTGCTCACCAACATGGCCGACGTCGTCCGCGCCATGGCCGAGCCGCTCAGCAAGGTGGACAAGATCACCATCGTCTCCACCGGCAACGACGACGCTGCCGGCGTCCACAAGATCACCGGCGACATGACCCGCATCGCCGCCCAGGTCCCGGCGCTGTTTGAGGCCCTCAGCGGCATGGACATCAAGCAACTAATGTCCAACGTCAAGGCCATGAAGGAGAAACCGCAAGAGAAATAGAAATAGCCGCCAGCCTTCAGCCTCTGGCTCCCAGCCGGTCGAGTGGGAGCCGGAGGCTGAGTGGCTGAATGAACAAAGGAAGCACAACTGCCGGTTGTCAACAAAAAGAGCTAGGAGCTGGAGGCTAGAAGCTGAAGGCTGAAAAGGAGAGAACCCCATGGCACTGCTGGAGAGAGTAAGCACCCTGCTCCGCGCGAATCTCAACGACCTGGTGGAAAAGGCCGAGGATCCCGAGCGGCTGTTGAAACAGATCGTCCTGGACATGGAGAACCAGTTGCTCCAGGTAAAGACCCAGGTCGCCATCGCCATTGCCGACGAGCACCTGCTGGAAAGAAAGCGTACCGAGCACCTGGAGCAGGCCGCGGAATGGCGCCGCAAGGCCGAGTTGGCGGTGCAGAAGGGTCACGACGACCTGGCCCGCGCCGCCCTCGAACGCGCCCTGAGCAACGACCAGTTGGTCCAGGGCTTTACCGAACAGGCCGAAGACCAGAAGCACGAGGCCGACAATCTGCGCCAGGCCCTGCACAAGCTGGACCAGAAGCTGAACGAGACCCGTGCCCACTGCGAGATGCTGGTGGCCGAGCACCGCCGCGCCAAGGTCGTAGGCCGCGCCACCCAGGCCCGCCAGGTCGTCGGCGTTGACCAGGATCACGCCATGGGCCGGTTGAAGAGCCGCGTCCGCATCAAAGCCGCCGAAAATGCCGCCGCCTGCGAAGTCCTGTCCCCCGAGACGCTCGAAGATCGCTTTCAGGCCCTGGAGAGCGAAGACAAGGTCGAACTGCTCTTGAAGGAGATCAAGAGCCGCCAGACGGCCCAATAGAGGCCCAACCCGACCGGCGTTGGGTTTGCCCAGAGCTGCCCAGCGCAAATCTCTGTGTCCGCGGAGCGCTCAATTGCGTCTAACAGAAGGGGATCGTGTACCCGCAATGAAACGGAGCCCTGCTGGACGCGCCCAACAGCAACTGCGCCAAGGGGGTGATTTATCGTCAAGATAGCCCCCTTGAGCTCGGTCCGGCCCGATCCGATTCGATTCGCCTTTCCAGGCGGACCTACCCAGGCGGGCGCCGACTCCACAACTGGTGAATGGATGCGTTTGGCCTCTCGTCTTCTTTCTGCAACATTTTTCACCGGCGTCGCCCTTTTGGCGCTGCCATGTGCTCTTTTTTCGCAGGAACCGCGCTCCGCCCCCGTCGTTACTGCCGCTGCAGAGCTTCCTGACGCTCCCCAGCCGCAGTCCGCGCCTGCCGCTGACCAGTCCCCCGATCAACAGAACCCAGCCACGCAAAGCCAGACCACCCCACAGCCGGCCCCGAGTTCCACGCCGGCACAGAGCCCCGCAGCCCAGGGCAGTTCCAGCTCCCAAAGCGCCGCTCAGCAGCCCGGCGCGGAAGAAAGCCAGCACCAAAAAGCCGACGAGCAGATCAAGGAGGAGGAGAAACAGCGGGTCTTGGGGATTGTGCCCGCCTTCAATACCTCGTACCGCAGCGACGCCGTCTCATTGACGGCAAGCCAGAAAATGAAGCTCGCTTTCCGTTCCGCGACCGATCCGGTCGCCTTTGGCGCCGCGGTTCTGGTCGCCGGCTACCACGAGGCCCTTGACGACGATACCGGATTCGGTTGGGGCGCCGAGGGTTTCGGAAAAAGGTCGGGGGCGGCTTATCTTGACGCCTTCGACGGCGCCATCATCGGCAATGGCATCCTGCCCGCGATCCTGCACCAGGACCCTCGCTACTTCCGCCTCGGCCATGGAGCCAAAACCCACCGCCTGCTCTATGCCCTGGCCACCAATGTCATCTGTAAACACGACAACACACACAGGTGGGAGCCCAACTACTCCAACGTTGCCGGCAACATCATCTCCGGCGCCATCTCCAATCTCTACTATCCCTCCGGCACCTCCGGCTTTGGTCAGACCATCACCAACGGATTGACCGTCACCGCCGAGGGCGGCGCGGGCTCACTTTTCCAGGAGTTCTGGCCCGACATCTCGCGGAAGTTCTTCCATCGGGACCCGACCAACGGCCTCGACGCCCAGGCCCGCGCCCTGGACGCACAAGAAAAGCTAGCCGCACAAAAAGCCAAGGAAGAAACCAAACAGAATCAGAAATAACGCCGAAGCATTCAGGCCCAATCGATGGGCTCTACCGCTTCTTCGCCGTTCCGGCTGCCTTTTTGCTCGCGCGCTTGGTGCCGGGCAGCCTCAGCGCGCGCAGCACGGCCAGATTCTTCTCGATCAGAGCGCATCGCTGCTCCACGCAGGCGCGGCTGCGCAGCGGATCCGCGGGCGTATGCAGCACGTAATCCAGCAGCCGCTCGACGCTGCTCGCAGCCACGTGCAGACGCGTGTCCGACGACGCATAGTAGATGAAGACTTCGCCATTCTTGCGTTCAATCCAGCCATTGCTGAAGACGACGTTTGAAACATCGCCCACCCGCTCCCAGCCTTCAGGCGCGATGAAATACCCCGCTGGCTTGTGGGTTATAACCCATGGCCGTTCCAGCTCGGCCAGGAACAAATACAGCACGTAGCGCAGCCCGGCAGCGGTGTTGCGCACCCCGTGCGCCAGGTGCAGCCAGCCCTTCGGCGTCTTGATTGGCGCCGGCCCCAGGCCGTTCTTCACCTCCTGAATGGTGTGGTACTCGCGGTTGTCGACGATGATCTCCTCGTCGATCACCGCATTCTCGATGCTCGGCGCCAGTCCCCACCCGATCCCGCCGCCCTTGCCGGCCTGGATAAAATCGTCCTGCGGCCGCGTATAGAAGGCGTACTTCCCATCCACAAACTTCGGATGCAGCACCACATTCCGCTGCTGCGGAGACTTCGATTTCAGGTCCTTGAGCCGCTCCCACGTCTTCAGGTCCCTGGTCCGCGCAATGCCGCATTGAGCCACGGCAGACGATGTGTCCCACTCCGGCGTCTTCGGGTCCTTCCGCTCTGTGCAGAACAGCCCGTAGATCCAGCCGTCTTCGTGCTTGACCACCCGCATATCGTATACATTGGTATCCGGGTCGCCGGTCTCCGGCATCAGGATCGGATACTCCCAAAAGCGAAAGTTATCCACGCCATTCGGGCTCTCGGCGACGGCAAAGAACGATTTGCGGTCTGCGCCTTCCACGCGCGCCACCACCAGGAACTTCCCCTCGTCGAGCAGCGCGCCCGCGTTGAACGTGGCGTTCACCCCCATGCGCTCGAGCAGCAAGGGATTCGTCTTCCGGTCCAGGTCGTAGCGCCAGGTGATCGGCGCGTGCGCGGCGGTCAGCACCGGAAACTCGTAGCGGTCAAAGACCCCATTGCCGCCGGGCGATTTGCGATTGCGCCGCGCCAGCAGCTTCTCCTGCTGCTTGAATAACTCCTGAACGCTCTTCCTGAAGGCTGCCTGATTCATCCTGCTCTCTCCGGTCTTTCTATGCCTGGTCCGCGCCTCGGCGGCCAAGGCCGTCCAGCCGCTCCATCACTTCAAAGCACGTGCGGCTGTTGTGGTAAGGGCACTTCCACGGCCCCACTTTATCCTGTGCCGCGTCCGGCACGCCCGCCTGCGATACCAGCCAGAACCATTCGCCATGCTTGCGATCGACAATGTATTTTTCGATGAACGCCCAGCTCCGCTCGGCCGCATCCAGAAAGTGCCGCCGCCCCGAAAGCTGGTAAGCGTTCAGGAAGCCGACCACCGCCTCCGCCTGCGGCCACCAATGCCTGTCGGTATCGAGAACCCCCGCCGGTCCAGCCTCGTACATCAGTCCTCCATCGGCATCGATCCCCTGCTCGCAGACCGCCTGCGCCATCTTCACCGCCACAGCCCGCACGCGCTCCAGAACGTCCGTGTCGCCAAGAACCTCCGCTGCTTCGCACAGCAGCCAACTGCCCTCAATGTCGTGCCCAAACGAGATCTTCTCCGATCGCGGCCGCCACTCCTCGTCGAAGAACAGAATGAAGTGGTGGTTGGTGGGATCGATGATGAAGCGGAGAAAGATTTCGATCAGTTGCCGCAGCCGGAAGCGGACCGTCGGGTCCTCGTGGTGACGCAGCAGCGTGGCGTAGGCCTCCAGCAGGTGCAGGTGCGTGTTCATGGACTTCTTCTCGTCCAGGTCCACATCGCTCAGGCGCTGGTCCGCGGCCAGCGTCCAGTCCCGCTCATAGGTCTCAAAGTAGCCGCCGTGCGCCTCATCGTGGCTCGAGGATTCAATCTGTTCCACCAGACGCATGGCCCTGGCCATCGCTTCGCTGTCGCCGCTGGCATGGGAATACTCCGCCAGCGCGTACACGGTAAACGCCTGCCCATAGATGCGCTTCTTCGTGTCCATCGGGCGGCCCTGGTAATCGACCATCCAGTACACCCCGCCAAACTCCTGGTCCCAGAAGAAACGCGACAGGTATTCATACGCGCGCCGGGCGGCGCCGAGATTGAGCGGGTCCCGATAGACGCCATAGGCCTTTGAGAACGTCCACAGAATGCGCGCGTTCAAAATCAATCCCTTGGCGGCGTGTGGATCGACGGTCAGGTCGTTCGCAATCTGCCCGCGAAACCCGCCGTACTCGTCGTCGATGGTGTACTTGAGCCAGAAGGGCAGAATATCGGAGCGCAACTCCGCCTCCACCCCCTGCCGTAAGTCCTGCATCGCCAGCGCCTCCAAGCGTGCCGTTCGCAGCGCCATTCCAACCCTGCTGCATCCAGGTCAGGCAGGCTGCCCCAGCGCCGCGTCGATCTTCGCCAGCTCGTCTGCGGAGAAGGCAAGATTCCCGAGCGCCGCCACGTTCTGTTCAATCTGCTCCACCCGGCTGGCTCCAATCAGCGCCGAAGTCATGCGCCCCTCGCGCAGCACCCACGCCAGCGCCATCTGCGCCAGCGACTGCCCCCGCTCGCCGGCCAATCCGTCCAGGGCGCGCACCTGCCCCAGCCGGTGCTCATCGATGTCGCTCTTCTTCAGGAATCCGTGCGGCTTGCTCGCCCGCGAGTCCGCGGGAATCCCCTGCAAATAGCGGTCGGTCAGCAATCCCTGCGCCAGCGGGCAGAAGGCGATGCCGCCGATGCCCTCTTCGCCCAGCACATCCAGCAGTCCATCCTCAACCCAACGCTCGAACATCGAGTACTTCGGCTGATGAATCAGGCACGGCGTGCCCAGCTCACGCAGAATCTTCGCTGCCGCGGCGGTCTGTTTGGCGTCGTAGCTGGAGATGCCGGCATAGAGCGCCTTCCCTGAGCGAACCGCCTGATCCAGAGCCCCCATCGTCTCCTCGACCGGCGTCTCCGGATCGGGCCGATGCGAGTAGAAGATGTCCACATACTCCAGGCCCATTCGCTTCAGACTCTGATCCAGGCTGGCCAGCAGATACTTCCTCGATCCCCAGTTCCCGTACGGCCCCGGCCACATATCCCATCCGGCCTTCGAGCTGATGATCAACTCGTCGCGATGCGGCGCCAGGTCGAGCCGCAGAATCTCCCCGAAGTTGCTCTCCGCGCTTCCCGGCGGCGGCCCATAATTGTTGGCCAGGTCGAAGTGCGTAATGCCCAGATCGAATGCCCGCCGCACCATCGCCCGGCTATTCTCAAAAACATCCACCCCTCCGAAGTTGTGCCACAGTCCGAGGGAGATGGCCGGCAGCCGCACGCCGCTCTTGCCTGAGCGGCGGTACTGCATTGTGTCGTAGCGCTGTTCACTTGCCAGGTACAAATTGCACCTCCTCATTCGAAAGCAGGGGCGCGGCGGTCGGCTCCCCAGATCCTTCGCCCAGAATACCCCTCACCAAAACTTCCTTCCGCCCATCCGCCGGCGCAGGCACAACATTCCCCTCGATCGGCTCGCCGTCCACCATAAGGGCAATAGTATTCCCCTCGCCCTTCCGCTCGATGGAGATCTTGTACACCACCCCGCGGAAGATGCGGGTCGCCGTGAATCCCGGCCAGCTCTTCGGAATGACCGGCGCTATCTCCAAGCCGTCGAGCGAAGTCCGCACGCCCAGAATCCACTGCACAATGGCGTAATAGTTCCACGCCGCCGTCCCTGTGAGCCACGAGTTCTTGGCCTCGCCGAATGTGGGCGCATCCTTGCCCGCAATCATCTGCGCGTAAACATACGGCTCGCAGCGGTGCAGATCGCTGATCTCTTCGCGCGCCGATGGGTTGATGCGGCTGTAGTAGTCGTGCGCCGCGTCGCCCCGCCCCAGCCGCGTCTCCCCGATCATCACCCACGGATTCACGTGGCAGAAGACTCCCGCATTCTCCTTGTACCCCGGCGGATACGACGAAATCTCGCCCAGTTGCAGGTAGTACTTTGAATACGCCGGCTGCTGCAGCACGATGCCATGCCTGGTGGCCAGGTGCTTGCGCGTCGCATCCATCGCCTTTTCAGCGTTGCCGTCCTCCAGCCCAATCCCCGCCAGCACGCAAAAGCCGTTGGACTCGATGAAGATCTTGCCTTCCTCGCACTCCTTCGAGCCGATCTTGGCGCCGAAGTCGTCGTAGGCGCGCAGAAACCACTCCCCGTCCCACCCATGCTGCCGGACGACCTCTTCCATCTTGGCCGCCTCAGCCAAATAGGCGCCAGCCTCGCCGTCCAGCCCGCGGTGCTTCGCAATCGCCGCCAGTTCCCGCCCGGCATACACAAACAGCCCGGCAATGAACACTGACTCGGCCACCTTGCCGTCCTTGCTGGTCGTCGTTTGGAAGCTCTGCCCCGGCGTGTCCGAGAAGCAGTTCAGGTTCAGGCAGTCGTTCCAGTCCGCGCGGCCGATCAGCGGCAACCCGTGCGGTCCAAGCCGGGCCAGCGTGTAGCGGAAGCTTCGCTGCAAGTGTTCATAGAGCGGCTGCTCCGAGCCGGGCTCGTTGTCATACTGGACCGGCTCGTCGAGAATGCTCCAGTCGCCCGCCTCCTTCAGATACGCCGACACGCCCACGATCAGCCAGAGCGGATCGTCGTTGAATCCGCCGCCAATGTCGTTGTTGCCCCGCTTGGTCAGCGGCTGATACTGGTGGTACGCCCCGCCGGTTGGCAGTTGCGTCGCCGCCAGGTCCAGAATCCGCTCCCGCGCCCGCGAAGGCACCATGTGCACAAATCCCAGCAAATCCTGGTTCGAGTCGCGGAACCCCAACCCCCGCCCGATTCCCGATTCATAGAACGACGCCGACCGCGACATGTTGAACGTCGCCATGCACTGATACGCGTTCCAGATATTCACCATCCGGTTGGTGTGAATGTCCGGCGTATCGACCTGGAAGATGCCCAGCAGGCCGTCCCAATACTCGCGCAGCCGCTCGAAGGCCGCATCGGCCTCCTTGCTGTCCAGGTACTTCGCGATCACCGGCTTCACCCGCCTCTTGTTGATCGTCTGGGAGCCCGCCGGATCGAACTTCTGGTCCACCGGATTCTCGTGGTAGCCCAGCACAAACACCACCTGCCGCGTCTCACCCGGTTCCAGTTCCAGCTTTACTTGGTGCGCCCCCACCGGCGACCACCCATGCGCAATCGAGTTGGTCAGTTCACCGGCTTCCACGGTTGCCGGCTTGTCCCAGCCGCGGTACCGGCCCAGAAACGCTTCCCGTTGCGTGTCAAACCCGCCCGGCTGCGAACTGGCAAAGTAGGCGAAATGATTGCGCCGCTCCCGGTACTCCGTCTTGTGATAGATGACGCCGTCTTCCACCTCCACCTGGCCCGTATTGAAGTTGCGCTGGAAGTTGGTGGCGTCGTCCTGCGCATCCCACAGGCAAAATTCGATGCTCGCGAACCCGGACAGCGTTGCCCTGGTCGTTCGCCGGTTCGTCACCGTCACCTGCCAGATTTCCAGGTTGTCGTCCAGCGGTACAAAGTACCGCGTGTGCGCCTCGATCCCGCTGTACGTGGACCCGATCACCGTGTAGCCCATCCCGTGGCGGCAGGTGTAATCCTTCAGGTCGTGCCGCGTCGGTTGCCACGATGGCGACCAGAACTCCTTCGATTCGTCGTCGCGCAGGTAAACATACCTCCCGCCCAAATCCAGCGGCACGTTGTTGTACCGGTAGCGGGTCAGCCGCCGCAGCCGCGCGTCGCGATAGAACGAGTAACCCCCCGCAGTATTGGAAATGATTCCGAAATATGCCTGGCAGCCCAGGTAATTGATCCACGGCAACGGGGTGTCCGGTTGCGTGATCACGTACTCGCGATTGCGATCGTCAAAATATCCGAACTTCATGACGCGTGCTCCCTCGATTGAAGACCGCCGCCAGTATAGTCCCCGCCCAAAATCTAATCAAACGTTTTTGTAGAACCCTTCGCGGACCTTTCAAAAACGAAGATTCCATTTGCGCATTGCCGCGCGAGTGTGAAAAAGTATCTGCGCAAGCGAAATCGGGCAATCCCGAGGTGTGTCCCGAAATGTGTCCCGCATCGTTGCCAGATTTCAGGCAAATGTGAGACACTTGCCCGTTTTTGCACTTATCCTGGGCGCTTGCGCGAGGCGAAACAGCAGACATGGCAAGTTCCTTGTTCCTGCCCTCTTTGAGTCTACGGCCCAGCCGGGAGTTGCTGCTTCTGGCCGACCTTGCCGCCCTTTTCATCTGCCCGCTCGTTTTGGCCCATGGGGCCGAAAACCCAACCCTGGCCATCAAAGTCGATCAGGTGGGCTATCCGCTCGACGGTCCCAAGGTCGCGTTCGTCAGCGCCCCGGCTCAATCCTTTGCAATCAAACGCTCCAGCGACGGCGCCCTGGTCTTTCACGGCAATCTGGCGCCTGCTCAGGCTGACCCAAACACCGGCGACCAGGTGCAGGCCGCGGATTTTTCCGGCTTTCAGAAGGCGGGAACCTACTACATCGAGGTTCCCGGCGTGGGCCGCAGTTGGAACTTTGCCGTGGGCAAGAACCCCTTCGAGCACACCTACTATCTCGCCATGCGCGGCTTCTACGGCCAGCGCTGCGGGACCGCGGTCGAACTGGGCCCGGAGTTTCCCGGTTTCTCCCACCCCGCCTGCCACACCCACGGCGAGTTTCACCCCTCCTCGGGCGCAAAGGGTGAGCGCGACAACATCGGGGGCTGGCACGACGCCGGCGACTACGGCCGCTACATGGTCAACTCCGGCATCACCACGGGAACCTTGCTCTGGGCCTGGGAGACCTACGGCCAGAAGCTCAAGAGCATTCAGCTCAAGATTCCCGAGTCCGGCAACGGGACTCCGGACATTTTGAATGAGGCGCGCTGGAACCTTGAGTGGATGCTCAAAATGCAGGACGACGACGGTGGCGCCTGGCACAAGCAGACCAGCGAACATTTTTCGGCTTTTGTGGCGCCCCAGGACGACACCCTCCCCAGCGAGGTGATCGGCACCGGCTCGGCTCCATACAAGAGCACCTGCGCCACCGCGGATCTGGCCGCCGTGGCCGCCATCGCTGCCCGCGTCTACAGGCCCTTTGACCCGAATTTCGCCGCCCGTGCCCTGCAGGCGGGGCGCCGCGCCTGGGGCTGGACCGAGAAAAATCCCAACGTCACATTCAGAAATCCTCCTGGCGTTTCGACCGGCGAGTACGGCGACTCGAACTGCAGCGACGAACGCCTCTGGGCCGCAGCCGAGCTCGGCCGCACCACCGGCGAACCGGCTTTCAACGACTTCTTCCTCAAGAACTACGCCCGGTTCCTGCCCACCCTCGACTCGCCGCCGGCGGAGAGCTGGAGCCAGGTAGCTCCCATGGCTCTCTGGACCTACGCGCTCTCCAATCAAAAGGGAACTGACCCCAAAGCCGTCGACGCCATCCGCCAGCGGACCCTGGCCGCGGCGCACGCGGTGGTCGAGCGCACGCGCGCCAATCCCTATCGCATCAGCATGCAGGCGAAGGATTATGTGTGGGGTTCAAATGGCGTCGCAGCGGGCTATGGCATGTATCTGCTCATCGCCAACGTGTTCTCGCCCGATGCGAGTTTCATCGATGCGGCGCGCGACAATCTGCACTATCTGCTGGGGCGCAACACCTTTTCGCTCTCCTGGGTCACTCAGGTGGGCGAGAATCCCTTCCAGCATCCGCATCACCGCCCCAGCGGGTCAAAGCAGGGCGCGCCCTGGCCGGGATTGCTTTCCGGAGGGCCCAATGCGGGCCGCCAGGACGCGGTGTTGGCAGCGTTACCCAGGGATTTACCGCCGGCGAAGGTCTATGCCGATCAGTTGGCCTCCTATGCAAGCAATGAGATTTGCATCAACTGGCAGGCGTCGCTGGTGTTTTTGTTGGCCGGAGAACTGCATTAAAGAGCCGCGAAAGATTTAGGAACATATCGGCCAAAGAGCAGGCATGCAGCTCTCCGCCGCGCGCGGAAAGCATGCACTTCCTGCCGGAATCGAGGGATTGAATGCACCTTCACGCAATCGACATCGCCATCATCGTGGCTTACCTGGTCAGCACGGTGGTCATCGGCTACTGGGTTTCGCACCGCGCTTCGCAGAGCATGCAGAACTACTTTCTCGGCGGCAATACCATGCCCTGGTATATGCTCGGCATCTCCAACGCATCGGGAATGTTCGACATCAGCGGCACCATGCTGCTGGTCTACTGGATGTTCGTCTACGGCCTGAAGAGCGTGTGGATCCCCTGGCTCTGGCCCACCTTCAACCAGATATTTCTCATGGTCTACCTGTCCGCATGGCTGCGCCGGTCCAAAGTAATGACTGGAGCGGAGTGGATCAAGACCCGCTTCGGCACCGGCCGCGGCGCGCAGTTATCGCACCTTATTGTCGTTATCTACGCCTTCGTCAGCATCATCGGCTTCTTCAGTTACGCATTCAAGGGCATCGGCAAGTTTGCGCAGACGTTCCTGCCCTGGCATCTGTCGGCCAACGAGTATGCCCTGATTCTGATCGGCATTACAGCCATCTACGTGATCAAGGGCGGCATGATCAGCGTCGTGATTACAGAGGTCGTGCAGTTCTTCATCCTGTCGATCGCTTCGTTTGCCGTGGGCATCATCGCCATGGCCAAGGTGGCGCCGGATATGCTGCACAGGGTGGTGCCTGCGGGGTGGGACAACATCTTCTTCGGCTGGCATTTGAACCTGGACTGGTCCACGCTGCTTCCGGCGGCCAACACCAAGATTGCCCAGGACGGCTACGGGCTGTTCGGCTTCTTCGTCATCATGCTGCTCTTCAAGGGCATACCCATCTCCGCCGCCGGACCCGCGCCCAACTACGATATGCAGCGCGTGCTTTCAGCCAAAGACCCGCGTGAAGCCTCGATGATGAGTGCCTGGGTCAACATCGTGCTCACCCCTCCGCGCTACTTTCTCGTCATCGGACTCACGGTGCTGGCAGCCGCCTTTTATGGCCCCAACCTCCGCGCCATGGGAACCAACATGGACTTCGAGCTGGTGCTGCCTTACGCGCTGGGGCGCTTCGTTCCGGTTGGCCTGCTGGGATTTTTGATCGCCGGCCTGCTGGCGGCCTTCATGTCGAACTTTGCGGCCACAGTGAACGCGGCCCCGCCGTACTTCGTTAACGACATTTACAAGCGCTTCATCAATCCCTATGCATCGCCCAAAACCTACGTCCGCCTCAGCTATCTGGCCTCATTCGCCGTGGTCGTGATCGGCGTGGCCATCGGCTGGAAAGTCACCTCCGTGAACGCGGTCGTAGTATGGATCGTCTCCGGATTGTGGGGCGGCTACACGGCATCCAATGTTTTGAAATGGTACTGGTGGCGCTTCAACGGCTATGGCTACTTCTGGGGCATGATCATCGGCATAGCTTCCGCGCTGGGGTTGCCGCCGATCGTCGCGCAAGTTCCCTTCGTCAAACACCTGCTGGCAACCTTTTCCATCAACATGGACATAGTCATTATCTTCCCGCTGGTAGTGGGGATCTCGTTGATCGGCTGCCTGCTCGGCACCCTGCTCACCAAACCGGAAGACGAAGCGGTCCTCAAGGACTTCTACCGCCGCGTGCGGCCGTGGGGCTTCTGGGGACCGATCCTGAAGAAGGTGCTTGCCGAGGACCCCGGCTTCAAGCGCAACAAGGACTTCTTCCGCGATATGTTCAACATTGCGGTGGGCATCGTCTGGCAGGTGAGCCTGGTGGCCTTGCCGCTTTACATCGTCCTCCAGGAATACCGCCGCGCCGCCATCACCCTCGGAATCATCCTGGGAACGTCGGCCATTCTCAAATTCACCTGGTTCGATCATCTGGCCGTGCGCGAGGTTGAGACAGACAAAGCTGCCGCCGGCGACAAGTAGGCGATAGGGCGGCGTCCAGGCCAAATATCTCGACTTAGCGGCCGCCTTTCCGCAAAGAGAGGCAGCCGCCAAGTGGATGCCGGCTTACTCGGTCAGTTCCTGGGTCATGACGGCGCCTCCCATCGCCGCCAGTACCGCGGAGCCTTTCACCACTTTGTGGGAATCCTTCGCTATCCACAGCGTCTTCTTGTCCGCCCCTCCATCCGCGGAAGAGATTTCGACCCGGTAAACCTCAAATGTCCCCGCGGGCACGGTCACCGTTTCGATGCCGGCAACGCTTAACTGCAGCAGCTTCACCTTCTGCGTCTGGACATCGAAGTTGCGGAAGGTGGTGCTGTACCCCACCGCAAGCGGCAGGCTTGCCATGACCTGATCCCCGCCGGCTCCATCCGCAAACAGCGGCCCACCCAGGTCGGCCGCGATCGGATGGTCCTGTCCGTTCATGCTCATCTTGCCCGCCGCTTTGTCGCCCGCATAATCCACCTCGATGTCGACAGGGCCTTGCTTCAGGCTCCGCTTCTCGAGAATCAGGCTCGACTTGGCGATGGTCGCTGTGTCCGTCGCCGTGCCCTGCGGCGTTTCCATCGTGTCGATCGCCGTCCACGAAGCTCCGCCATCCGCAATGGCCGTTGAAACCTTGAGATTCATCTTCTGCGCGCCCATCTCGATCGTCACCTGGTAATGGTAAGTCCCCGGCTGCAGATCGGTGGCCGGCTTGGGCAGCCCCACGGCTCCGGCATCCACCTTCTTGGCCAGCACCACGGTCTTGGGATCGACCGTAATTTCCTTCAACCGAGCCACGGACTCCGCCGATCCGCCCTCCTGGAATCGTCCTCCCAGGTACTGCGCCAGAAACTTCTCCGACTCCATGTACAGCGCCAGGTTGTTGACCGGCCGGGCAAATCCGTGGCCCTCATCCGGCGCCAGCAGATACTCCACCGGAAATCCCCGGTCCCGCAACGCGATCACAATCTGCTCGGCCTCGCGCCGGTTCACCCGCGGGTCGTTGGCTCCCTGCGCCACCAGCAGAGGCGTCTTGATCTTGTCGGCGGAGTGCAGCGGCGACCGCTCTGCCAGTAGCGCTTTCCCTTCCGCTGTGCTCACGTCGCCCATGCGCACGGCAAACGTCTTGCGGGCCGCTTCCCAGTAAGGAGGAATCGACTCCATCAGCGTGATCAGATTCGAAGGCCCCACAATGTCCACTGCCGCCGCATACAGGTCGGGAGTAAAGGCAACCCCGGCAAGCGTTGCGTAGCCGCCATAGGACCCGCCCAGAATCCCCACGCGCTTCGGATCGGCAATCCCCTCGGCAACCAGGTACTTCACGCCCCAGGTCACGTCGTCCTGCATCTTGCGGCCCCACTCCAGGTTGCCCGCATCCAGAAACTTCCGTCCATACCCCGTCGAGCCGCGGAAGTTTGGCTGCAAGACGGCATAGCCGCGATTGGCAAAGAACTGCGCCAGCGGGTGATACCCCCAGTTGTCGCGTCCCCACGGTCCGCCGTGAGGAATGATCAGGGTGGGCAGATTCTTCGCCTCAACGCCCTTGGGCAGCGTCAGATAGGCCGGAATCTCCAGCCCGTCGGACGACTTGTAGGTCACTGACTTCATCTCCGCCAGGTCCTGGCGCGGCAACTTCTCCCAAATCGAGTATTGCGGCGTCACCGTGTGGGTCTTGCGGTCGAACAGCACCGTCTGCCCCGGCTCCCGGTCGCTTGCCGCCGTCACTAGCCAGGTTTTCTCGTCCCGCGTGCGCGAAACCACCCTGATCTCCTGGCCAGGGAAATGCTGCTCAAGCCAGTGGTTGTCAGCGCCGAACGCCTTGTCTTTGAAGTAGGTCTTTACGCGGTCGTGGTAATACCAGGTCTCCACCAGTTCATCGGTCGCCTCGGAGAACAGCGCTCCGCCAAAATCCACCTTTCCCAGCGGATCCGATTCCACCGCCTCCGTCTTGCCCGTCGCCGGATCGAACAGCACCAGCGAGATCAGGTTCGCGTCCTTGTTGGTCTCCATGTACACCCGGCTGCCGTCGGGAAGGAAGTGCAGCGGGTCGCAGGTCTCGAACACCGTGCAGGAATAGATCTCTGTAAGCTTGTCGGCATCCACGCGCAGAACCTCCGTGTCGCCGTTTTCCGCATTGCGCGTAGCCAGCCGCAACTGGCCCTTCAGATCGAAACTCCAGCCGGTAACTCGATCAGTATTCTTGCGCAACAGCGTCTTTTCGCCCGTCGAGATGCGCAGCTTGTAAAGATCGTGCCAGGCCTTGTCCCGGTCGTTCAGGCCGATGTACACAATATCCGGGTCGCTCTTCGGGACCTCGTACAGCAACACCCGCACGCCTTTCAGCCCGGTCAGGTCGCGCGAGACCGGCGCATCCGCGCCCGCCTCGGGCTTGGCCGCGGGGTCGACCGCATACACGTTGTAGTTCTCGTCTCCATCGTGGTCCTTCACGTAAAGGATGTACTTGCTGTCCCGCGACCAGAGAAATCCGGGAACCGGCCGCTTGTTTTCCGTCGTCAGCAGCCGTGCCGCGGTGAACGGCTCCCCAACCGCCTTCACGTACACATTGCGCGTATCCTTCCACGGTTTCAGGAATGCAATGTACTGGCCATTCGGAGAAAGCTCCGCCGCCGCAATCTCGGGATTGCCGAAGATCAGTTCGCGATCGATCAGCGGCGGCAAGCCGCCAGCTTTCTTCTCCTGCGCCCCAGCCGCCGGCACAAGCATCAAAACGCACAATAAGCCATACAGGAACTTCTTCATAAACAACGGGTCCTTTCTCCTTGCAGTTTGAGTGGATACGGTTTCAGCTTGCCGGAAGTTCAAAACGGAAGTCCGCCGAAGTTTACTCCAACAGCAACCGCGGCTCAAGCATCTCTATGAAGAGCACATCCAGGTGGAAGAGGAGATCGTTTTCCCGCGAGCGGTCGAGGTGCTTGACAGCCCGCCTTTCTCAACCGTTTCTGTCTGGCGCAAATTGCATCAGCGCTTCGGCGTCTTATCCGGGTCCGGAGGGCGCTGCGGCAGAATCTTCGGGTTCGCCTGAAGGGCTTTCTCGATCTCCGCAATGGCCCGTTCCAGTTGCGGGTCACGCCCCTCGATCACCGCTGCCGGATCGTTTTCCACCTCGATGTCGGGATCGACGCCGTGGCCTTCGATTACATACTTGCCTTCGGTGTTGGCCAGGGCAAATTCGGGCACGAAAACCTCGCCGCCGTCCAACAGCGGCCCACGGTCCGAAATGCCCACCGTTCCGCCCCAGGTGCGCTTGCCGATGAGAGGGCCGAGCCCCGCCTGGCGGAACATGTAGGGAAAAACATCACCGTCGGATGCGGAGGTTTCGTTGATCAGGCAGACCTTCGGGCCGTAGAAGACCGTGTAGGGATACGTGGTGGTTTCCCGGTCGATGCGATCGAAGTCGGCGCCGAGCAACTGCTGGCTCAGCCGTGCGATGATCATCTGCGAGATATTGCCGCCCCCATTGCCGCGATCGTCCACAATCAATGCCTGCTTGCGAATCTGCGGGTAGTAATACTTGATGAATTCGCGAATCCCATTTTCGCCCATGTCCGGAAGGTGAATATAGCCGACCTTGCCGCCGGTGGCCTTGTCCACGGCCTCGCGGTTGTGGGTAACCCAGTCGAGATAGATCAGATTGGTCTCGCTGGCGATGGGGCTATAGGAAATCGTGCGGGAACCGTCGAGGACAGGCTTCGCGTTGACCCTCAATTGCACGGGATGGTCGGCCTTGCCGCGCAAAAACTCGTAGAGATTGTCCTTGGCCGTCAGTTCGCGGCCGTCGATGGCCAGGATGTAATCGCCTTCCTTCGCGTCGATGCCTACTTCGGTGAGCGGAGAGCGATAAAGCTCCTCTTCGTTCTGGCCGCGGTAAATCTTTGCAATGCGGTAGCGGCCCGCGGACGCGTCCAGCTCGATGCGCGCGCCCATCAGCGCCACCGGGGTGCGTTTGGGAATCTCGAAATCGCCGCCGGTGATGTAGGTGTGGGAGTTACTGAGTTCGGCCACCATCTCGCCGAGTACATAATTCAGATCGGAGCGGTTGGCCACATAGTCCACCAGCGGACGGTACTGGTCGCGCAACGCATTCCAGTTGTAGCCGTTCATGTTTTCGACGTAGAAGAAGTCGCGGTAGCGGCGGTACACCTCGTTGAATATCTCCGCCCACTCCTGCTGTGGAATCCGGTCCACCATCAGGTTATCCGTGGAAACGGTCTTTGCGGTCGCTTTGCCTTCCGGCTTCACGTCGTAGAGCTTGTAAGTTTTGCCTTCGCGCACCAGCACCTTGCTGCCGTCCCGCGAGACAGCGAATTCCTCGACCTTCTCCGCCAGGGTGGTTTCCTTGCGGTCTTTGAGCGAATAGAGAACCAATGCGGCCGGCGGATAGGACTCGCGGCCGTAGTAGTACGCGCCGCCCCGCGTGTAAACGAGATAGTCCCTGGTCACCGTCAGATCGGAGTAGTTGTCGGCCTCGAGCGGTACGCGGCTGACTCGATCCTGAAGGCCGTCGAAATCGATGCGGATGGGTTCCTTCTTTTTCTCTTCCTTCTTCTCATCCTTCTTGTCGCCGGCCTTGTCTTCGGGCTTGCTCTTGTCGGCCGCGTCCTCGCCCGGCTTGGCGAGGGTCACCTCGTCGCTTTGGGGCGGGAATGGGTTCTTGACATCCTTGCGGAGAGCGAGAGCCAGCAGAGAGCCCCCGCGATTGGTGGCGAAGTTGAACTCGATCTCGCTGATCTGCGGCTGGTATCCGTGCGTGGCGATGAAGTAGAGATAATTGCCCTCCGTATCCCAGGCCGGCCCGCCGGAGTCGTACATCGGGTCGGTGACGCGATGGACTTGCCCGTCGGCAACGCTCCAGATATAAACGCAGGAGAAGCCGGTGGGTTCATACATCGTGAAGGCGAGATGGCCTCCGTCCGCCGACCATGGATATGAAGGGATTTGTCCGCGTGGATTTTGGGCGATCTGGATTACTTTTTTGTCGTCGAGAGTCAATACGTAGAGCTTTCCGTCCTTGTCGCTGAAGGCAATCCGCTTGCCGTCCGGCGCCCAACTGGGCTGGTACAGCATGGCGTGATAGCCGTGCGTCAACTGCTCCGGCTTGCCCAGCCCGTCCTGGCTGATGCGGTACACTTCGTCCTCGCCATCCACGTCGGAGATGAAGGCGATGGTGGCCCCGTCCGGCGACCACTCCGCAAACCTGTCGTGAGCGTTCGAGGAGTCGGTCAGATTGCGCGTAGCGCCTTTCTCGATGGGAACGGTAAACACGTCGCCGCGCGCCACCATCAGCGCGCGTTCGCCCTTGGGGCTCAGCTCTGTCCACTCGATCTGGCCGCCGGCCGAGACTCGCGAGGGGCGCATGGCCAGCGCATCGGTGGGAACTTCGATCGACAGATGCGTCGAAGCGCCGGCAGCGATGTCGAAGATGTTCAACTCGCCCTCCGATTCGTAAACGATCCGGCCTTGATGATCGGTGCTGGGCCAGCGAAGATCCCATTTCGCGCTGTGGGTCAGCTGCGCAGTGATTTTTGTTTTGGGATCGTACGAGTACAGATTGAGCGTGTCGTCCTTGTCGGAGGAATAGTAGATCTTGTCACCGATCCACATGGGGTCGCGATGACAGCGGGGATCGGCGGTGATCTTTTCCACGGCGTGCGATTTGAGGTCGAAGACATAAAGCTGCTGAGCCCACCCTCCGGAGTAGCGCTTCCAGGTGCGGAAGTCGCGAAACAGGGGCGAGTAGACCATCTGCTTGCCGTCCGGCGAAAAATCCCCCGCGCCCGATTTGGGCATGGGCAGAGCCTGTGGCAGACCACCATCCATCGAAACGGTGTACAGGCGGGAGTCGCCGAGGTCGAAGTATTCGCGCAGAGACCGGAAGACCACCGATTTGCCGTCGGGAGTCCAGCCGTAAACCTGATTGTCATAGCCCCAGCGGGCAGGAAGCGGGCCGTGCGAAGGATAAAACGTAAGCTGCTTGGGAACCCCGCCGGTCGCCGGAATCACGTAAACCTGCTCGTCGCCGTCGTATTGGCCCGTGAAGGCGATCCATTTGCCGTCGGGGGAGAACTTGGCAAAGAGCTCGACGCCCGGATGAGCAGTCAGGCGGGCGGCCAATCCACCCGATGTGGAGGCAATCCAGAGGTCCCCCGCATAGGTGAAAACGACTTTGTCGCCATGGATGTCAGGAAAGCGAAGAAGCTTGGTTTGAGCGATGGCCGAGCAAACAAAGAACAGAGAGGCGAGAAGCCAAAGAAGGACAATCCGAGGTTTTAGCCTTAGCACAGGTTCTTCCTTTCACCCAATGAGATTCTGAAACGGGAAGGGAGAGAAAATGGAGCGAGGCGCGCACTCGGTCTAACCCGGAGTTCCCATTCTGCTTTCCCGGTCAAGAGAGAATATACCCCAGATTGCCCGGCTCGCAATCTTTTTTGCATTCGTTTCAAGGGCAAAGACATTGGCGCTCAAGTCCTCGCAAGGAGCGCCTCAACTACTGAATCCGGTTGCGAATGACGTGGCCAAGCTGCCGGCCAGCTCAAGCGGGACGGGTACGAGGTCTTCGTCCCAGTCAAGTTCGAGCCGTGAGGCCGGACCGTCCTTGAGGCTCCAGCTTATTCAGCATTGAGCGTTTCCCGCCTAGGCCAGCGCAAGATTCATGTTGTCGATCGCTTCGTCGATTTCCTGCGTGTTCTTGAAGCCTACGGTGGCGCAATCGATCCCGGCGTCCTTGAAAGCGAAACGCATGGCGGCCTGGCGGTCTTCGTGGCGCGTGAAGGCGCCGTCGCCAACGAGCTTCATGCTGATCACACCCATGCCGTCTTTCTTCACCTGCTTCACGTGCTCCACCACTTCAGGCACGTTGCCGCGGTTGCCGTCATCCGGTACCGGGCCGTCCATGACCGTGCCGTTGTGGTTCATGCGGATCATTGCGACTTCGAGCCATTTGTTGCCCGGCATCTGGCGGAGCGCGGGCAGGCCATGGACCGATGCGCCACGCGCGCGAATGATCTTTTTCGATTGCGCTTCGAGGATGCCGTCTTGCCAGCGGCCCGTTGCGGCAACCCAGTCGGGCGTGTGCTGCCAGTGGAGAAGCATAATGTCGAAGTACTCGGTCTGCGACGTGCGGCGCAATTCGTCGAAACGCTTCTGCGGATCGACGCCCTTGTTGGTGGTCACCTTGGTCATGAGTTGATAGCTTTCACGCGGGATGCCTTTGAGCGCTTCGCCGAGCATGGCCGGGGTGGCATAGGCCTCAGCGGTCTCGAAAAAGCGGATGCCGCGGTCGTAAGCGTAATGAACGAGGCGGGTGAACTCCTGCTGGCCGAGCGCGGCCTGCACGTAGCCATTGTTGCTGCCGGTACCGAATGCGAGGCGCGTGACCTGCATCCCCGATTTGCCAAGAGTGACTGCGTCGGTGGCTTTGCGGGACGTAGCGTGCAAAGGAAGAGCGCCGAAACTGCTTACAGTTCCAACGGCAACCGAGGCTTTGAGGAATTGGCGACGGGAAAATGGACTCATGATGACCTCCTGGGCTGGGCTGGACGGCTGTGGGGAACAGCCGCTGGCGAGATCGTATCACGAGGACCGGCGCTCAAAAAAGGCTCTCGCCTGACGCAACATCGCCAATATACTTATTGATAGCAAATCGGTCTCGAAAAGTCGGTATCGCAACAGGAATTCCACGACCGAATCCAGGATCGGCTAATTCAAGTTCGCAGTTTCTTTGCTTGCGCCAAGTCCTCGTGCTCGAAGGCCGAGGCCACAATCTCCGTCTCCGCCGCCGGGATTCCCAGAGCAGCAGCTTCCCGTCTCCATCGTGAAACCGCCTTGGCCACGTCGCGGGCCGATTGCCGCGCCTGAGGTGGAGTGAGGCGGAAATATTCGGCGACGCTCAGCGCCAGTTCAATCGACGCATCGCCGCTCTGCTCATCAATGAGCGTGGATAAAATGCGTGGTCGAAATTGCACCGGGACCGGGTTCAGATCGTAGGCCGGCGACAACCGCCAACCCTGATTGCCTTCATAGAGGAAGCCATGATTGCGCAAGTGGTCGTCGGTATTCGAGATCAGAACGGAGAAGACGATTCTCCGCCACAGTTCGTGCAGGTCTTCTGTCGGAGCCGCTCCATATCGCTGAATCCCGTCGGTGATCTCTAGGTAGCTGCGGATCCCTATCGGGACTGCCCCGGCAGACGAGGCAAGATTGAGCCGAGTTTTTCTCGGCCGGGGCAGTTTCGATAGAGGCGGACGCACCAGGCGAATCAAACCCAAGGGTACACCTTTTGATTTACGCATCCTTGCCGAAGACTCACACTGCAGCGCAGACCTTCGTGGGGCGCCAATGGCCTTACATTATCGGTGAAAATGCTCTAATCGGTGTCGATATTGCGCAGATACACAGAGTAACGCTCGTCCATGATCTGATTGAGCGGGACCAGAGTGTGGATTGGGCCTCGTCCTTTGGTGTGGAATTGAAGAGGGTAAAGCGGCGAGGCCTCTGCCTGTTCGAACCACACACTGTCTGCGGGAGCAGGCGCAGGTATGGTGGGCTCGCCATTCGCGCCGCGGCGCATGTGTGGGCGAGTGTCCACGATGGGCATGGGATAGCCGTCGTCATACCCTCGCGGGCCATTGCCGCCGTAAATCATGGAGGTGGTCAAGCCTTCGGTGCCGAGCCGCGCTGCGAGCACAAGGGGACCATACATTGCCGCTTGAACCTGCTTATCGTCCGGCGTTGTGGCGATGTGCAGCGTCAGCGGAATGTCGACCGCGACCACATCGCCAGCTTTCCAGGCGTGCTCGAGGGTGAGGTAAGTCGAGGGCGTTGCGGCCACTTCCTGCTGGTCTCCGTTGATGCTGGCAGCGACGCCCTTTGTCGCCCAGTATGGCACGCGGATTTTCAGCGCGACAGGACTCGACGGAGCGCTCTCGATGGTGAAGGTAATGCGCTCGTCGTTCGGGTATTTGGTAGTCTGGCGCAGCTTGAGTCCGCGCTCTTTCCAGTCCAGCGTCGAGGGGATGAAGAGGTTCACATAGAGAGAGCTGTCATCGTGAAAGTAGATGGAGTCGGTGAGTTTCGAGTATTCTTCGGAGCCCGTGCCGGTGCAGCACCAGAAGGCGTCAAACGGCGTGCCGAAGGTCTTGTACATGCCGGGTTGCAGCGGGACGTAGTACATGAGCATGCCGTTGCGATCCTGGGTGCCGTAACGCACGTTCAGCAGAAGCCGTTCATAGTAGTCGAACAGTTTCGCGTCCGGCTGCTGGCCGAAGAGATGGCGCGTCAGCTTCATCATGTTGTAGGAACAGCAACACTCCTCCGCCGCCGGTCCGAGCTGAGTCGCGATTGCATCGGGCGCGTGCCACATCTCGCCATTGCTGGTGCCGCCGGTGCAGTAGGAATGGTGTTCCGTAACGATGCGATAGAAGTTCCGGCTGATCTCGCGGTAGCGTGCGTCCCCCGTAAGCTCATAGCCGCGGGCTGCGCCAATCACCTTGGGAATGTTGGTATTTGCGTGATTGCCGTCCAGCTTATCCTCCCCGGACGCAAGCGGATCGAATATCTTCTTGTGCTCAAAGCGGTACCCCAGGTCGCGGTATTTCGTCTTGCCGGTAATGGCGTACAGGTTGAATGAGGCTTCATTCATGCCGCCATGCTCCACCAGAAGGACGCGTTGCCAGTCGTCGTCGGTGAAGGACCGCGCGTAAACATCCGCCCAATCGGCCATGCTCAGGGCCATGTCCAGAGCCTGCTGATTCCCGGTGTGCTCGTACATGTCGATGAGTCCGGCGATGATCTTATGGTAGGTATAGAAGGGCGCCCAGACCCTCTGATGGCTGCGTAGACGGTCGTAGAACGTGGCAGGGTACGCGCCGAGATAGCCATCCTTGGTCTGGCACTCCGAGAGCATAGCTACCAGGTCGTTAGCCTTGTTCGCAATCACCTGATCGCCGGTGCTGGCGTGCATGAGCGCGCACGATGAGAGATAGTGTCCGACGTAGTGGCCGCGCAGCTCGCAGTCCGGCGCCTCCCATCCCCCAAGAGGATCCGCATCGGACGGAATGCCGGCGGTAACTCTGAAGTTATGCGCCAGCCGTTCGTTGGGCAGCGAATAAAGGAAGCTGCGGTTCAGCTCCATCGTATCCTTCCAAAAGCCGGGCAGCAGGCGAACCTCAGTCATCGGGAATGGCTTGGCTTTCCACTGTACTTTGGCGACAGCGGCGCCGGTCGGCGTCTGAGTGGCCGCGCCATCCGCGGCGCTATTCCCAACCACTTTTTTCCCGCCACTGTCGGCCAGGGCAACCGCGGTGGAAGGCAAAAGAGACGCCGCACCTGCGGCTGCCGCTCCGCCTAAAAACCTTCTACGAGTCAAGCCCAGGGCCATTGCTTTTTACCTCATGCGCCGCGGTTTCATTCGACCGGACAAAACCGCTCTTGCTTCATCTAAAATACAATGTCGCATACAACACGGATACAATCTCGCAACTTCCTCCCCTCTGTCAACCCATCCCGGAGACGGGTCCAAACTTCCGCTCTTTATGAGTCACCAAGAGCGCTGCGTCTTTCAGTCGGCCACCGGGTGAACGATAGGCCGGCCTGAAGACGCCGAGCGGCCGCGCCTCAGCGCCTTCAGACCTATCCCTCAGGAAGTGGGCAACGGGGCAAACAGCGATGAACTGTATACTATGTCGGATTTGTTATTTCCGATGCTCATGCAACGGAGAAATCTCGATCACTTCAACTCGCGATGATGGAACTCCGATACAAATCGGCAGCGCAGATCCTCAGGGACGGAAGAAGAACGCGTTCTTTTGTCTATTGGAGAATGAACGGTAAAAGGGAACCGGTAAATGACCCTCCGTAAGGAACCGCAAAAGGCTGAAATGACCTCGCCGGCATTTCATCGGGGGCTGGGGCCCTTCGATTCCGTCATTTTAGTGGTCGGCATCATGATCAGTTCCTGCATTTGCAAGCCATTGATTACAGGCTACTTAAAAGCATTCCTTTAGCGAAAATAGACTTTCACCACAGACTGCTTAGAGTGGCAATTGCCCCGGCTCAGAACTCGAACGGCGAATTCTCTTCGAAAGGACTGCTTTTATGCACTTGCACAAAGATGAGCCGCGTTGCTGCCTCTTTTTGCGGCCCTGCCGGTTCCGGCGGTCAGCTTCCGGGCTGGCGGCCGTTCTTTTGCCGATGGTCCTGCTTCCCGCCGTGCTCAGCGCGCGTGTCGGCCCGGCCGATTATGAGCGGGCGCTCAACCTCCAGGAGAAGTACCGGGGCCTGGTCCTCCACCTGCCGGACGAAGTCCAGTGGATTGAGGGAACGGATCGCTTCGTCTACCGGAGGTCGATTCCCGGCGGGCATGAGTTCGTTCTGGTCGATGCCGGGAAACAAGCACGGCAGCCGGCCTTTGACCATGCGCGACTGGCGGCGGCGCTGGCCAAGGCGCTGGGTGAGCCGGTGAAGCCGGAGGCGCTGCCGTTCGAGCGTTTCCATCTCGACGCCAGCGGGACGGCTCTCGAGTTTGCGCGGGGCAGGGAACACTGGCGCTGTGACCTGACGGCCTATACCTGCGCCAAACAGCCCGGCCGAGAGGAGCCAGACGACGATGGCGGCTATGACTCGACGCCCCAGCCCGTGAACGGTCCTGCTCATGCCATCCTGTCTCCCGACGGCAACTGGCTGGCCTTTGTGGAGAACTACAACGTGGCCCTGCGTCCGGCTCACGCCAAACCCGCGGAAGCGGAGCGGCAAACGGCCTATTTGAGCGAAGACGGCTCGGAGGGCAATTACTACGCGATCGATACGCTGGCCTGGTCTCCCGATTCGAAACATCTGGCGGCTTATCGCATCCGCCCCGGCTACCGGCGAGAGGTCCGTTACATCGAGTCCTCGCCTGCCGATCAGCTCCAGCCCAAGTATTCGTCCATGGTCTATCCCAAGGCAGGCGATGTGCTGGCGCTCTTTCAGCCGGTGCTCTTTGACGTGGCGGCGCGCCGTGAGCTGCCCATCGACAATGCGCTCTTTCCCAATCCCTATGAGATGACTTCTTTTGCCTGGTGGAAAGACTCGCGCGGATTCACGTTCGAGTACAACCAGCGCGGCCACCAGCTTTACCGAATGATTGAAGTGGATGCGGCGAACGGCAAGGCGCGCACGCTGATTGAGGAGGCGAGCGGGACGTTCATCAACTATGAACCACTCACGCGCAACCAATATGACCACGGCAAGGAGTATCGCCTGGATCTGGAGGACGGCAAGGAGATTCTCTGGGCCTCGGAACGCGACGGCTGGGAGCACCTTTATCTCTTCGACGGACTTACCGGCGCTCTGGAGCGGCAGATCACGCACGGCGAGTGGGTGGTACGCGCGGTGGACCGCGTGGATGAGGCCAACCACGAGATTTATTTCGAGGCCAGCGGCATGGAGCCGGACGAGGATCCATACTACGTCCACGGCTACAAGATACGCTTCGACGGGAACGGGCTGACTCCGCTCAGTACGGCCAAAGCAGATCACACGCTCAGCTACTCGCCGGACGGAAAGTACTACGTGGACACGTATTCGCGCCTGGACCTGCCGCCGGTGATGGAACTGCATCGTGCTGCGGATGGTAGCCTGGCCATGGCCGTCGATACCGCCGACGATGCGCCATTGAGGGCCGCCGGATGGCAGCCGGCCGAGCCCTTCCACACCGCGGGCCGCGACGGCAAGACCCAGATTTGGGGCGTGATTCACCGCCCGCTCGACTTCGATCCCAATAAGAAGTATTCGGTCGTCGAGGACATCTACGCCGGGCCACAGGGCTCATTTGTGCCCAAGAGTTTTACCGTGCGCACGGAGCCGCTGACCGCGCTCGGTTTTGTCGTGGTGCAGATCGACGGCATGGGCACCAACAACCGCTCCCGCGCTTTTCACGATGTGGCTTGGCGCAATCTGAAGGACGCCGGCTTTCCCGACCGTATCTTGTGGCACCAGGCTGTGGCGGCCAAGTATCCCTGGTATGACATTTCGCGGGTGGGGGTCTTCGGCAACTCGGCGGGCGGCCAAAGCGCGATGGGGGCGCTTCTGTTTTATCCAGCGTTCTACAAAGTTGCGGTTGCCAACTCCGGCAGCCATGACAACCGCATGGACAAAATCTGGTGGAACGAGCAGTGGATGGGTTGGCCGGTGGGGCCGTGGTATGCCGAGTCGTCGAACGTGGAGAATGCGTGGCGGCTTCAGGGCAAGCTGTTGCTGGTGGTGGGCGAGATGGACAAGAATGTCGATCCGGCCTCGACGCTGCAGGTGGCCGACCGGCTCATCAAGGCCGACAAGGACTTCGATCTGCTGTTCGTTCCGGGCGGCGGCCATGGCGCCGGAGGCCGTTACGGACAGCGCAAGCTGATGGATTTTTTCGTCCGCAACCTGCTCGATGAGCCAACGCCCAACTGGAACCTGCCGGCTGCCAAGGGCCAGGATAATCCGAGCATCCATTGAAGAATCAATGATATGGAGATAACATTGGCCGCAGATCCGGTTCGATCCGACCCGCGGCATGTGGCGCCGGAGAAGGGAGCGGAGAGGAGGGGTGCTTCAGCCGCCAGAATATTCCCTTGCAGAAAATACAAAATTAAATACATAATGTCGCTTGAATGAAAATGCAGGAATGCGTTTTCTCAAGAACGCAAATCTGTCTTAGCAGTTTTTGATTGCCTGGATTGAATCAGGGCGCGCATCACCGAACAATTATGTGGCGAAAAGGTTTCGCCAAAAGCGGATCATTGGCAACACCGGGAGGTCATTCATTAAGGAGAGGATATGAGGATGCAAAGATTTTGCCGGTTGCTGAGCTTGATTGGAGGTCAGCTCGAATCTCTGCCTGAAAACAGACGGAAAATGACGGACATCGAGGGAGGTGCATTCCGGGCGCGCAATGGGTTTTCCCGGAATATTGCAGGCCCGATCATCGCCTGCGGTTTGCTTCTCGCGGCCGCAGTATCTCCCGTCGGGTGGGCTCAGGACATGTCGACCGGCGCCCTCAACGTAACCGTCCTGGACCCCTCCGGGGCAGCGGTCAACGGAGCGCAGCTCGCGTTGAAGGATATCGAAACCAATGACGTTCACACGGCGGCCACCAAGGGGGACGGCAACGCGGTTCTTTCCTTTCTCAACCCCGCGCACTACACCCTGACGATCACCAAGGAGGGATTCGGCGCCAAAGTCTATCCATCTGTGACGGTGCAGACGAATCAGGTCACCGATCTCAAGCTGACGCTTGAGGTCGGCGCCGCCACGCAAAGCGTCCTGGTCTCAGGTGATTCCAGCCCGCTGCTCGACACGACGCAGAATACTCTTTCGACGACCATCGATCTGAAGCAAGTCGAAGACCTGCCGGTCTTCGGCCGCGATCTGTTTCCACTGGCCTTCCTGGTGCCGGGCGCGGTGGGCAACAACTTCAACAACCTGCCCGGCGGCGGCGTGGACGTGAGCGCGAACGGTTTTTCGACCATGCCGAACCGCAATAAGAGCGGCGGTTTTGATAACGGCAATGGACCTTCGACCACCAATCGGCTGGAAGATGTGCAGGAAATGACGGTGCAGACCGGGGAATTGGACGCCAGCAAGGGTGGAACTGCCGCCATGGACATTGGTTTCATCACCAAGCGCGGCACCAACAAGTTTCACGGACAGCTCTATGAGGATTACCGCAGCGATGCGTTGAACGCCAATAGCTGGTTCAGCAACGATGTTGGGCTGCCTCGCAGCTTTCTGCTGGAGAACGATTTTGGTGGAAGCGTCGGCGGGCCCATTCTCAAGGACAAGCTGTTCTTCTTTGCCAGTCTCTCGAATTTCCGTCAACCTTATAGCTCACCGGTCAGCTCGGTGGTGGGTACGGCTCAGGCGCTCTCCGGCGTTTACTCGCTGCCTGGCGGGCAAACCGACAACGTGCTGCAAGCCGGCGCGAGCGCAGGCTGTTCAAACTGTCCCGGCGCCATCAATCCAATCATTGCGACGGATCTATCGAACATTGAGAGCACTTATAACCTGGGAGGAGCAACTCTGAGCCCCGTGGACATCAACCATAACAACCTGAATTTCCTTAACAGGGGAACCGTTATCAACAAATTTCCCACTCTGCGGCTTGACTACAACCTGACCCAGAAGTTCCGTCTTACGGCATCGGCGAATGAGAGCAATTTTTACGATGAAAATACGGGCCCGCCCCCCTTTCCCGGTCCTCTCTATGCCAATCAGGGCAACAGCGATATTTTCAGGAACTACCAGATTGTCGCCGGCTTTGACTGGAACCTCAGGTCGGATCTGGTAAATGCGTTCCGGGTGGGATACCTTTACACCGGCGCCTTGTTCGACTCCCAGGGGATAGGCACGCCTACGCCCGTTATGGTCCAGCAGGGCCAACTGGCCTTTGGACTTGGCCTTAATAGCGGCATCAATTACTTCACTGCCCTTAGATTGGGTTTCCTGTATCCCGTGGCGAGTGTGAAGGATGACTTCACCTGGGAGCGCGGCCGGCACACCATGGCGTTCGGCGTCGAGAGTGCCACGGAAATCGATCATTACTACAATGGCCAGTTTGTGCCCTACATTGGCGTAAACTCCATTGCCTCAGGAGACCCGGTCACGAACGCACTGGTTAACTCGCTGCCTGCTAATGCGCCGGCCTCCGCGGTGGGAGATGTCGAAGGTCTTTATGCGACGCTGACCGGACGCTTGACTTACTACAGTCTGGGTGAGTTCGTGAATGCTTCGACCAAGCAGTTTCAGCCTGGAATCGCCTTCGATCTGCACGAGCGGCTTAACCAAACCGCGCTCTTTATCGAGGATTCCTGGAAGGTAAAGCCCACGCTGACACTGAACCTTGGCTTGCGCTGGGACTTTACCGGCGCCTCGAAAGATGAAACCGGATTCTATACGCATCCCAGCGTGCAGGACTTGTGGGGCCCCACTGGAGTGGGCCAAATCTTCAAGCCAGGGTCGCTCACCGGCGACCCGAATCCGGTGGAGGGTCCAGCTGCTGAGGCTTACAGTCCAACCTACGTGCATCCGGAGCCGAATGTCGGCTTCGCCTGGAATCCACAGGAAGAGCCGGACACCGTGCTAGGCAAACTTATGGGCAACGGAGCAACCGTGATCCGCGGCAGCTTCACCTTCAAGAACTACACAGAAGGCGCTCAAAACTTCTGGAATTTTGGGTCGAACAATGGAGCGAATTTCAACACCTACTACTACGCCAACCCCGTTGCGCCGGGCAGCGGCACTCCGGGCCCGGGATTCTATAACGCCGGTTCCGTGAACCTTGGTGGAACGCTCCCCGCGCTCACTTCAACCTCTCCGTCACCCTTTCAGTCGGTGATTCCGGAATCTTACCAGGCGTTCAGCGGCACTGAGTATCTGACCTTCGATCCCCACCTCAAACAGCCCTATGTCGAATCCTGGCAGTTCGGCATTCAGCGCCAGCTCAGCGCGAGCAATGTGCTTGAGGTGCGCTATGTCGGGAATGTCTCCAAAGACCAATGGCTGGGAGTCAATTACAACGAGGTCAACATCTTCGAGAACGGCTTCCTGAAGGATTTCCAGGCGGCGCAAGCCAACCTGGCCGCCTCCGGAGGAACCACATTTCAGGGATCACACCCTACGCCGATTTTTGACCAGGCCTTTGCCGCCACCGGTGCTGCCGTTAACTACACAAACGGCCAGTTCATAACATGGTTAAACCAGGGTCAGGCCGGCGCCTTTGCCACCTCTCTCGCGGGCAACCCAAGCTACCTTTGCTCCCTGGTCTCCACGTTCAGCGGGTGTAATCAGATTGACAATCCCGCCAGTGGAACCTATCCCATCAACTTCTTCCAGGTGAATCCTTTCTCGGCTGGGACTGGAGATGAGGAGATGACCAATGGCGGATACTCGAACTACAACTCCCTGCAGGTGGACTTTCGGCAACGGCTGAACCATGGCATACAGTTCGACGCCAATTACACCTTGGGCCATTCGCTGGAGAACAACGTCCAGGGGAGCACAGCTCCTGGCTATTACGGCGGCGGAGGTAACAACAACTCGGCAAACAGCGCTCCGGGCTACTACACACTGCGTAATCCTCGTTTGAATTATTTCCCCAGTGCATTCGATGTTCGCCAGGTGTTTCACCTCAGCGGGACATACGACCTGCCGTTCGGTCATAACCAGCCTCTTTTCAATACGAACCCGATTGCGAATGCCGTGATCGGTGGTTGGACCATTGGAACGATACTCACCCGCGAAACCGGCGATCCGCATCTATTTACGGGTGGAACGCAGACTTTTAACCAGAGCGACTCCGGCATTGCACTCACGAATGTTTTGATTTCGCAACTGCAAAAGCAGATCGGTGTTCGTCCTGGCCTGGCTGGAAGCGGGCGGGTGAATCTATTCGATCCCAAGTACATTTCCAGCATTGGACAAGCTAATGCGCAGTACATCAGCCCGCAGTTTTCTGCCGGCCAATTCGGAACACTCATGTGGCTGCACGATCCAAAGTGGATCAGTACGGATATGGCGATCACCAAGGTTGTACCGCTGCACGGGGAAATGAACTTCACCATCCAGGCGGAATTCATCAATGCCTTCAATCACGTGGCCTGGGCAGGCATGGATACCGGAGTTCAGGACGACACGTTCGGCACCACCAATGCAACGGCCAATGGTCCGAGGAATATTGAAGTCCGCGGAAATTTCCGATTCTAGACAACTCAATCGATGCACCCCTAACTGCCGCGCCCCGTTAGATTGTGGACGCGGCAGTTTTTTCCGGGAGGGCCTGGCGGAGTCAGCGGCGCAAGACATCTATCCTGAAAGGCATCCGGCAAGAGCGCGATTGTTGTTAGAATCGACATAGTGCCGCGGATACATGCGACGCCAATGACTATAGGATTCCGGCAAGGTTCGCGAGCGGAGAGTGAAGGCGCATGATACCTTCTGCGACAAAAGCAATCAAGAATCCAAAGAAGAACTCCGCCAAGGCGGAGCATGGAACCAGCGTCGGCATCGCGTTTCAGCGTATCCGCGATTTGATTGTCCATGCCCGGCTGGCGCCGGGAACCTGGATCGTCGAGGGCGATCTGTGCGACCACCTGAACATGAGCCGGACGCCGGTGCGGGGTGCGCTCCACCTGTTGCAGCGCGAGGGTTATGTCATCGAGTTTCGCAACGGGAGCAAATCGCGCATGATCGTGGCGCCGATGACCAAGGAAGACGCCAACGAGTTGTATCCGATCATCGGCTGCCTCGAGGGGCTGGCCGGGCGCCGCGCCGCCGCACTGCCGCAGCGTGAGCGCGACGCACTGGCTGCCAAACTGAAGCCGGTCAATGACAGACTGGCACAGATTGCGCGCGATCGCGGCTACAACGGTCCCGACATCTTCGACCTCGACCACGAGTTTCATCGTCTGCTGCTGGCCGCCGGCTCTGGACCGCGCCTGACCACTTTGCACCGCGCAATCGAGCCGCAAACCGAGCGCTATTGGCGGCTCTATGCGAGTTCGATCATCAACGAGCTGCACGTTTCGGTGGCCGAGCACGAGGAGATCATCGCCGCTCTTGTCGAAGGGAATCCGGACCGGCTGGAGCGAGCGCTCTTCGCCAACTGGGAGAACGGTTGCGAACGGTTGGCGCACGTCATCGACATTTTCGGTGAACGCGGAAGCTGGTAGCGGCCGGCAACAAGAGGGGTAGACAAAAGGAATCGGCGGGCAGCTTCTGAGGAAGCTGCCCGCTGCCGTTTGGAGCGAAGTGTCGCGAGGGTTCGGGAGGTTATTCCGCCATCGATTCGGGGGTGGGAACGCCATCGACCAGGCATAGAGCTTAAGCGATGGTCAACTGCGGTGGCTCCGGTTGTTC
>PLGM01000310.1 GCA_003139795.1 Acidobacteriaceae bacterium | reverse complement strand
AGTTGCACCACAGGCAGTTAGGGACCAGTAGTCGGATCGGTCCTGAAAAACACCGATACCGACGCCGATCCTCATTGATGTCATGGTCTGCGGATTCCAGTCGGGATGGCGACTTCCCGTTCCTTGTTTCGGCACAACGGTTTCAGCATAGCCATCGTAAGCCCGACATGCCATGCGGACCACGGATCGTTGGGCTTTAACCGGGGCGCATTCTGCCTGCAGACTTGCAGCAACACAGCCAGTGCCCCCAAATCGCGCTTTCAATCGGACAACTGAAATTCGAGAAGCAATGGCTCTATAGGCAACAGAGGAAGGATCGTCGGGATAATTGGCTCCCCGGACACGGCAATCGCCGCAGGGGAGAGGCGGATAGGTTGGAAAACTTCAAAGCCGCCGGAAGGCGGCCCCATAAGGCGCCGCGAACCTGCGCTCCCACGCACCATTCTTTTTCAGTTGCATGTTCCAGTAGAACTGCACGATTGGCAGCTTGGCGGCCAATGAGAGCAGCGCCGCCATCGGGGCCGAAAACCGCTCCGTGCCTGCGACGGCCTTCAGCTCCTTCTCGCCAAATCGGCCGTCGCGAGCCAGCTGCTCTCCTAGAACTCGCAGTCGCGCCCATAGCTTCTTGTTCGCTTCGTCTGGCATCATCTTCAGCGACTCGCCCCCGCCGTGCACGATCGTACCCGCGTAGGCCGAGCCAAGTCGCCGCGCCAGCTTGGCCAGGTAGCGCTCCAGCGGGCGTGAATGCAGCGCCTCGGGGAAGCCGGATTGCACCAAGAATCCGAGCGTCGGGTTCATGCCGCCTTCCCGCGCCACAACCACACGCGGAACCAGAGCCTCAATGTAAGCCTTCACCAGCCCCGGCATCGAATCGGTGTATAGCGGCAAACCCAGCAGCGCCACATCGGTCCCAGCAAAGGCTGCGACGGCGCGGTCAAAGTCGGACTTCCGCGCCAGATGAAGCGTTTCCGGCATGCTTCCCCCTCCGCGTTCCCAGCCCTCGGCGACATGCGCGAGCATCTTCATCGAGTTCGAGTGTTCGCCGCGCGGCGAGCCATTAAGCAACAAGAGCGATTTCATTGACGACCTCCTTGGCAGAGCGGTCCGAGACGGCGGTGAAGACCATGCTGGATTTCATGTTGCGCGCCATTCGCGCCCACATCGCGGTGGCGATTTCAATGTCTTCGGCGTCGCTGTCACTCTCCGGGCCCAGCAACAGTCCAAACTTGGGGTAGTGGGAGTAGCGCGCGCGATGATGTACTTCTCCGCCTTCGATTATGAAATCGGGGTGCAACAGACCGATCATCTGGTCGGCGGCGCGCTTGAGCAGCGCGGTCGTAAAACCCATTGTCATCGGCGAGGCCAGCAGCAGCAGATCGGCGTTGATGGCAGCCCGGCAAATCTGCGCGCTGTCGTCGCGCTTGACGCACTCGCCCGGCGTCTTCACCCAGCAGCCAAAGCAGCCGGAGCAGCCTTTCAGATCGAGCTCGCGCAGGGCGAGAGTCGTGACGGCGTTGCCTGCGGCCGCGAGCCGCCTTGCAACCTCGCAGAGATACGCCTCGAAGGCCGAGGTGCTTTCCGGCTCTCCATTCAGAATGGTGATGCGCATGGTTGAATTTCCCTCCAGATGAAGTCTAGATTCTACAACGTAGAATTCAATCTGTGTTCATGATTCTACAATGTAGAGTATTTGTCAACTCGAACTCTCATACTTTCTGCTCCTGAGGAAATAAAGCAAAACTATCTCCTTTATCTATAGTTACTTGCCAGTTCTACGATGTATAATTATCCCGTCCAGGAATCAGCCCGATGGACCCATCGAGAGGAGCGCATCCTGTGCCGGCCATTGAGAAGAGAGCGCGCAAGCGCCGCGAAGGGCCACGGTCGCCGCTCCTCCGTGAGCGGATTGTTGCCACGGCGCTCGCGCTGGTGGATCATGAAGGTCTCAAGGCTCTCTCCATGCGACGGCTGGGCGCCGAGCTGGGCGTCGACCCGATGGCCGTCTACTATCACATTCCGAACAAGGAGGCATTGTTCGACGCCATTGTAGAAGCGGTCATGGCGGAGATCGATCTCTCCGCCGATCATTCGGCAGACCCGCCCGTGGAGCGCGTGGTCCGCGCGGCGCGCGCTTACCGCGACGTTCTATTGGCTCACTCTCACGCGCTGCCGATTGTGCTCGCACGCGGCCCGGCGACGGCGGCCGCGCTGCGTCCGGTCGAGCTGCTGACCGGGATACTGCGCGACGCCGGCCTACCTCCGGCAGAGGCGTTTTCGGGGATGAATACGATTGCCGCCGCAGTGCGCGGGTTTGTGGGAATGATGGCATCAGGAGGAGAACATGTGCCCGGCCCTGATGAGATCGAAGCCTTGGACCGAAGTCTTCCGGCCGGAGAATTTCCCCATCTGCGGGAGGCGATACCGTTTGCGTGTGAATTTGGCGGCCGCAGCTTCGAATTCGGCATTCGCGCCCTGGCGCGTGGCCTTATCGCCGGGCCGTAGAGCAGGACGGGCAGTTTAAGGCAGAACCATGTAGATGCCTTACCGTGAATGAGGCCGGTCCGCATATCTACGAATTCCACTTGTTAAACTGCCGGTCCCGGTTGGTCGCATTCCAATTGTAGTTATTCGCCCCGATAGCGCTTGGAGTGTGGCATCAGACCAGGAAGGGGAGAGTAGCCGGATTAACTGGCCTGCACACAGAAGCGTAGGAATTCGTCCCTACCCTGACATCATCGGCAGATTTGAATTTTCGGGATTTGTACTGGGAAACGCCCTTTGCGACTGCGATCCTCACCCGAAGACGGGCCATGGATTCGGGTCGCCATGCCGGTCGGGTCGAGGACTGGCG
>PLGM01000374.1 GCA_003139795.1 Acidobacteriaceae bacterium | reverse complement strand
TGAATTTGCGGAACCAGCTCTGCGAGATTGTCTTGGTCGTCAGCCCGATCGTAATCCGCGAACTGAACAAACAAAAGGATTTCCCAAAATCGGAAAAGATCCGAGACCGGGCAAGCGCAGCTCTCCGAAGGCTCAATAGTTGGTCTGACCAAACACCGCCTGTCATGGTTCGTGACTCAGTTGAGTTGATTCTTGGGGTTCGAGATCCGCTGATTGACTTCGCAGCCTTTCAACTTTCACGCGATGTTTCAGATGACTATCTGATTGCGGCCTTAATTGAGCATCGGACCGAACACATCGGGTGTTCGCATGAGATTGTCACGGATGATCTCGGTCTCAAACTCAAGGCCAAGGCGAGCGGATTCTCGGTCGTCCGGCTTCCGGAAGAGACCTCTCTGCCAGACGAGACGCTCGCGAGCGAGAAGCGTATCAGGGAACTCGATGAGCAAGTGAGGCGATTGCGGAGCATTTCACCGGCGCTGCGACTAGTTTTTGAGTCCGAGGAGGATTGGAAGGAACTGGATCTCTCAGATCACGAGGAATTGACTCCCGAGATTATTCTCGACCAACTGGCGGGTCTTCGCAGGGATCATCCGAAGATGAGCGATCCCCAAGGAGTGGGAAGGGAACAAGCCGGGATCTTCTTTGACTTGGCGATTGCCGGTGTGGGGATGGGTATCAGCGCTGAAGACGTCAATAAGTACAACTCAAGTTTGGATAAGTATTTCACTGCGTACGAAAGGTACCTTTATAGCGTACGAGAGTTTAACGATCTGCGACGCCGCACTGCGCGACTCGAAATAGTACTTGTGAACGATGGTACATGCCCTGCTGAGGATATAGATATTTTCCTGCATTTTCCCGACGGCTTTGAGTTGTTTAATAAAGATGAGTTACCCAAGGAGCCTGAAGCACCACGCGCACCTACCCGCCCAAAGACCTGGATTGAGAAGGCAAGTCAGCCCATGTTCGTGCCAGGTTTTCATGCGCCGGAGCTGTATGATCGTCTCAATAGTCTAAATGTGCCCATCACTCCTCCAAATGTGAGCCGACCATCCATTCGTCGCACGAATAGCTATGACGTTGAGGTTGGCATCATGAGGGCGAAACACGGAATGGTTCAGCCACTCGACCCGCTTTACATAACCTTTAGTTCATTCACGGGAGCCCGGTCATTCGCGATCGACTACACGATTCATGCGGCGAACCTTCCGGATCCTGCGGCAGGCAAGCTGCACGTTGTTGTTGGTTGTGCGGACAACAAGGCGCCCGCCCAATAGATCCTCGGGACCCTTTACCTCGCTGGCCGTAAATCCGTGTGCACAAAGTCGTCGCCCTTGTAGAGCAGGGGTTCGCGTTTGTCGCGGGCCAGGGCGTAGCTGAAGCAGTCGCCGAAGTTCGGCCGCGCTGCTGGCGTGCCCGCAGGAGCCGGTCTACACTATCCTTAGAAGGCCCTTGACGGGCTGGCTCAATCGAGAGGGGAGGACGAAACCATGCAGGTAGCACTTCAAAATGTAGCGCTGCCCGCGCGTCTGCGCCCTCCTGTCCCTTTGTCGGACGAGGAGTTGATGGCCTTTTCCGAGGCCAACAAGCCCTGCAAGGTGGAGCGGTTGGCGTCGGGAGAGATTCTGGTGATGACTCCGAGCGGTTATAAGGACAACCTCCGCGAGGCCTACGTGGTGCATGAGCTGTTTGCCTGGGCGGAGGCGGACGGGCGCGGAGAGGTCTTCAGTTCCAATGCCGGTTTCAATTTGCCCGACGGTTCCACGCTCAGCCCCGATGCCGGTTGGGTGGAGTCAAGCCGCGTGGCGGCGTTGAGCGAACAGGAGCGAGAGCGTTTTCTGCCATTTGCGCCCGATTTCCTGATCGAGATTCTCTCGCCTTCCGACTCGCTGGCCGACCTGGACGCCAAGATGGAGCAGTGGATTGCGAACGGCGTCCGGCTGGCTTGGCGCATTGATCCGTTCGGCGGAACTGTGGCCGTCTACGCAGCGGGAGCCGCTCCGGTGGTGCTCAACCGCCCTGATGTAGTCGGAGGCTCAGGTCCGGTTGCCGGCTTCCAGCTCAGGATGGCGCGGGTCTGGAGTTGAGAGCAAGCCGATCGGCAAACGTAAGGCAATCGCGGCTCACGCGGAGCGAAGATCCGTATGCACAAAATCATCGCCCTTGTAGAGGATTGGTTCGCGCTTGTCGCGGGCCAGGGCGTAGCTGAAGCAGTCGCCGAAGTTGAGGTTGGCGGGATGGCCGCTGCCTCTGCCGTAGTCGCGGTAGGCTTGGCGGGCAATCTTTGCCTGCTCGGCTGTGACCGGCTCGATGACCATTTTCGCTAATTCCATAAGGCCATCCAGCTTCGCGCTCAGAACCGGATCTCTGTGTTTATCCAGCACAATCGAAGTCTCCAGGTAGGAGGCGGCCGACACGCGAACGGTTTCAGGCCGGTCCAGGACCTGCGACAGCGCGAGAGCATCGGGTTCGTCCGTGAGGATGGCGATAAGCGCTGAGGAGTCCACGATCATCTGGGCAAACCGTCCTCTCCGTAGAGCAGCGCGTCAACCTCCCAGGAATGAATCGGATGCTTCACCCGTTGGGAGTACTCCTTTGCAAAGGCCATCAACAGCTCGGATCGCTTTGGCTGAGTCGTCTGCTGGGCCTTTTCCCGTTCCGCTTTCTCCTTGTCAATCTCGTTTTGCACGGCAATCGTCACCGCGGATGTCAGGCTCAAGCCTTTCATGACCGCCAATTCCTTCACGAGTTCGTAGGTCTGATGATTCTTGATGTTCAGGTTCATTCCTATTCCTTTCAACCCATTCTCTTTGTGGCCAAGCGAGTCGGGCGCCAACGCAGCGAGAGGCAATTATTTCGGCAAGCCTGTTTCGTCGTCGTAGAGTTCGTCCATCAACTCTTTGGAAGTGCGGCCATCGTTCATCATGGCCGACGTCTCTCGACTGATCTCCATCAGCCAGGCCGCAAGCCCTTTCCTGGCTGTACTGCCTTCGGGTTGAGTCTCCTCCTGATTCGTCGCTTCCGGGTCCTCGCCTCGCATCATCGTTCTACCTTTCTACCATAAGATTCTACCATTCTACCATTTCCCGTCAAGTCGGCCAATCATCCCTTCCATCCCCCAACAGCACCGCCGTGCCCTAAGCTATACTCATGAACGACTTGAATCAGGAAACGCAAGCAGCCGGACAGGCAGACGAAATCTTCGACCTTCTCGTGGTCGGCGCCGGGCCTACCGGGCTGGCCTGCGCGATCGAGGCGCAGAAGGCGGGGTTTCGCGCGGTTGTGGTGGACAAGGGCTGCCTGTGCAACTCGCTCTTCCATTACCCCTCGCACATGACCTTCTTTACCACGCCGGAGTTGCTGGAGATCGGCGATATTCCCTTTCCCAGCCCCAATCCGAAGCCCAGCCGCAACGAGGCGCTGCAGTATTACCGGCTGGTGGCGGCCTACTACAAGCTGGACGTGCGCCAGTATCATCGCGTGGAGCGGGTCGGGGGCGCCGACGGCGACTTCACGGTGCACACCGTGGACCGCTTCGGCCGGCCGGGAGCCATCCGCACCCGCAAGCTAGCCCTCTCCACCGGCTACTACGACCTGCCCAACTACATGCGCATCCCAGGCGAGGGTTTGAGCAAGGTGCATCATTACTACGTCGATCCCCACCCCTATTTCGAGATGGACGTGGTGGTGATCGGGGGCAAGAATTCGGCGGCCATTGCGGCGCTGGAGCTGTGGCGGAGCGGCGCGCGGGTGACGCTGGTCTACCGCGGGCCGGAGATTCCGCCGCATGTGAAGTACTGGATCAAGCCGGACATTGAAAACCGCATCAAGAACGGCGAGATCACGGCGCTGTTCAGCTCGCGGGTGGTGGAGATCACGCCCGACACCGTGGTGGTGGAGACGCCCGAGGGCCGCCAGACGCGGAAGAACGATTTTGTTTTCGCCATGACCGGCTACCACCCCGACTTCGATTTTCTGGAGCGGCTGGGCGTGCGGTTCGAGGGCCAGGACCGATTGCCGGTTTGCGATGCCGAGACGCTGGAGAGCAATGTGCCCGGCATCTACCTGGCCGGGGTGATCGTGGCCGGAATGCGCACTAATGAGATCTTTATTGAGAACGGGCGTTTTCACGGGCGGCAGATTGCCCAGGCGCTGGCATCGAAGTCAAGAGCCTAGAGCGAAAACCGGATGCCGGTGACGCGGGACGGCCGCTCTAGCAATTTCAGGGTTGCTGGAATGGGGGCCGATGCGCTCGAGCGGCTTTTTCCCCAGGAAAGAGCCACGCTGCCGGGAACTACCCTGCGGCATGTCAACCCTGAAATTGCTCTAAACTGAGGAGCTGACTAGGGCGGGGGCTGGGGGGCTTGCACATGCGCTGGTGGCCGCGGTCGATTCGATGGCAGATGCTTGCAGGACTAGTGTTGCTGGAGGCGCTATCCATCGGGCTTTTTGGGGCGCTCCTGATTCGCCAGCAGGTCAACGAGGTGCGGGAGCGCTCCCAGAGGCGGCTGGCGTACGAGGCCGAATCCCTGGCGTTGCAGGCTCAGCAGGCCATACTCCAGGAGCGGCCCGGCTGGGTGGGTCTGTCGGTTCAAATGATGGGCGAAGGGCCCACCGTGGCTCTTGCCAAGGTTACCGACCCGGCCGGAAACGTGCTCTTCGTCAGCAAAGGGGAAGCGGATCAGGCCCCGCTGCAACCGGCCGAGCTCGCGCAAATCCCGCAAGTGCGGGCTCAGGAGTCAAAATTCCTGGTTCTGCAAGGCAATCGTTGGGAATGCGTTCACGCCATCTACACCGGCGGCGATCTGCGCGGCTTTGCCTGGGTCGAGTTCGACCCCAGGTGGGCCCGTGAGCAGTTCAACTCCATTCTCAGCGACACGGTCATCTTCGGCGTCATCTGGATCGTGGCGTCCGCGTTGCTGGTGCTGCTGATGGCCCGCTCCATCTCCGCGCCGCTGGCCACGCTGCATCGCGGCACGCGCGCGCTGATGAGCTCGCCCGAGCACAGCGGCAACTTCCCTCTGCCGGTGGCCGTGCACAACGAGATCGGCGACCTGGTTGACGCCTTCAATCGCATGGTGGCCTCGATTGCGGAGCAGCGCTCCGGCCTCAACGACACGCTTTCGCTGCTGGATTCGATGCTGGCCAACGCGCCCATCGGCCTGGCGTTCTTTGACCGCCGCTGCCGCTTCGTCCGCGTCAACCAGGTCTTTGCCGACATGACCGGCGTCAGCCTCAGCCGCCACCTGGGCCGCACGCTGCCCGAGCTGTTGCCGCAGCCGGTGGCCCAGGAGCTGGAAAACACGGTGCTGCGCGTCTTTGCCGAGGAGGAGCCGGTGCGCAACCTGGAACTGACCAATCCTGTGCCGAGCGCCCAGGACGGCAACCCCGAGCGCCAGTGGACCTGGCTGGCCAGCGCCTATCCGGTGCGAACCACCCCCCAGCAGGTGCGATGGGTGGGTGTCATCGTGCTGGACGCCAGCGAGCGCAAGCGCAGCGAAGAAGCCCTGCGCAAGACCGAGAAGCTGGCTGCAACCGGTCGCCTGGCCGCCTCCATCGCCCACGAGATCAACAATCCTCTGGAGGCCATCACCAACCTGCTCTTTCTTCTTCGCAACTATTGCGGGCTTGACGATTCGGCGTTGAACTATGTGGCCATGGCCGAACACGAGGCCAAGCGCATTGCCGAGATCACCCAGCAAACGCTCCGCTTCTACCGCCAATCCACGCTGCCCACGCGCGCCAACATGGGCGAGCTGCTGGACTCCGTGCTCAGCCTCTATCAAGGCCGGCTGAATACCCTGAACATCCAGGTGCAGCGGGACTACGACGCGGAGATGGACCTGTTCTGCTTTGCCGGAGAGCTGCGCCAGGTTTTCGCCAACCTGGTAAGCAACGCCATCGACGCCAGCAGCGCCGGCGGCCGCCTGCTGGTGCGTGCGCGCCGCTCGCGCAACTGGAACGACCCCGCGCAGACGGGAGTTCGATTCACGCTGGCCGACGCCGGGACCGGCATGGAGCCGGCGGTGCGCGAGCGCGTTTTTGAAGCCTTCTTCACCACCAAGGAAGTGACGGGGACCGGCCTGGGCCTGTGGGTGAGCCACGAGATCATCTTGAAGCACCGCGGGCTGGTGCATGTGCGCAGCCGCACGGCTCGAGAAGGAAAGACCTCCGGGACCGTCTTTGAGCTTTTCATCCCCGACGACCTCAACCTGGCGGCTCCGGCAAAACAGACGGCTGCGGCGGTGTGAGGGGGGGCCGGTCAAGAGGCGGCAATCTTCAGGGGATCTCAATACCAACCCACCGCGCACGCATCGGGCTAGCCGAGAAATTCTGCCGGCGTCACGATCGGTATCCCGCGCCACGGATGCAACACCAACAAGTCCTCATCGCTGCTGACCAGGGCATCGGCCTCGGATACCAGCGCCAACGCCAGAAACTGGTTATCCCTGAGGTCGCGGCAGGCCGGATCGACAGCCGCCCTGTCGGCGTTGTCGACGGCGAATAGACGCACACTGCGGCGTATCAGCGCCACAAAGGAGCGGCGCGATTCTCTATCGCAATAGCGGTCGAACTTCTTGCCATCCAGCACCCGCGCCAGTTCATCCAGCGTTTCCACGCTGGCGCAAACGTCGCAGGTGCGCAACGCTTTCAACAAGGCTCGATCGGGAACGGACCCCATGCGGAGCGCGGCGCTTACCAACGTACTTGTGTCCAGAATGACCCGTTGAATGCGGCTCATCGAGATGCGTGCACCATGCGGGTCACATCCTCATCGGTCAACGCGTCCGCGGCTGCTGTCTGCGCCGCGGTCGCGCGCTTTGCGGCCTGCGCCCTCCACGCTTCCAGATCGGCGACGGCCCTGCTGCGTTTGCGCCGCGAATCCAGCAGTTCCTCCATATCTTTGGGCGATACGACGAAGGCCGTGGGCCGTCCATGACGGGTAATCGTGACAGCCTCGCGCTGCGCCGTATCGAGCAACTTTCCGAAGCTGTTCTGCGCCTCTACAGAAGTCATGGTCACCATCGTTTTCACCTCAAGATACCAGTTAATATGAATTGTATAGCTAATATAGCTATTTTGCAATCGGGGTCTGTTCATGAAATGGGCAGAATGGAGACTTCAAAAGGGCTTTCCTTGCCAATCATCGCCGGCGTTCGCAAGAAACTTGCGCTCGATCAGCGGGAAGCCGCGGAAATCCCTGGCGGCGGAGTCAATGCGTTTTTGCGCTACGCGAACGGGAAAACCAAACCGCTGCTGGCCTTGGTGAAGGTGCTCAAGGTATTGGAGCGGCGTCCCGATCTGCTCGCCGAAATCAGAACGGCGTAGCTATTTCTGCGCCATCGTTCGACCCGCCCCGAGCCAGGTTTGGGAACTCCGGCGGCAAAACGGTTGCGCATCGGCACCTTGCAATTCGTTAATTCCATGAGTGAAATATCTTGTTATGCGCGATTCTTCCGTTTCCTGAGCTGACCCCAAAGAGCGCGGCAGGAGCGGCCTTGCCCTGACGCCGCCGACCTGTGTATGGTTGCAGGGTGGAATTTCCGCGCTGTAGTGGGATTCTGCTGCACTTCACCTCTCTGCCCGGCCGCTTCGGCAGCGGTGATTTCGGCCCGTTCGCCTACGAATTCGCCGACTTCCGGGCCCATTGATCCCCGAGTTGAACGCGAGACTGCGATCCCTGGTCACCCTTTACGACCGGTAGCAAGAATCCTCGACAGGAGAAGCCGCCGGCAGGAGAATCGAATCCATGGAAAAACCGCAACGCACGTTCTGGCAGATTTGGAACTTGAGCTTCGGCTTTTTCGGTATCCAGTTCGGTTGGGGATTGCAGATGGCGAACATGAGCGCCATCTACGAATACCTGGGCGCGCGGGCCGATCAGATCCCGATTCTGTGGCTGGCCGCGCCGCTGACTGGATTGCTGGTGCAGCCGATCGTCGGCCAGGCCAGCGACCGCACCTGGGGGCCCCTGGGCCGGCGCCGGCCTTACTTTTTGGCCGGCGCGATTCTCAGTTCAATGGCGCTCATCCTGATGCCGCGCTGTTCCGCACTCTGGATGGCGGCGGGCCTGCTGTGGATCCTCGACGCCAGCATCAACATCAGCATGCAGCCCTTTCGCGCGTTTGTCTCCGACCTGCTGCCGGAGTCTCAGTGTACTCGCGGCTTTGCCATGCAGAGCCTTCTCATTGGCCTTAGCACGGTGATTGCCTCGGCGCTGCCTTACCTGCTGACCAACGTTTTTCACCTGACCCAAACCAGGGCCGCGGGGACGATTCCTTTTACCGTGCGTCTTTCTTTTTACGTAGGCGCAGCGGCGTTCCTGGGCGCTGTGCTTTGGACCGTTTTCACGACCAAGGAATATCCGCCGGAAAACATGGCGGAATTTCGAAAACAGAAGGCCGAGCGCGCGGGCATCGCGGCAGGGGCCCGCGAAATCCTGGCATCGGTCCGCCAGATGCCCCGCACCATGCGCCAACTCGCCTGGGTCCAGATCTCCACCTGGCTGGGGTTGTTCTGCATGTGGCTGTACTTTCCGGTTGCCGTGGCGCGCAATGTCTTCGGCGCCGCCGACACCAATTCTCCCCTGTATTCCGCGGGAGCGGAGTGGGCGGGCGTTTGTTTCGGAATGTACTCGCTGGTGTGCTTCGGATTCTCATTCCTGCTGCCTGTGCTGGCGCGGAAGTATGGGCGCAAGGCAACCCATGCCTTGTGCCTGATATGCGGCGGCCTGGGGCTGCTTTCCGTGGCCGTGATTCACAGCAAGTTCCCCCTGTTGCTCTCCATGACCGGAATCGGGATCGCCTGGGCCAGTACGCTCTCCATGCCCTACTCCATTCTTTCCGGATCGCTGCCTGAAGGAAAGACCGGAGTCTACATGGGAATCTTCAACTCCTTCGTCGTGATTCCTGAGATCGTGGCATCGCTTGGATTCGGCTGGATCATGAACCATCTGCTCAACAACAACCGGATTTCCGCGGTGGTGGCGGGTGGAATCTTCTTCATGCTGGCAGCGGCGCTAACGCACCGCGTCGAGGACGTGGAAGACCTGCAGCAGGCGGTGGGGGCACTGCCGCGCAATGTCGCCGCAACAAAGTCCTGACCTTAATTGGAGTGGGAATCTCGACTGCGCGACACCGCAGGCAAGGTCAGCCATATCCGTGGCACCAAACCATCTTGGCCCAGACCCTGCAAGGGGGAAGCTCAGTTCAACCTGAAAGCCTGGGGCCGGATCGGGTTGAGCGGATCGAAGCTGGCAGGACGGCCTGCTGCCGCGTGGGGCAGGCAATGGAGTTTGGACTGCACCGCAGCCGCGTAAGAGCGGGTCACGTGCAGCCGGTCCATCACGATGTAGCGGGCGCGGAGGCCGTCCACGGTGGCCGGCAGTTGGGCGGGAACGTGCTTGCGGTCCACATAGATCGCCAACGCCGCTTCCTTGGGATTGTCCAGGCTCTGGCCCACGCCAACGCCGAAGAAGGCCGCATTCTCCCGCATCAGGTTGCGCGCGACCTGCTGCTTGACGGCCACTGCCTGGCTGAGGACCGCGACGGGGAGAACGGGCGCGGAACTGGTTTCAAAAGGAGTTTGGGGCGCCGAGCCAAAGGCCACCGCGTGGGCATTGGTGGGAATCACCACGGTGCGCACGCCGTCCACCATCGCCGGCGCGGTTACTGCCATGTTTTCATCCACATAGACAATGACCGCGCCTTCGCCGGGATGGTCGCTGCTCTTGCCGGTGGCCACTCCCAGGATGCCGGCTGACGGGTTCACTAGCAGGCGGGCCTGCGCCAGGGCCTGCTGAGCGTGCGCGATCTCCGCATCGCTGAGGGTGCGCGCCTGCGCCACGGCGATGGTGTTGTCGCCGTAGTTCAGGCAACTGACGGCGTGGTCGGCGGCGCCCACGAATGTATACGATGTGCCGCCGCCCACATGCGCGCTCAGCTCGCTCAGCACATCGGCCACGGGGTTGGCCACTCCCTGGCTCACACCGGATGCGTCCATCCCGCCGGCAAAGAACAGGCCCACCGGTTCGGCAGTGCCGGCATCGATCACCAGCGAGCCGGAATCGCCCGCGTCGGTGAATTGGTTGCCGCTGACGGCCAGCTGGTTGGTGTAGGTCTTGGTCAGGTAGGGCTTGGTTTCGGCGCAGTCCAGGAAGTAATCCACGTTTACGTCCAGGTTGACCGCCGAGACGGCGGCACACGTTAACCCGGTGGTGCGCCCGCTCTTGGCCACGGTCAGAGCGAGCGAGGCAGCTTCGCCTTTGCCGCCGGTCGAAGAGATGCCGGGGGGCGCCGCTGCGAGCGTACCGTCAGCCTGGCGGGCGCCGAGCTCAAGAATGCCGCCGGAGGGGTCCACCCCCCCCGCTGCCACCTGGGCGATGGCCGCGTCGGCGTTGGTGGCGCTGGAGCTGAGCGCCAGCCAGCCCGTGAGCGAACCCACCAGCGAAGTCCCGGCGCCTTCCCCGTTGGGCGTGCAGTTGTTGTCGATCAGTCCCGGCTGGGTGATGGCGTCGCCCACGCTGGCCTGGTCGCTGCGCGCCAGCACATGATTGTTGCTCAGCAGGTACTGGTGGTTGTTGGCGTCCTGGATCAGCGACCCCAGCGTCCCGCCGCAGCAGTCCGCAATCTGGTTGCCCTGGATGTCGTAATCGATGTTGTTGCCGCCGGAGCTGCCCATTTGAACCGGCGCCGCCAATTGCGCCTGGTGGGTGGCGGGATTGCTGGAGACGCCCGCGGTGTTCAGCAGCACTTCGGCCGCGGTCTTTGAAGACGATGTGCCCACCGTGGCCACCACGTAGGTTGCGCCGGTGGATGCAACCGAGGCCGGCGCCGAGTAAGTGACAGCGCAGGAGGTGAAGGTTTGCGTGCCGCGCTGGCAGCTTGTCGAGCCCAGCGTCCCCTGTCCGCCGGTCGAGCCCGTGGCGGAGTTCGAGAGCGCAAAGGAGATGCCGTCTTCGCCGCCCGCCTCAGCCAGGAAGCCGGTCACGGTTACCTGGCCGTTGGCGCCCAGGGCCACGTTCTCCGGCGTCAGCGGCTGCAGGAATCCCGGCGTCACTGTCAGCACGGCGGTAGCCGAGGTGCTTGAATTCAGTCTTGCCCTGACCACCACCTCGACGCGGTCGGCCGTGAGATAGCTGGGCGGAGTGTACTGGCCGGATGAGGTAATGATGCCGGGCCCGCTATTCGCGTCCCCGCCTGAGACCGACCAGGTGATGGCGGCCGCGCCTCCGCCGGCGAGCGTGGCCCCGAATTGCTCCACGGATGTGCCCTGCGCACCGGTGGCATTGCAGCCGGTGCAGTTGGTGTCAATGGAGCCGGTGCCGGGGGAGAGCGCGAAACTGCCATTCGAGGGGTCGGCGGTCACAGGTCCGCTTCCGCAACCTGCGGCGACAAGCAAGGCCGGAGCCACAAGAATCGCGGCAATCCGAAACGGCAATCTGCTGAGAAAAGGGGAGCGGACGCGCGAATTCCCGGAATTCGAGTGGGGTAATGAACCGTCCGCCGCGAGTTGTGCGAATTGCCGCAATGTTTCCGTTGCTTTCCTGGGTGCTGTGATCGATTCCTGGGGATTCGATGCCTGAGCCGGAACTGTCGTGAGCACCCACCCGCCATAGGCCCATAGCCTGAGAGCGTAAGGAAGCACCGATGCAATGATAGTCTCTCCACAAGGTATAAGAAAGCGGCGAAGCCAAAAAGTGACACTGGCGGCCGATCCCTTGGGGGCATTATCGCCCTGGAGCGGCCTTGAAGCTAAGAGCCTATCCGTGAATTGTCTGCTGCGGTAGCGCGGTCTCCAGAGGGGCTATCCTGGCGGCGTCCACGCAATCAGGACCCGTGCGTGGGCCGGGAGGCCCACGCGACAGCCAACCTGGAGGTTGGCGCTACTAATTTACGGATAAGTTCTAACTGGACAGTGCCAGGTTC
>PLGM01000081.1 GCA_003139795.1 Acidobacteriaceae bacterium | reverse complement strand
AGTTAATAACAGGCTCTAGTCGTGCGCGATCCCTAAACTGATCGCGCGGACCGCGGATTCGTACCGGCAAACGCCGCGGCATCGGCCGATTGGCGCTATCGCACTCTGCCAGCCTCTGGCTAAGGGCGAAGGACCGCCGATGACTACGTCCGCTCCCAAGAGTAAGCTTGTGCCCGGAGGATTTGCGATGAGAGCAGCCGTATTCGATTCCAAGTCAAGTACTCCCGGAAGTTGGGTTTCGATTGAAGATCTCCCACGGCCTCAGCCACTCTCCGGAGAGGTGCTGCTCAAGGTCATCACCTGTGGCGTCTGCCGCACCGATCTCCACATCGTTGAAGGCGATCTCCCACCAATCCGGCCGCGCATCGTCCCCGGTCATCAGATCGTCGGCGAGGTGGTGGAAGGCGCAACCCCGGATCTGCCGTTCGGAACGCGCGTCGGCGTCTCCTGGATGGGCCGTGTAGATGGCGTTTGCTGGTTCTGCCGCCACGGCATGGAGAACCTCTGCGATCATCCCGTATTTACCGGCTACTCGGTGAACGGTGGCTACGCTGAGTACGCGGCGGTTCAAGCTGATTTCACGATCCCATTGCCGGAGGGCCTCGACGATTCCCACGTCGCCCCGCTGCTATGCGCAGGCATCATCGGTTTCCGCAGCCTTCGGGTTGCAGGAGTCCAGCGCGGGGAACGCGTCGGTCTGTTCGGTTTTGGGAGTTCGGCTACGCTGGCAATTCGCATCCTCCAGTCCTGGGATTGCGAGGTCTATGTAGTCACCCGCGGCGAGTCTCACCGCAAGGCAGCTCAGTTGCTCGGCGCCACATGGGTCGGCGACGAAGACGCAAAGCCCCCCACCGAGCTTGATCGCGCCATCACCTTCGCTCCCAGCGGAAAGGTCGTCGTCAGCGCTTTGTCCGCTCTCCGCAAAGGGGGAGTGGTCGCCATAAACGCCATTCACCTGGATCAGATGCCCGCCTTCGACTACGACAAGTTGCTCTGGGGCGAGCGCCAAATACGCAGTGTGGCCAACATGACCAGGCAGGATGCGCGCGATTTCCTCGCCTTGGCTCACGATCTAAGTTTCCGGCCTCGCGTCACCACGTTCTCACTGGAGGACGCGAACAAGGCTCTCGAGGCGGTGAAGCATGAGACCGAGGATGGACCAGCAGTGATCGTTCTTTAAGAAACAGTCACTTCGGGTAGCGGCCGCAATGCTGCCAAATGCTCGTTCCGCCGGCTCTAAGATGTGGTACTGACCAGAAAAAGTTCCACAATAGGGGTGCAGCGGGGCTTCCCTGAAGTTCCTGTCTTTGCGTCAGAACGATTCGCATCTGGCCCATTCGACGGCCACACATTCGCAACCTTCCCCGGCTCGGATGGAAGGTCTTCAGTCGCAGGCCAGCGCCGCATCCGGAAACGCTCCCGGCTCACCGGCCTCAAGCTCCAGATCGGAATCCGGCCCGGAATCTCCGCCAGCCGCGCGCCGAGCCGCAAAGAACAGCTCCACCTGGGAAAGCACATCGGCCCCGGTGCGCGCCTGGTAGATGGCCGCCCGCAGCTTCGCGCCGCCCGGCACGCCGTGCGTGAACCAGGTGGCAAACTGCTTCATCTTGCCGGCGGTTTCACCCATCCGGCCGTCGCGGGGCAAATCCTTCGTCGCCTCGGCCTCATCCAGCAGCATCTGAAAATAAGCCCGAATCATCCGGTACCGGTCCTCGACCGTCGGCCGCTCGTAGCTGCCGGTGGCCGTATACTGCGCGATCTGCCTGAAGATCCACGGGTTGGCCGGCGCCGCGCGGCCGATCATCACCCCGTCGCAGCCCGTCAGCGCCACCATGGCCGCCGCGTCCTCCGGGGTGCGAATGTCGCCGTTCCCGATCACCGGAATCCCCACCGCCTGCTTCACCTGGGCAATCCACTCCCATTGCGCCTGGCCGCTGTAGCCCTGCTCCCGGGTCCGCGCGTGCAGCGCCACGGCGTTCAGCCCCTCGCCCTGGGCCATCCGCGCCAGCTCCACGCCCACAATCTGCTTCTCGTTCCAGCCCATGCGGAACTTCACGGTAAAGGGAATCGTCACCGCCTTCCTTACCGAACGAAAGATCTCGCCGATTTTGGGCAGGTCGCGCAGTAGCCCCGAGCCGCCGTTGCACCCCACCACCCGCTTGGCCGGGCAGCCCAGGTTCAGGTCCACAATGTCGAACCCGGTCTCCTCCACAATCCGCGCCGCCTCGGCCAGCGTATCCGCATTCGACCCGAACAGTTGCGCCCCGATCGGGTGCTCGTCGTCATAGAAGGTCAGGTACCGCCGCCGCTTACTCTCCCGCATCCGCGCCAGCCCGTCCGCTGACGTGAACTCCGTCATTAGCAACCCGCAGCCCGACTGCGCATTCGTCGCCGACGCCTCGACCCCCATCCCGGCCTGGCTTGCGTCTGAACAGCCCGAGGAAGAATGACGGTCTGTATCAGGGCACGACCGGGTGCCGGGGAACCCTTCAGGGTCGGGGCGTGGTGCCGCAAATGCAGCAAAATCAACGCGGGCTTTAGCCCCCGAGGGGTGTTCTTCCGGGATATTGACTGAAATCAATTCCTTGTCCGGTGTCGTCGAAGCGGCCGTGAACAAGCTGGCATGCCGAATAAACCGCCGAAAGACCGTGTCCGTGACCCCGGCCATGGGAGCCAGAACGGTGGCCGGAGCCACGACCACCGACCCCAGGCGCACCTCCGCCGGCACCCGCGCCTCCGCGGGCATGGGGTGGTCAATGGGGTTGTCCCATTCCTTCTTCACGGTAAAGCCCTTGCCAGCCATATATGCCTCGGAGCTTCCAGCCTCTGGCCGCTAGCTCCTCTTTGTGGAAATCAACTTAGTTAGCGAGGAGATACAGCATAACTTGGCGAATCCCATCTTGTGCCGCATTTTCGAGCGGGTTGTTCCAATACGTGCGCATTCCTAAATTCGTACTTCGATATCCGGACGACTCGTCGCCAATAGCCTGATTTCGATTGTCTTGAGCTTTGCCGGGTCTACTCGAAAACGTTCAGGGACGACAGCCATTTCGGCAGATGGAGATTCTTCGCCATTTTCCCTGATTTTGATCAAGCCCAAGCGCCCGATCCCATTCTCGGGAAACAAGCCGAGATGCCCAAGTTCTCCAAAAACCCGGTCGTAGCCTTCCGCCGGAATTGCAAGGTATCGATAGTGAGCCGGCATCGACATCAACTGGCGATGAATCCTGTGTAGCTTTTCGCTGAGCTTTGAATTCCACGTTTCCTTCAGCTCGTTGAGCTCCTTTGGGTTGGATGGTTTCCGTCGTTGGCCCTCGGAGGGATTGAGATCGCGTTCAAGTTTGATCTCGACGGCGTGCAAGTCGCCCGCCCCGCCGCGATCCACTGCCAGTACGTCCGCCGAGATAAGGGAAGATCGTGGCTCCAAATAAATATTGGGTACGGACAGTTTCCGCCGCAGCAGTTCCGCGACCGCATTGATTGCCCGCCCTTCCCTCTGGCGTAACGTCAACTCTCGGGTCTCTTCCTTTACGGTCATGACGATACCCTTCCTTGCCGTTTTTCTAGAATCCGTTCCGCCCAGACCCGAAATCGTTCAGCGGCGATGCAGAGCGCTGTGACTCTTTCGTTATCGACCGGCTTTTCGTCGTAGGCAATGTCGTTCTTCGCGCTCAACAGCTTCTGAAAATGCACGATCCCCTGATGGTCGACTCTCGCTCCAGTGCACGCCCGTTTCAGAGCAGTGATGGCCTCTCGATGCTCGCCGCGTGGTCGCGCGCCGCCAAGTCCTATCAATACGGCGTCGCTGTAGGAGATGGCGCTATGCACGGCCAGCAATGCCGCGGCAGAAGCATACGCTGACGGTTCGACCTGACAGAGCTTCATAGCGTCTGCAAGCTGTGTCGCCCGGCGATAATAAACGGTGAAACGCACGTCGACCATGCACACCCATCATCGCACGATCAAAAAGGCCCCCGCCGCGGCGGAGGCCCAATCGTCCTTGTCCGATTCGCTCGGTGCCGGCTACTTGGCTGCCGCCACCTCGCTGGCCTTGGCATACTTGCGCCGGAACCGCTCCACGCGCCCCGCTGTGTCCACCAGCCGCTGCTTGCCGGTAAAGAATGGATGGCAAGCCGAGCAGATTTCCACGTGAATGTCGCCCTTGTGGGTCGAACGGGTCTCAAAGTTGTTTCCGCAGGCGCACATAACCCGCACCGCGGCGTAATGGGGATGAATCTTTTCCTTGGGCATCTCTAAAGACAAACCTTTCCTGCAATCCTTCCCCTCCATTGTAGGGGCATTTGAACGGTTTAGCAATCGCGACTGGACAGGGAATAGGCACCAGGGAACAGGGAATAGGAAAAGCCTCCCCTTTTCCGCTCATCGGTCGCTGGCAACCAACGCTGGATAAGTCCCGCCGGCAACTGTTCCCTATTCCCTGTTCCCTGGTTTCAGCGCCTTCTCGATCCCCGCCTCCACCAGCGGCGCCATCACCGCGTACCCGGCCGGCAGTGGATGCACCCCATCCTTGCTCAAGGCAGCCGGCAGCCCGTCGCGTTCATCCTTCATCGCCGTGTGGTAGTCCACATAAGCGTAACCGTTTTCCGCCGCGTAGGCCTTGATCCACGCGTTCAGCGCCACAACCTTGCCCGCCGGCTTCATCCCTGGGCTCCAGGGAAAGTCGTATGCGGGCAGCGCCGAGCACAGCACTACGCGAATGTGGTTGGCCGTCGCCAGATCCGCCATCGAGGCCAGGTTGTCCTCCGTCTGCTCCAGGGTCATCGGCCCGGTGTTCCCGGCGATGTCGTTCGTGCCCGCCAGAATCACCACCACCTTCGGTTTCAGCGCGATCACATCCTGGCGGAAGCGCAGCACCATCTGCGGCGTGGTCTGTCCGCTGATGCCGCGATTGATGTACGGCTTGCCGGGGAATGATCCATCCGGCCCCTCGATCTTCCAACCCTCGGTGATCGAGTCGCCCATGAAGACCACGCGGTTTTCGCCCGGAGCCGGCGGTCCCAGCTTCACGTTTGCCTCCTTGAACCTTGACAGCCATCCGAAATCGGTCAGCAACTGCCTGTCGTGCGCCGTCCAGTAAGCATCCTGCGGATGCCCTGACGGCGTCAGTTCCGGCGCGGCATTGGCGGGCGGCGCGGTCTGTGTGGGGGGTGGCGCCTTGGTTTCCGGCAAGTTCAGTGGTTCCTGGGCTGTGAGCCAGGCCGGAACGAGCAGCCCGGCCAGAGCCGCGGTAATGAAAAAGGCGGTGCGTAGAACGATTCGATTCATGAGAAGGCTCTCCATTTCTTTGAGCGTGATCGCGACCGTAAATGAGCCCGGTGCCGCCGGCTTGCCCGGCATCGCTCCCATCGGCAAGCCGGCGGTAGGTCAACTGGGCGGTTCCGTGTCAACGGCAGACGAACGGCGCTTCGCCCAGGCCAGCGAGCGGACCATCTGAATTGTGACCACAAGATACCAGAGGCCGATCACCGGCCCTGGGTCGAATAGCCCTGCGTTCGCCGGGAGCGCCGGAAAGGTATAGAAGTTAAGCGCCAGCAGCCCTGCCGCGATGGTTATCCCGGAGATTGCAATCGCTCGCCCGAACCTGGGATGCCGCCACATGGCGATCGCCATGAAGATTGTTCCCAAACCGATGTAAGCATCGAATGCTTTATCGAGGCCGAGCCAGATACCGTTCATCGTCAGCAAGACCTTCCCATCCTTCACCAGGGAGCCGACCGCGATTTGCACCAGGGCCATGGCGGAAAACAGCGCGCCGGCCAACGCATTCAGCAGCAATCCCAGGGCGCTTGAAATCGTTCGTTTCTCCACATCCAGCAACCCCTTCAGGCCAAAGCACGCAAGGGCCAGCGCAGGGCCGAAACAGGCTGCAATTGCAGCCGTGGCCCGCATGGGTAGAGGAACAAAGGCGGCCAGCGGGTAGGACAGGCACGCAACAAATCCAGCAAAGATTCCGAGGCGCAGGCCGCGCACCGCTGAGCCCGCCTGAAGTTCAGTGAATTCCGACATACGATTGACCGGAATTATACAAAACCGGGCAAAGAGGTCGCGTTCGACGTTGGCGAATGCCTTTTCCACAATAAGGCCCCGGACCTGCACCGCCGCGTCCCCCCGCCCCATGCGCTACGCTTGAATCCAGATGAGCGTCTGCCAAATCTGCGATGGCGTTGGGCTGGTGCGGGTGGTCAACGGCTCCGGACAATGGGTTTCCCGCGCCTGCGAGTGCCAGGAGATGGTGCGCGAGGAGCGCCGCCTGGCCGCCGCGCACATTCCCGAGCGCTACCGCCATTACACCCTGGACGGCTATGAGACCGCCTTTCGCGGCGCCGACTCCTCGCTGGGCCGCGCGCACCTGACCGCCCGCAAATTCGTCGAGGCCTACCCCGTCGATACCGCGGGCAAGGGCCTGCTCTTCACCGGCTCCATCGGCGTCGGCAAAACCCACCTCGCCGTGGGCGTCCTTCGCCGCCTGGTCCAGGAACGCGGCGTCAAGGGCCTCTTCTGCGACTACCGCGAGCTGCTCAAGAACATCCAGAACAGCTATAACCCCCAGGTGCACACCACCGAGCTCGAACTGCTCCAGCCGGTCTTTGCCGCCGAGGTGCTGGTGCTCGACGATTTGGGCGCGCAGAAGCCCAACGAGTGGGTCTGGGACACCGTCGCCCTCATCCTCAATACCCGCTACAACGACAAGCAGACCACCATCATCACCACCAACTACCCCGACCTGCCCGCAGCTGGCGGCGGCCTCACTGACCCCGAACGCGCCGCCCGCGAACCCACCCTCGGCGACCGCATCGGCGACCGCATGCGCTCCCGCCTCGCCGAGATGTGCGTCCGCGTCGAAATGACCGGCGAAGACTTCCGCCAGACCGTCAAGCGAGCCCGCTTCGGTTAGCTTCAGCTCTCATGGGGCTGTATCGTTTCGATACACTCCACCCCGCCGGAAGGGACTCCGCGATTCAGTTTCGGCTATTCAGATTGGCGAGCTTTGTTGCCGCCGTGGGCCACATGGGGGCCATGCGCCGTGCCGGACGCGCTGGGTCTGGTTCTTAGGTCTGTCGAACCCCGGCCTGTCGGGCGCACCCGGACTTCAGAACACCCAAAGGCTGCCCAGCAGCACCAGCATAGCCGCCACGGTCAAGGCCTGATAGGCCCTGTATTCTGCTTTCCGGGATTGCCCTGGGCCTCCGCTGCGTGCCGGCAGAGAACGGTATGCGGATTGGGGAGAGGATTGCATCGCAGATCTGCCTTTCTTTGCCTCGTGGGAAGGATACGCAACGGCATTGCGCCCCGTTCCTTGCGCTTGCATCTTTAGACGGCTCATTTCCGCCGGGGAGGTCCAACAGAAGATGGAGCCCCGGATAGAATTCTTGCGCTCCAAACCCTATCGGCCAATGGCGAAAAAGCGTGTCTACATTACAAGAACGGGGGATGCCGCACAAATCCTTCCCAAACGGGTGTAAAATCCGCTCGTGAGCTCTGGTCCCCAACTTGTTCCTTCCCCCGGCACGCGGGAGCGCAACTGGCTGCCCTTGGGCCTGGCCGCCGCCGTCGTCCTGGTCGTCGCCGCCGTCGCCGTGCTGGTTCTCGAGCGCGGCAAGCATGCGGCCACGGTCACGCCCATCTCCGCGGCCGCCGACGCCTACGCCGCCAGCCTGCCCATCAGCGGTCTGGCCATGAGCGAGTCGGCCAACCTGGCCGGCGGCAAGGTCACCTACCTCGACGGCCACATCGCCAACACCGGCGCCCGCACCGCCACCGCCATCACCGTGCAGGTCCTCTTCCGCACCTTTGCCCACGAAGTGGCGCAGAACGAGACCCAGCCGCTCAAGCTCATCCGCATGAGGCAGCCCTATATTGATGTGGAGCCGGTCTCCGCCGCGCCGCTCAAACCCGGCGACCAGCGCGACTTCCGCCTCATCTTCGACGCCGTCACCCCCGACTGGGACGGCGCCTACCCCGAAATCCGAATCATCCACGTCGAAACCAGATAGCTGGCTTCCCGCTCGGTGGGAAACCGGTCTTGTACGGGAGAATCCTCCTCAAACCCCGCATTTTCCATGCCCGTATTTCTCCTGTGCGGTGTCCAAAGAGATAGGTGTTCATTCATCCGGAGGTTTCCATGATCAGAAAGGAAGCGAATTTTCGCAACAATCTGAATCCTGTCGCGGTGGCGGCGAGTCTTGTTGTGGTCCTGATCGCTGTCATTGGACTCGCCTTCGTCGTTACGGCAAGGTAATTCGCGAGGCAAGGTTGGCGCAACTTCGCTGACGGAAGAGCGGCACGCCGCGAACTCCTATGGCTACCTGCTGTGCGGTTTGTAGCCATGCCAGATTCGTAGCCCTCGAGAAAAGAGGATTACGAATGGCGCTCCATGCCGGCGGCCGGCGAATACGTAAAACAGCCTGACCCTCTTCCGGGACGGGCAGATCCCCAAAAGGCAGCCAGCGCCCGGTAAAATCGACAATATATTGAACCAACCAACCAACAAAAACCCTGCCGTTGTCGAGACCATCCCCGACACCATTCTTTACGGCAGCCGCTTTATCCGTGCGTGTCTGCGCCGCCCGGTGGGCCGCACGCCGGCCTGGTTTCTCCGCCAAGCCGGCCGCTGTATACAGGAGTACAACGAGGTCCGCTTCGAAAAGGATCACAAGCATCCAGTTGCAGCTCCTGACGTTCGGCTTGAAGCCCGCCTGCTTCAACGCTCAAAGCCGTCTCCCTGCGATTCCAGTCGGGCCGCCTGGGCGATGTCATTTCCCCTGTTCCTTCTCGCCATCCTTCGCGTCGGGGGGCTTGGAAAGATGAAGCTTGCTTATCTCCCTGGCTCCGGTCTCTGCATCGATAATCGTCACTTTGATGCCCGATGCGAACATTCCCGAAGCCCACCTCATGTAATAGGTCTTGCCCGCCTCCGCCTCGAGCCGGATCCTCTCGTTCTCCTTCTTTTGCGCGTCGGTCACTGCCGCGGCGCTGGACATGATGACACTGGGTCCGTAGTACATCTTCGGCGTTCCGGAGACGACCACGGTGCCAGGCGCCACCTCTGTGCATGCATATTCGCCGTTGAGCAGGGTCGCCAGAAAGACGCCGTTGACAAAGAGACTGTCATGCGCGGCGGAGCCGACAGCTTTCGAGGGCCGGTAAAGGCAGATCAACGCTTTGCCCCCTGACGGCGCGGTGGGCGCGGAAGCCGGCTTTGAGTTCTGAGGGGCCTGCGCAGCCGCACTCGATGGGCTGGCCGCAAGCGCCAGCGCACAACAACTGAGCAGGAGGGTTGCGGATGAGCGGAATGCGCCCCTGCCGCGGCGATCCCCGGCAATACCACTGAGAGTATTGTTATGCATTCGAGCACTCCCTTTTCCAAGGTTATGAAGTTGGCCGGAAGCTTATCAGGCAACCCTTGTGGAGTCAAACATCGCGTCCAAGTGTTCTGCCCGGCAAATCTTGTACCAGCGGCTGGATGCGCGCGCTGCCTCCGTGTTTGTGGTCGCTGGTGGCGGATGGAGAATTTACTCGCGCGCCCAGAAGCCTCAATCGGCATGAGTCATCGTCATGCCGCGCGGGTCGGCGCCTGGCGGATTCTCGAACGCCGGAGCCATGCGCACGCCGAATACGCTCAACGGACCGGTGCTTTCGCAGCCCGTGACGGTTCAGCCACCGCAAGCGAAGGCCCCCGCATTGCCTGCGCAGCAACCGCATCGTCGCGCGCCCTCGACCGCTACGAGCAAAGCTGCCGTTCAGCCCCATGCACCGCTGGCGAAGTAGCGCTACTCTTACGCTCGGAAGTAGTCATCGGGAGCGGATTCTTACATCCTCCTCGTGACCGCATGGATGCCCATGCCCAGCAAGGCCAGCGCCACCGCGCCCCACAATGCCGGAATCCATCCGGTCACATGGAAACCCGTCACGAAGTGCGACGCCAACAGGATCATCAACGCGTTGATCACCAGCAGGAACAGGCCTAGCGTGAGGATGCTGATGAAAAAGGTGACAATCTTCAGGAACAGGCCCAGTGTCCAATTCAGCAGGCCGATTACCAGCGCCGCCACCAGCGCCGGCTGCCAGCCCTGCACTTGGAAACCCGGCACAAATTGGGCAAGAATCAGCAAAACAAGCGCAGTCAACACCCAGTGAATCAAGAGTCTGATCATTCGGTATTTCTCCATCTTTCGGCCGACCGCGCCGTCTGGTTCCGAATAGCCGCCACTGAACGCCGCCTCAGCACCTGGATACCGTGTGTGCTTCCGGTAGCATGGTCGCCTACGATTCTGTAGGGAGAGGGTGTGTTGAAGCTGGTCAAAGTGGTACAAGCTTTCGCGGTGGGCCGGGTCCAGCTTGAGGAATCCTGCTTGTCAGCCCCGCGCAGATCGCCAGGTCTTCCAGAATTTACCCCCACGCAGCCTGGGCGAGACGTCCGGCGCATCGAAATGGCAGACCCTGCGCTTCCCGGTCTATTTCTCCTGGATGACGGGCCAAACGGAAGTAATTCTCGACTGACGATTTCAGCCGAGTCACTCATCTACTACGCTGGGTGGCCCAGGTCCGGATTTTCAGACCAGGGACAGGCGCAGCCGGTTTGCGGAAAATCTCCCCCCGTTGGCGCACACTGGTAGATAGAAGACAAGGGTGCGAAACCCCTCATCGACCGGAGAAGCCATGCGAGGCAACGCCGTAACCATTCCCCCCTCCTCCAACGCGCCCATCCGGGTTTATTCTTTCGCGTTTTCTGCCGGTGAAACTGTGGAGCTTCTCCTAACCAACGTAAAATCAACTACTTAAATACACCTCCCACACGGGAACACGCAAACTGTTAACTAGTGAAACTGTGGAGCCACTCCTAAAACAAACAAAATAAATGGTTTACTCCGCACAGTTTCACAGTGCACAGAAACTGTGAACTTGCGAAACTGTTGGGTTCCGTTCAAGGCAGTGTGCGGGCCAGTTTCAAGTGATCACGGCGTTATCGATCAAACGCGTAGCCCCCACCCAGGCGGCTACGGCAAACAGCGTGCCAGGCGCGGCGGTCTCCACCGGCAGCAGCGTCGCCCAGTCCACCAGTTCGATGTAATCCTTGCGCACGGTGGACTCGGCGGCGAAGATCTGGCGGGCAGCTTCGACGAGGGCGCTGGAGCGGCGCTCACCGGCGGCTACCAGGACTTCAGCCTGGCGGATGGCGCGGCTGAGAGTAAGGGCCTGAATGCGTTCTGAGGGGCTGAGGTAGGCATTGCGGGAGCTGAGAGCCAGGCCGTCGGGCTCGCGGACGATGGGACAGACCACGATTTCGGCGGGGAGGCGCAGGTCTGCAACCATGCGGCGCAGCACCGCTACTTGGGCGGCGTCTTTCTGGCCGAAGAAGGCGCGGTCGGCCTCGGTGGCGATGAGCAACTTGGCGACTACGGTGGCCACGCCGCGAAAGTGGCCGGGGCGCGATGCGCCGTCCAGGCGGCTGCTGGGGCCTTCGACTTCAACAAATGTGGCTGCGCCTGCCGGATAGAGCTCTCCGACCGATGGGGCGAAGACTACGTCCGCGCCTTCGGCTTCCGCGAGGGCGCAGTCGGCTTCGAAGGTGCGGGGATAGCGCGCATAGTCTTCATTGGGCCCGAACTGGGTGGGGTTGACGAAAATGCTGACGGCGACAAATCCGACGGAGGCTCTGGCGGCACGGATCAGCGAGGCGTGGCCGGCGTGGAGAGCACCCATGGTGGGCACAACGCCAATCGTATAGCCGCCGTCGTTGCGCTCCTGACGGGACCACTGGCGGAGTTCGGCGACAGTGTGGAGAATCTCCATCAGGCCTTCCTGAGAGCTCCCGGTTTCTGAAGAGCATCGAGGGCCCTGCGCTCCTCCTCGGGCAGGTGATAGCTCTCTTCGTCCGAGGGGAAGGCGCGGCGCTCGACGTCCTCGCGATAGTGCTCGATGGCGGAGCGGATGAGCGCTCCGGCATCGCCGTAGCGGCGGACAAACTTGGCTGCCGGCGCGAAGGTCAGGTTCAGCAGGTCGTGAAATACCAGGATCTGCCCGTCGCAATCGGGGCCGGCGCCGATGCCGATGGTGGAGATGGTGAGTTCGGCGGTAAGGACTGCGGCTACTTCGCGGGGAATGCCTTCGAGCACCAGGGCGCCGGCTCCGGCATCGGCCACGGCGTGTGCGTCAGCCTTGAGTTGCAGCACAGTCTCGGCAGTGCGGGCCTGGACGCGGTAGCCTCCCATGCGGTGGAGGCTCTGCGGGGTAAGGCCCAGGTGGCCGACGACGGGAATCTCCGCTTCGGTGAGGGCGCGCACCAGGTCGGGCCGCGGCCCTTCGATCTTGACTGCCTCGGCGCCGGCCTCCTTGACGAAGCGGATGGCGTTGGCGAGGCCTTCGGCCACCGTGCCGTGATAGCTGCCAAAGGGCATGTCGGCTACCAGAAGAGCGCGGCGCACGGCCCGGCGCACGGCCCGGGTGTGGTGCAGCATCTCGTCCACCGTGACGGCAAGGGTGTTTTCGTGGCCCAGAACCACCATGGCCAGCGAGTCGCCGACCAGGATGAGGTCGATTCCGGCTTCGTCGGCCAGCCGCGACGAGGAGTAGTCGTAGGCGGTGAGCGCGGAGATGGGCTTGCCCTCGCGCTTCATCTCTGCAAGCGCGGGCATCGTGACTTTTGTGATGGGAATGCCGAGGGGCGTGGAACTTGGGCTACCGGGGAAGCGAGAAAGGGTCATGCAAGTCTCCAGTGCCGCTCCGTCAACTCAGGATGCGACCCGAACAGAGCGAGTATACGCCCTGGAGCGGGAGGGGATGCAAGGGTGGCTCCCACGCTCCGGCCGTTGTCCGAGCCAGGGCCACCTTCTGCGCTGCCTGCGTTCGACAGGGCAGTTGCATTGCTTCAGCACGAGTCCCCGGCGGTGGCCTGGTCGTGGCAAGACGCGGACTTCGTCTACCCGCGCTAAAATGCCCCCAAAATGCGATAGAATTCACATTACCGAGCACCCGGAATCCAGACGGGAAACGAGGTCGATTCCATGCCGAAGTTCATCATCGAGAGGGAAATCCCGGAAGCCGGCAAGCTGTCGCCGGAGCAATTGCTGGCGATATCGCAGACTTCGTGTGGCGTTCTGCGAGAAATGGGTCCTCAGATTCAGTGGTTGCAGAGCTTCGTCACAGACGACAAAATCTACTGCGTATACATAGCCCCTGATGAAGCCGCGGTCCGGAAGCATGCCCAGATGGGTGGTTTTCCCGCCAACAGGATCTCGCAAATTCGCACGGTGATTGATCCGACAACCGCTGAGTAGCCGCAGAGGTCGGCAGGCATTCCTGGCCAATCTAAATTGGAAGTGCCGCGTTCGGAGAACCGATGCTCCAAATCAAGATTATCCACTAGCGGATTTGGCTTTTGCTTGCGGTTCATTCGCCTCACACTGCACACTGGAAGGCACGATGTTTTCACCATTGGCCACAGGGATTGCTGCCGGGCTGAGTGCGGCTGGTTTGGCGGCGGGCGGCTGTGCCTATGCCGCGAAGTGGCCCGGGTCGCGTCTCTTCGGCGAGGCTCTCATTGCGCCACAGCGCCCCGGCGAACTGGCGCTCACCTTTGACGATGGTCCCAACCCGGCGTGGACGCCTCGCCTGCTGGAGGTTCTGGCCAGCCACGATCTGCGGGCGACCTTCTTTCTGCTGGGCGGCTACGCCCTGACCGAGCCGGTGCTGGTGCGGAGGATCGTCGCAGCCGGACACCTGATCGGGAACCACTCCTGGAGCCACCCCAACCTGGCTCTGGCCGCAGCCAAGACGATCGAGAAGGAGCTGGCCCGGACCAGTGAAACCCTGGAGCAGATTGCGGGTGTGCCCATCAAATACTTTCGCCCCCCTTTTGGCGCGCGCCGGCCTGTCGTTTTCCGCACGGCAAAATCGCTGGGGATGGTTCCGGTGCTTTGGAATGCAATGACATCCGACTGGCGCGAACCTTCAGAGAACTTGATTGCCATGCGCCTGATGCGCTCGATCGACCGGCTCGTGCGGCGGGGGCAGGCAGCCAACATCGTGCTCCACGACGGCAATCATCTGAATAGGGTAGCCTACCGCGAGCCCTCCGTTGCTGCTGCCGGCCAACTTGCCGTGCGTTACAAGGCTACCCACCGTTTTGTGACTTTGGACGCCTGGGGTAGACTGCAGCCCTGACCTATCCGGCGGCAACGACCCGGAAGGCTTCACGCGCGGCGGCGATGGTTGCGGCTGTCTCTTCATCGCCGTGCGCCGTACCCAGAAAGGCCGCTTCAAATTGAGAGGGAGGCAGCCACACGCCCGCCAAAAGCATAGCGCGGTGGAAGCGCCCAAAAGCGGTTTTATCGCTCCGGGCGGCCTGGGCGTAATCAGTGACTGGGCCGGGAGTGAAGAACCAGGTCCACATGGCGCCCACGCGGTTGAGAGTGAGCGAAACGCCGGCCTGGGCGGCTTCCGCAGCCACGCCCTCGGCGACCGCCTTTGCGGTGGCTTCGAGGTAGGGATAAACCTGGGCGGCGTGGTCCTGAAGATAGGTGAGGGTGGCGATGCCGGCGGCCATGGCGAGCGGATTGCCGCTGAGCGTCCCGGCCTGGTAAACCGGACCAAGCGGGGCCAGCAGGTCCATGAGCGCGCGTTTGCCGCCGAATACGCCCACGGGCAGGCCGCCGCCGACGATCTTGCCCAGCGTGACCAGATCCGGAGCGGCGGGGCCGGCGTCGATGCCGTAGAGTTCCAGTGCTCCACCCAGGGCTACGCGGAAGCCGGTCATCACTTCATCGGCGATGAGCAGAGCCCCTTCGCGGGCAGTGAGCGCGCGCAGGCCGGCCAGGTAGCCGGGCGCAGGCGGAATGCAGCCGGCGTTGCCGACGATCGGTTCCAGAATTACAGCGGCAATTTCCCCTGGGTGGGCGGCGAAGGCTGCTTCCACCGCGGACAGGTCGTTGAAGGGAAGGGCGAGGGTGAGCCGGGCAATCTCCTCCGGCACGCCGGCCGACCCAGGTATCCCGAAGGTAGCCACGCCCGAGCCGGCTTTGACCAGCAGGCCGTCGGAGTGGCCGTGGTAGCAGCCCTCGAACTTGACGATGATTTTGCGTCCGGTGGCGGCACGGGCCAGACGGATGGCCGACATGGTGGCCTCGGTGCCGGAACTGACGAAGCGGAGTTTTTCAATGGCGGGATAGCAGGCAGTGATGCGCTCGGCCAGATCGGCCTCGGCGGCGGTGGAAGCGCCGAAACTGGGAGAGTTGCGGGCGGCGCGCTCAATAGCCTCGACCACCCGCGGAAAAGCGTGGCCCAGAATCATCGATCCCCAGGAGCCGAAGTAGTCGATGTAGCGATTGCGGTCGGCATCGGTGAGCCAGGCGCCCTCGGCGCGCTCGACAAACGGCGGCGCCCCGCCCACTGCGCGAAACGCCCGCACCGGCGAGTTCACGCCGCCGGGGAAAAAGCGCTCTGCGCGCTGCTGCAGGGCTTGAGACCGGGTGCGGACGGGGGCTGGGAATTGGGGACTCATGGTGGGTTCAGTATAGAAGATGGATCGCTGCGCATTGACCGAATTGAATCCCTCTCCTTTATGTTGGCATCCCGATGAGTGTGAACGGATTGGACGGGATCGGCGACCGCCTGCTGGTCATCTTTGATGGCCATTGCGTCTTTTGCAACCGTTCGGTGCGGTGGTTTCTTACCCGCGACCGGCGGGACCGGCTGCGCTTTGCGCCTTACGAGTCGCCGAAGATCGCTGGGGTGCTGGCGTGGCATGGAATCGGCGCACTGGAGCCGGCATTGGGTCCCAGCACATTCCTCGTTGTCCGCGACCTCGGCAGCCCGGCGGAACGCTTGCTGATCCGCTCGGATGGGGTGCTGACCGTCCTTCGCGAATTGCCGCGCCCCTGGCCGGCCGTAGCTACCGTGCTGGGCTGGGTTCCCCGTGCAGTGCGGGACCTGGGCTACCGGCTTATTGCCCACTGGCGGTACCGCCTCTGGGGGCGGCTGGAGAGCTGTCCGGTCCCCACGGCCGAGGAGCGGGGGCGGTTTCTTTAATGCACTGCCGCATCGCTCAAATCCTGCTAGAATCGTGGTTTCCGGTGAGCTACGCCGGCTTGAACTCCATCCGTAGAAAGCCCGCATCGTGCCTGAAGAACCCAAATCCAAATCCGTGACCTACGCCGACGCCGGCGTCGACCTCAGCAGTGGCGACCGCGCCAAAGAGCGCATCAAGTACCTGGCGCAGAAGACCTTCAACCGGAACGTCCTGGGGGGCATCGGCGGCTTTGGCGCGCTCTTCCGGCTGGACTTGCAGCGCTTTAAGAATCCCATCCTGGTGAGTTCGGCGGATGGGGTGGGCACCAAGCTGAAGGTGGCCTTCGAGCTGGGGATGCACCACACAGTGGGCGCGGACCTGGTGAATCACTGCGTGAACGATATTGCCGTGCAGGGCGCCACGCCGCTGTTCTTCCTGGACTACCTGGCCAGCGGCCGGCTGGACCCGGAGGTGACCGAGAGCGTGGTGACCGGGCTGGCCGAGGCCTGCAAGGCCAACGGCTGCGCGCTGATTGGCGGCGAGACGGCGCAGATGCCCGGCTTTTATGCCGATGGCGAGTACGACCTGGCCGGGTTTATCGTGGGCGCGGTGGACCGCGAAAAGTTGGTGACCGGCGCGGGCATCAAGCCTGGCGACGTGCTGATTGGCCTGCCCTCGACCGGGTTGCACACCAACGGCTATTCGCTGGCGCGCAAGTTGTTTTTCGAGGTGGCCGGATACAAGCCCACGCAATATGTAACCGCCATCAGGGAGAAGGCCGGCGCCGCGCTGATGAGGACGCATCGCAGCTATCTATCGGTCATTCAGAAGCTGGTGACGGCGGGGCTGACCTCCGGGATGGCTCACATCACCGGCGGCGGCATCACGGAGAACCTGCCCCGCATCCTGCCCAAAAACATTGGGGCGCAGGTGGAGATAGGTTCCTGGCCGGTGCTGCCGATCTTCGATCATCTGCGCGCATTGGGCCAGGTCTCGCAGGAAGAGATGATGCGCACTTTCAACATGGGTGTGGGGCTGATTGCGGCGATCCCGGCAGCCAAGTTCACGCGAGCGAAGACCCTGTTGGACCGGGCCGAGGAGAAGTTCTTCGTGATCGGGCGCGTGGTGAAGGGTGAGCGCCGGGTGCAGTACACATGAGCCTCAACCCGGTGAGCGGCAACCGCGATCCGGTCCGGCTGGGTATCCTGCTCTCGGGCCGCGGGTCGAACTTTCTCGCGATTGCCCGGTCGATCCGCGAGGGACGGCTGAAGGGCGTGGAGATTGCGGTGGTGGTCTCGAACGTGGCCGAGGCCGGGGGCCTCAAGGCCGCGCGGGAACTGGGGCTGCCGAATGAGGTTTTTCTCTCCGAGGGGCGCAAGCGCCAGGAGCACGACGTCGAGGTGATCGATTGCCTGCGCGCGCACCGAGTGGATCTGGTTTGCCTGGCCGGTTATATGCGGCTGCTGTCGCCGGAGTTTGTAGCCGCGTTCCCTGACCGCATTCTCAATATTCATCCTTCGCTGCTGCCGGCGTTTCCCGGCCTCGAGGCGCAGGAGCAGGCCTTCGAGCACGGGGTAAAGGTTACCGGTTGCACGGTGCATTTTGTGGATGATCACCTGGACCATGGCGTGATCGTGGTGCAGCGGGCGATTCCGGTCATCGAAGCCGACGACGCCCACTCGCTGGCCGGCAGGATTCTGGCCGAGGAGCACATCGCCTATACCGAGGCCATTGCCCGCGTGGCGAGTGGAGAGTATGAGATTCGCGGACGGCGGTTTGTGAAGATTTCTGCTATGAGCGGCGCGTGAACGAGAATGGAGCTATAATCTAACCATAAAATCTGGTCATTTTGAGGTGTCTGTGCGCGATATTCCCGTTACCGAGGTCAAGGCCAAACTTCTTCATTTTCTTGATGAGGTTGAACGCGGGGCTACGTTCCGGCTCACGCGACATGGGCGCCCGATCGCGCGCATTGTGCCTGAGCAGGAACCGCGCAGCGACGAATCCGCCCAGGCCGCGGCAGAGATACGCGCCATCGGCCGCCGCAGCAGGGGCATGACCGTCGCGGAGATTCTGTCGGCAAAGGAAGAGGGCCGGAGGTTCTGATTGATTTTCGTTTTGGATGCTTCCGTCTCCGCGGCCTGGGCACTGCCTGACGAAACCAGCGACCTAGCCGATAGTCTGCTGACTCTGGCTCAGGTGGACGGCGCAGTCGTTCCTTCTCTGTGATGGTACGAGATTCGGAACATTCTGCTCATTGCGGAACGAAGGAAGCGTATCGCCGCAACCGATGCGGATGCGTTTTTGCGCAGCCTTGCGCGCATGGCCATCAGGGTTGCGGACCTTGGCGACGGGCAAGCTGTTCTGCGTCTGGCCCGCGTTCATCAGCTCAGCGTGTACGACGCAGCCTACCTGGAGCTGGCTCTTCGCGAGAGTCTGCCGCTCGGCACACTGGACCGCAGTTTGGCCCGAGCCGCGGCGCTCGAGTCTGTTACCGTGCTCACAAGCTAAAGGTACCCCGATTCAGCACCTGCCGGAACATTCGCGGCCCGCTGTCAAGAGGCGGGTGCTCATGCGCCGTTGTAAATAACTGATTCTACTCACTTGTTATTTCTCAGATATTTGCAGAGAGATGGGCCCGGATTACGTAGGCTTAGAGATAGCCAGACAAAGGATGGAAATGCCGCTCCCGGCGAATGAGCACGCCCTCCCCCAGCGGATGGCGCCGGGGCGCGGGACCATCTGCGTCTGCGCGGCAGCGGCCCTTTGCAGGCGGCCTGGCCGAAACCACGGGGGTCGCCTGACCTCTTGAGAGCTGCCAATACCCAAGTCCAGCGGTTGGCCTGCAACGGAGCCGGCCGCTGGCTCGAACGAACTCTTAGGCGGCAGCGGATCGGGCGCCGCCTTGTAGTTGCCAAACCGATCGTCAACCAGGGCGGCTCCTGCTGCCCTTTCCTATAAAAGGAGCTTCCTGTATGAATTCCATTTCAAACGTCTGGAACCACCCCAAGACATCGGCCGCCGGTTTGTTGATTGCAATCGTCACCGTCGCGGGGGTGCTTTCGCAGCAAGGCGTAACCATGGGCACCGCCGGAACGGGCACAGTGGTCACGCTTGTGAGCGCCATGGCCACTGCCCTTCTTGGACTGCTCGCCAAAGACCCCGGCAGTCCTTCCGCCGCCACCAACTCTACGGCGAAGCTGGGAGCCTGGGCTCTGATCGCCCTATTGCTGCCCTTGCCATTCCTGTCCGGCTGCTCCGGCGCAACGGTGGCGCAGGACATTGTGAACTGGACGCCGGCCCTCGAAAGCGCGGTGGCGACAGTGGGCTCGACCGCCGCGCTGCTGGCGCCGGCGGATGCGCCGATCTTTACTGCCGCGACGATCGGGTTCGACGCTGCGTCAAATCTGCTTGTTGCCCAGGCCAAGGCGTACTTGACCAATCCCTCAGCCAGCGTGCTGGCGCAGTTGCAGGCTCAAGTGGTGACCCTGCAGCAGCAGGTGAACGCTTCTCTGCTCCAGTCGGCAAAGATTGTGGACCCGGCGAGCCAGAAGCACGCCCTGGCCGCAATCCAGGGAGTGGTGACCATTGTGACCGCGATGCTTGCCCTGGTTCAATCGGTCTCCAGCAAGGCTCAAGTGGCGCAGATGGCCGCTCATTCGACGATCAAGTTGGCTGCGGTGCGGTCGTACCTGGATGAAGCCCAAACCGCTGCCATCGTGGCCGATCACTATGGCGAGCCGGTCGGCTTGGCGCGCGTTCAGGTTGCGCGCGCGGAGTATGTCGAAGCTGAGGCTGGTTTCTAAAAGTATGACTGACGGAGCGGGCCGTCCGCCACGGCGGACGGCCCGCAAAACCTACAGATCAAAACGATAGATTAGCCCCACGCCTAAGTGTTAGCGTCCCGCGCTTCCCCCAGAATCAATTTGATGGTAACTTGCTTTCTGTTGCGCAGGATGTTGACGCTGATGGTGTCGCCGGCCTGGTGCTTGTCCATGATGGCGTTGATGTCCTGAGGCTCGTTGACTTCCTGGCCGTCGATGGCCACGATGAGGTCGCCGCCCAGCATGATGGGGGTGTTCCCCACGTAAGCCTGCTGGTTGCCGCCGCGCAGGCCGGCTCGCTCCGCGGCGCCGCCTGGAATTACCTTCTGAATCAGAACTCCGTAATCCGCGGAAAGGCCCATCTGCGAGGCCAGATCGGGACCGATGGGGTAATCGACGATGCCCAGCGAGGGCCGCTTGACGCGTCCATAGCGGGTCAGGTCGGCCAATACGGCCTTCGCCGTGTTGATGGGAATGGCAAAACCGATACCGGAGCTCTGGTCGGCGCCGTTGGAGGCGATCATGGTGTTGATGCCGATGACCTCGCCGTGCGAGTTCAGCAACGGGCCGCCGGAGTTGCCGGGGTTGATGGCCGCGTCGGTCTGGATGGCGTCCTCGATGGGCGCGCCCTCCGAACCTCGAATGGAGCGGATGGAGCTGATGATGCCGCGGGTCATGGTGCCGCTGAGGCCAAAGGGATTGCCGATGGCGTAGACCTTCTGGCCCACGGCGAGTGCGGCGGAGTCGGACAGCGTGACGGGCTCCAGGTTGGGCGCGTCGATCTGCAACAGGGCCAGGTCGTGCGCCCTGTCGGTGCCCACAACCTTGGCCGCGTAGCGGCGCTTGTTGCTCAGCATCACCTCGATGCCGCGGTTGGCGCCCTCCACCACGTGGTAGTTGGTCAGCACGTGACCGCCCTTGTCGAGGATGAATCCGGAACCCTGGCCCTGTTGCGGCACCGTCCCGTAAAAGAAGTTGAAGACCAGGGTGGTGGAAGTGATGTTCACCACCGAGGGCAGCACTCGTTTGTAGACGGCAATATTGTTCTGCTCTTCGGCGTCGTAGGCGGGCGCGGCCTCAGCCTCGGTCAGCTTGAGCGGGGAGCCTGAGCCATGCGCGTCCAGAAGCGAGAAATGGCCCATCCCCGTGGGGAGATGCGTGGTGAGGTACCAGAATCCACCCACCAGCAGAAGAACCAGAAGTACCCGGCGAAGTTTCATGACTTTTAGACCCGAAGGACCTTCCTATACTGATACGGCTGGCGCGCGACCCGGTTCCATGGGGATGGGGCGCGGCTGCCACTTCTTATTCTAAAGACTCTTACTCAAGAGATTTGTTGCTCTCCGCCTTGAGGCGCTCCCACAGCGCTTCAACCTGCGCGCGGAGGGCTGCTTCATCTCCCGTGTTGTCAAGAACATAGTCCGCGCGTGGGGCCTTTTCCGTATCCGGAACCTGGTGCGCCAGCCGAAGGCGGGCATCGGCTTCGGCGGCCGCGCGGCCGGCGCCGGTGGGGCTGATTCTGGCCCCATAGCGCGCGATCTTCAACTCCTCGGGGGCAGTGACCAGAACAACGCGGTCGATGCGACGACGCCAATCGGCCAGTACACTCTCCTCTTCGCCGCGGGCGCGGGCATCCCGCTCCACCTCAAAAATCAGCGCGGACTCCAACACGGCCACGGCCGCCGGATTGCGGGAGAATATCTCGTCCATCCAGCGCCGCTGCGCCGCGATCACCGCCGGATGCACGATGGCATTCAAATCGTTGAGCCGGCCGCCCTGGAAAGCCAGTTCTGCCAATCGCGCACGATCTAGGCGGCCATCGGAACCGACAACCTCCGGGCCGAATGCACGCACAATTTCGGCATAGACCGCCTGCCCCGGTTCCATCAGCGCCCGGCCCAGCGCATCGGCCTCGACAACTTCGGCGCCCAATGCGCGCAAATAGCCTGCGACGGTGCTCTTGCCGCTGCCCAGGCCGCCAGTGAGTCCTACGCGTAGCACCGCCTAAAGCCCTCGCCGCATTTTGGCCGCGCACACTGTGTTCGCCATCAGCATGGCGATCGTGAGCGGCCCCACGCCGCCAGGCACCGGAGTATAGGCGCCGGCATGCTCGAAAGCTTTGGGATGCACATCGCCCACAATCGTCGAACCCCGTTTGACGAAGGCGGCCTCGCGTTTGGCGTCCCCGGCAAAAAAACTGTCGAACTCCGTCTGCTCGCTAATGCGGTTGATGCCCACGTCGATGATCGTCGCGCCGGGCTTGACCATCTCCGGGGTGATGAAGCCGGCGCGTCCGATGGCGGCCACCAGGATGTCGGCCTGGCGGGTGATCGCGCCCAGGTCGCGGGTCTTCGAGTGGCAGATGGTTACAGTGGCGTTCTGGTGCAGCAGCAGCATCGCCACCGGCTTGCCCACAATGTCGCTGCGGCCCACTACCACGGCGTGCCGGCCGGCGATGGGGATGCCGCTGCGCTGCAATATCTGGATAATTCCCGCCGGCGTGCAGGGCGCCAGCGCCGGCCTTCCCGCCTGCAAGCGGCCCGCGTTCACCGGGTGCAAGCCGTCCACGTCCTTGGCGGGCGAAACGGCATCGAGCACCGCTTTTGCATCGACGTGCGCCGGCAGCGGCAACTGGATCAGAATGCCGTCGATCTCGTCGCGATCGTTCAGGGCGGCCACCAGGTCGAGCATTTCTTCGGTGGTCACGCTCTCGGGCGGCGTAATCAGTTCGCTATAGATGCCCAGATCGGCGCAGGTCTGCACCTTGCTGCGCACGTAGATTTCCGATGCGGCCACGTTGCCCACCAGCACTGCCGCCAGTCCCGGCCGGACGCCCTGGCGGCCGAGCGCGCGGACCTCCCCGGCCACTTCCTGCCTGATTGCCGCGGCAATCACCGCGCCGTCAAGAATGGTTGGCATCATCGGCTCCAACTATTCATCGTATCGCTTCGAGCCGCTACGGGGCATCGAGCACTTCGCGAGCCAAAGTGGAGAGTCGCCCGACGCCGGGAGCGCCCTGCGCCACATCGGAGTGTGATCTCTCTCACATACAGCCATAGGACTACCTCCTGTAGGGTCAGGCATACGAGGAACGCTCTAGATCACATGAAATAGATTCGCGGAACCTCCCGGCAGCGGCGTTATGGAGAGGGTTTGATGAGTGTCTTCAAGGATGCAGGGCATCTTTTCCGGTTTGCGGGGTTGTTTGTCCTCGCCTTTCTGGTGTTTCTGGTGGTGCGCCACTACGTGGTCCCCAAAAGCTTTGGAGAGTATGGACACTATCGCGGGGCCGCAATGGGCGAAATTGCGGCTCACCCGGCGAAGTTTGCCGGGCACGACACCTGCGAGGCTTGCCACTCGGATGTGGCGGACAAGAAGAGCAAGGGCAAGCATGCGCACGTAAATTGCGAAGCCTGCCACGGGGCGCTATTCCAGCGTTTGCCCAATCCTGAGCAGCCCAGGCCGAACCTCTACAAGCGTTTCGTCGCCTTGATCATTCCCCCGGCTCCGCCGGACTCCCCGCTGCTTCGCCATGCCGAGGACCCATCCTCGGTGAAGCCGGAGATGCCGGATACGGCGGTGCTCTGCGCGCGCTGCCATACGGCCAGCGCCGCCAAACCCAAGGGCTTTCCGCAGGTTGCGCCGGCGGATCACTCGAACGGGGTACCCTGCGAGACCTGCCATCAGCCGCATAATCCAGCGATCGATGCGGGAGGTGCGAAATGAATATTACACGGCGTCAAATGCTGATTCTGTTGCCGGCCGCGGCGGTTGCGTGGGAGGCCGTACTTGCTGGTACTCCGGAGGCCTCGTCCAACTACAAAATGTCCGATCACTGGTGGGGTATGTTGATTGACATTCCCAAGTGCATCGGCTGCGGCAACTGCGTGCGGGCCTGCCAGACCGAAAACGACGTGCCGGACGGACACTTCCGCACCTGGGTGGAACGCTACCACAGGTCGGACTGGCCGATGACCGAATCCGGGGAAGTTACGGCCAACCCCTTGATCGTCCCCGAAGTCATCTCGCCAGACGGCGGCAAGGAAGGATTCCCGGTGGCCACCGATGAAAGCGGGAAGTACTTCTTCGTTCCTAAGATGTGCAACCACTGCGCGGATTCGCCCTGCACGCAGGTCTGCCCGGTGGGCGCGACCTTCATCAGCCCGGACGGCGTGGTGCTGGTGGACCAGACATACTGCCTGGGCTGCGCCTATTGCGTGCAGGCCTGCCCTTATGGCTGCCGCTACATTCATCCCACCAAGGAGGTGGCGGACAAGTGCACGCTCTGCTACCACCGGATTACCAAGGGGCTGACGACCGCCTGCTGCGAGGCCTGCCCGACCGGTGCGCGTCAACTGGTCGATCTGAAGGATCCAAAAGACCCGATCCACGAGTTCCTGAAGACGCACAGCGTGCAAGTGCTGAAGCCGCAGATGGCCACCGGCGCGAAGCTCTTCTACAACGACCTGGACGGCTCGGTGCGGTAAATACAGCTTCTAGCTACCAGCTTCTAGCTGTTAGCTAGTTCCTGGCGAGGTTGAACTTTCAAGCCTTCGCACGCAGGGGCCGGAAGCTGAAGGAAAGAAGCTAGAGGCTAGAAGCTAGCAGCTAGAAGCTAATTGAATGAGGGGTTATGAACGGTGTTGAAGGCTACATGTATCCCAACGAAATCACACTCTATTGGAGTGTGCTGATCGTTTTGTATCCCTATATCACGGGGCTGGTGGCGGGCGCGTTCATTCTGGCGTCGCTGGAGCGCGTCTTCCGTGTCGAGGCGGTGAAGCCCACCTACCGGCTGGCGCTGCTGACGGCTTTGGCCTTCCTGCTGGTTGCGCCCCTGCCGCTGGTCTTGCACCTGGGCCACCCGTTCCGCTCGCCGGAGATGTACTTCACCCCGCACAGCACCTCTGCGATGGCCATGTTCGGCTATGTGTATATGTGGTACCTGATGGCGGTGCTGGTCTTCGAGATATGGCTCGACTACCGGCGCGAGATCGTGCTGCTTTCGCAGTCGAGCACGGGCCTGCTGCGATTGATCTACAAGGTAATGACGCTCGGCTCGACCAACATCAGCCCGCGCTCGCTGGCCATCGACGAGCGGGTGGGCTGGATCGTCACTTTGATCGGCATTCCCTCCGCCTTCCTGCTGCACGGCTACGTCGGCTTCATCTTCGGCTCCATCAAGGCCAATCCCTGGTGGTCGTCGCCGCTGATGCCGGTGGTCTTCATCTTCTCGGCGATGGTCTCGGGAATTGCCGGGGTCATGCTGCTCTACATGGGGATCAACAAGCTGCGCAAGCAGGCCATCGACATGCGCTGCGTGGACACCATTGCGATGTACATGTTCTATATCTACATCATCGACTTCAGCCTGGAGATGCTGGACCTGGTGCATCGCATCTACGAGGCCAACGAATCGTTCAACAGCCTGAATTTCATGGTCCACACCAAGCTCTACTTCTCCCAGATCGTCCTCCAGATTTGCCTGGGCACCATCACGCCGCTGGTTCTGCTGTTCCTGACGCAGGTGGTGAAGCTGCCGGAGATCGCCCGCAAGTACATGTATGTCATCTCCGGATGCCTGGCCCTGATCGGCGTTCTTGCCATGCGCTGGAATGTGGTGATCGGCGGGCAGTTGTTCTCCAAGAGTTTTCTCGGCTACACCACCTACAAGATGGCCCTGGCAACCAAGGAAGGACTGATTGTGGCGATTTTCCTGACCCTCCTGCCGCTGCTCTTCCTGTGGGTGCTGGTAAAGCTGCTGCCGCCGTGGCCTGAAAAGAGTGCGCCCGCACCCGCCGCGGCCGACTAGAACGCGTCAGGTCTCCTTTTTCATCGGGTGGAGCTTATGGACGATCTTCCCGACGCACTCGAACGGCTCACGGCACGCCTGGAGACGCTGGAGCGGCGTGTCCATGCCCTCGAACACCCCAACCTGGTGTCCACGGCGCCGGCTTCCCAGCAGTTGGCAGCGACCCCGGTGGCCGAAGCCGGCGAAGGGCTCTCCTTTGCGCCGGCCGGCGGCGTGTTCTCCGTGCTCGGCAAGGCCATGCTGGGCATTGCCGGCGCTTACGTGCTGCGCGCGGTGGCCGAGTCCAGTTCGCTGCCCAGGCTGGTGATTGCGGCCATCGCCATTGCCTACGCGATGATGTGGCTGGTGTGGGCCGCAAGGGTGAAAGCCGGGGAGTGGCTGGCAAGCACGATCTATGCCTGCACGTCGGCCTTGATCCTTGCCCCACTGCTCTGGGAACTTACGCTGCGCTTCAAGGTATTGCCGGTGCCGGTGACCGCGGGCTTGCTGGGCGCATTTGTGATTGCGGCCACAACGCTGGCATGGAAGCGGGATCGGACGCCGGTCTTCTGGGTGGCCAATCTGACCGCGGCTGTGGCGGCCCTGGCGCTGTCGATCGCCACACACCGGCTGGTTCCCTTCATCGCGTCGCTCCTGCTCATGGTCCTCATCTGTGAGTACGCGGCGACGCGCAATCGCCAACTGAGCATAAGGCCGCTGGTGGCCGCCGCAGCCGACCTGGCCGTTTGGGCCTTGATCTTTATTTACTCGAGCCCGCCAAGCACGCGCACGGATTACCCGGCGATCGGCACGGCAGGATTGCTCCTGCCCGGCTGCCTGCTGTTCCTGATTTATGCGGCAAGTGTCTCCGTCCGAACCACGCTGCTGGGGTACAAGATCACCATCTTCGAAACCGTGCAGGCGCTGATCGCCTTTCTCCTGGCCGCCTCCAGCGTGCTCTACTTCGAGCCGCAATTCGGCGCCATCGGTTGGGGCGTGGTGTGCCTGCTGCTGTCGGCTGCGTGTTATGCGGCGGTCTTTGTCCTCTTCGACGGCGCCGTCGAGGGCCGCAATTACCATGTTTTTGCCGCTTGGGCCGCGGGTTTGTTCCTGGCTGGAAGCGTGTTGTGCCTGCCGCCGTTCTGGCTGGCGGCCTGCCTGGGCGTGGCTGCGATTGATGCCACCGTTATGGGCGTCCGGCTGGGCCGCCTGACTCTGCAGTTCCACGGCCTGGTGTATCTGGCGGCGGCAGTGGTTGCATCCGGCCTCCTTGACTATGCCTTCCATGCCTTGGCCGGGATCATGCCCGTCAGGGTTGCGGGGAGCGTCTGGTTTGTTTCAGTGTGCGCGCTTGTTTGTTATGCAGCCGGAAAGCCTTGCCCTCAAGAGAGCTGGAGGCAGCAGTTTCTTCACCTGGTCCCGGCGGCTTTGACGGTTTGCGCCTTGGCGGCGCTGCTGGTGCAAGGCCTGCTTTGGCTCGCCGCGCTGCGCAGGGCTCCCGAGGCCCATCACGTGGCCTTCATTCGCACGCTGATCCTCTGCGCGGTGGCCCTTGCGCTGGCCTTTGCCGGTTACCGCTGGCGCCGGGTCGAGCTGACGCGCATTGCCTACGCCACGCTGGGGTTGGTTGCGGCCAAGCTGCTGTTTGAAGACCTGCGCCTCGGGCACCTGGTGTTCATTGCCGCTTCCATCTTCCTGTTTGCCATCACTCTGATCGCGGTTCCCCGCATGGCGCACAGGGCAGTGAGCGTAAGACGGGACGGCGCTCCGTAGGGCGAGTCTTGTGGAGAGAGCGGGAGAAACCCAGGCCTCCCGCTGCGGTTCGCCGCGGCGAAAGACCTTGGGGCTCTCGGCTGTCGCTCATTGAAAAAGCTCTCCAGGCAGAAACCTGCCGGCAATCAGCGGTAGATCTGGAGGGACTTGATGCGGCGCTCTTGAGTCCTCAGCTTGAGTTTGCTGATGTGGACGTCGTAACCGGTTCCGGGCAACAACGATTCCAGCACAAAGGTTTCAGCGCCGCCGGACTTGAGTTCGCGATAACGGTAGACGCCTACTTCGCCTTCGCTGGTTTCGGTCCCACCCGAGGGCGCATCGAGAAACCGCTGCGCATCGGCCACGGCCGGCGCGGGCTGGGTCTCGCCCGCGGTGAGGCTCTCGGCCGCATAGGAACGGACCAGCTTGGTCCAATAGCGGGAGAGCAGCTCCGTGTCGGCAAAGAGGTCGGCCCACACGATCTCGCCACGCACGGCCACCACCACGCCAATGGCGTGTTCCTGGCGAAGCTGGGCAAGCACCTGATCCCGGGACTTCATCACCGGGGCTGCCGCCTCATCGACCTTGGCGCTGACCGTGCTGTCTTGCATGGCCTTGGCGTAGCTGGTTGTGCCGATAGAGCGTGGATACGGGCCGCCCGATCCTGCGTCCAGCCCCGCGTTGGCCGAAGGAGCAGCCGCGATCTCCATCTGCGAGATGGCTCCATGTACCGAATTCCAAACCTGTTGCTGGTCCTTCGCCACCATGGCCTGCTGGCGCACGGTGGGTTGGACCATGAAGCTGCCGGCGGACGCCTTTGCCGCGGCGCCGAAGGTGGCCGAACTCTCCGTCCAGCGGCCCGGCTCAATGCAGAAGACCGACAGGTCGATGGGCTCGCCGCCGGCAGGCACGATGCGGTCCTTGGCAATCACCCGGTCCTGCTTGCCTCCGGTGACGATCTCGCCTGCCAGCAACAGAAGCGGCTGCCTGGAGTGATTGACGAGGACCAGCGTGTTGACCTCGTCTCCACGAGAACGGTCCACAGGAAAGACCGGCTCGCCGCCCCTGGGCCGGACCAGTCCACGCACCCGGCCTGCTTCGGTCACTTCAACCTCTCCGTTCTTGATTCCCTCGTCCAGGGTGATGAACGGCGTTGCGCCGGGGGACTTGCTGCCGGCCCGGACGACGGGAAACAGCAGAAGATTGCCGCTCTCAATGGGGGCAAGCACCCGGTATGGATCATTGCCGGCTTCCAGTGGCCCGCCGGCCGCCTTGACTCCGCTTTGCTGCTCACACGCCGCGAGCACAAACAACATCGCTCCCGCCAGCCCCAACCTGCCCAGATGATTCATGACCCTCCTTCGCCGGCTGAAGCCTCGCCGGCCTTTGACTCAGGAACGCCGGCCTGCCGGTTTCTTGCGGAAATTTCTTGGCGTATCTTCAGGGCGTGGGGATCACGCCCTCCCAATCCGTGGAAAACAGCGCTGTGGCAGGCATCTCCACCCTGCCGGGCCCGATCCATGGCGGCTTGCTGGAGGAGTTCCGGCGCGAGTGCGACGCGGCCGCCTACGGCCTCGATCGGGAGGAGTTCTGCCAGATCCTGGAGCGCGTGGGAACGGCGCAGAACTATGGGCAGCCCCAGGGAGCGACAGCTTCACGCCAGCAACAGGCCGGCTTCTTCCGCAGCCTCAGGCTCGCCGACCTGGTGCTGGCGCGGGCCTGTGCAAACGGACACGAGGGAGCATGGAAGCACTTCCTTTCCGTGTATCAACAGCCGCTGGTCCGCGCCGCCATCGCGATTACCGGCAGCGACACACTCGGCCGCGACCTGGCGGGCCAACTCTATGCGGAACTCTACGGTCTGACGATGCGCGATGGCGAGAGACGCTGCCCGTTGGAGTCTTACCGGGGAAGGGGATCGCTGATTGGCTGGCTTAGAACCACGCTTGCCCAGCGCCATGTGGACCATCACCGGCGCAGCCATCGTGAGCAGCCGCTGGAAGAGTATGACGCACCCGCTCCGGGCCCGGAGCCAATAAAGCCCACGGGCGAACTGACGCTGCTGAGCAAAGCGATTGAAGAGGCTCTCCAACGGCGGCAACTGGAGGAGCGTTTTCTCCTGGCGGCCTACTATCTTGACGGGCGAACGCTGCTCGAGATCGCCCAGGTGCTGGCCGTGCATGAAGCCACAGTTAGCCGCAAGCTGCGGCGCATCATCGACGACCTCAGAAAGCAGGTTCTCAAGAATCTCCAGGGTTTTGGCCTCAGCAGGCGCGCCGCCGCAGAGGCGCTTGGAGCCGACCCGCGCGATCTGGATCTGAATCTGAAGAAACTGCTGCAAAATTCTTCATCGAATACGTTCCAAGAGAAGGCTGCAAGATGAATCCGACCTCCCAACTCGACCTTCATCCCGACGCGGAAAGCCTCAACGCCTTCGTTGAGCAGGCTCTTCCGGAGCGGGAGCACGGGCAGATTCTTGCCCATCTTGCCGGGTGCAGCCGCTGCCGGCAGGTGATTTTTGTCGCACAGCAGGCAGTTTCCGCCCTGGAGCCGGCGGCAAACACAGACGTTTCAACGGATTCTTCTACGATTCGAACTGGGTCCTGGCTCAGGGGCTGGCGTTGGGCATGGGTCCCGGCGGCAGCGCTCGCCTCGATTCTCGCTCTGGCGGTTTTCGTTCACTTGCGGCACGCGGGGCCGGCGCCGGAATTGGCCAGGGTTGCTCCTCCAGCCGCCCCGCAAAACGTGGGGACGGTCGCCGCACCTTCGCCGCAAGAGCGGGCAGGCTCAGGAACTGCCACGGTTTCCGCCGGCGCCGCGAAGTCGTCGGAACGGAAAGTGCGCTCCGCACCGGCCCGCGCCACCTTCGCATCACCTGCTCCAGATGCGATTCTATCGAACGCGCCGCCGGGCCAGGCTGGTGCATTCGAGATGTCGAACGCTGAACTCCATGGAGCCGCGTTGCCTCCAAGTGCGCCGGGGCAACGAGTTGCCGCAGTTCAACTCAAACCAGGGCCGGCATTCGCAGCGCTGCAACCGCAACCCGTCGCCGGCGCGCTTTCGAGCAACGCCACGGCTGCCAAGACGACCCAGGCACGAATGGATAGCATGGCAGAGCGCTTACAGACCAGCCGGACCACGCCGGCTAAGGCTTCCGTTGCGCAGTCTCAAATTGAACTTGCGCCAGGGAGCAACTCTGAACTTGCGGCACAACAGCAGAGGCCCGGGGTAATTGCGGCCCGCAAAGCGAAGACTACCGTGCTTCCAAGTGGCCTGACGGCTCTCTCGACAGTCACGGCGCAGCATCGCACGCTGGCAATCGACATGGCAGGTGCGCTGTTTCTTAGTGAAGACTCAGGAAGACACTGGGAATCTGTTGCCCGGCAATGGAGTGGCCGAGCTGTAGAAGTGCGTGTCCAACGAGATTTGAACGCCAATGCAGCGGGCGCCTCGGCACTCGCCAGCGCAGGCGCGGAACATGAGTCCAATGGATTGAGCGCCGGCGCCGCCGTTGCGCCACCCCTGCCGGCGGCGGTCTTTGAAATCGTGACCGATAGCGACCTCATCTGGGTGAGCACGGATGGGAAGACCTGGAAAGCGAAATGAGCGTGGAGCGCCTTGAAGCGGTGGTTCCGGTCTACAAGCATTGGAGAGCCGTTTTGGAACGTATGCCGCTTGCGGCGCCGCGCTCAGAGTATCGATTGCCCATTTTGATCGTGCTTTGTGTTTGATTCCGACCGGATTAGAGCGCTCCCTGCACTTCAAGAGATATCTCCTGTAGGAGAACCGCTTGCCTGCCGACATAGTTGTTGGCGGGGTGCGACGGCGATCCATGTCGCGCCGCCGATCCTGCCGAGAGGAACCGGCACCGCATAAAGACCATTAAGTCGTTGGACGGAGACCTTGACCGTGGAGATTGAAATGGAGAGAGACCAGGTGGTCAGTCCGTCCTGGGCACATTTGCGCCTTCCCCCGTTTCCTCAAGTCGCGATCCGGGTACTGACGCTGACCAACAATGAGAATGTGCAGCTGCACCAGCTGAGTGAGCTGATCTCGTCCGATGCGGCATTCGCCAGCGAGGTCCTCACCATCGCCAATTCCGTTGTGTACGCCCCTCGATTTCCCGCTTGCACCATCCTGCAGGCAATCGCCGTACTTGGCGCCAATCAATTGCAAGGGATGTGTCTGACTGTTGGAGTCCGATCCTACCTCGGCAACAAGCTTAGTCATCCAGTGATCCGGAACGCATGGCGTCACAACCTGGCGTGTGCCATGATCGCGGAACAGCTTGCCTCAGCAGGGTTCATGGACAAAGACACTGCGTACACCTCGGGCATGCTGCACGATATCGGACGGTTGGCGCTGGCCGTCATCCGGCCGCAAGAGTACGCCGCTCTATTGCGTAATCACGCAGGATCCGGCGCCAGCATCCTTCTGAGAGAGCAAAAGTTGTTCGGATGCGATCATTGCGATGCGGGACGGCAGCTCATTGCCGATTGGAAGATGCCGTCCGAATTCGAAGCCATTGTCTCCGAGCATCATTCTCCCAGGCGGCAGGATGGCGCCTGGAGCATGGCTGAATTGATCAAGGTAAGTTGCAGATTGGCTGACGCCGTGGGCTTTTCCGCGTTCCCAGGGTGCGAGGTCACACCGTACCCCGATCTGCAGAACGAGATGCCAGTCAGGGAGCGCAGGCTGTTCCATTCCGAATTTGAAACCCTGGCCGTCGAAGTTGCCGACAAGATCCGGGCGCTGGAGTCTGTTTAACGCGATTACCCGTTCATTGTCAGCGCGGCGGCGCGCACCTCGCGCAGAGGCAGTGCGGTGGTTGCGGTGCGCGACTTCTGGATCTCGGCCAGCACTGAAAGAGCAATGGTTTCGGGCGATTCCGCGCCCAGGTCCAGGCCTGTGGGGGCATGGAGTTGAGCCAGCCGGCGCTCTGTTTGGGCATCGGTTGCGCTTGCGGGCAGATTGAGCAGGCGGGCGGCTTCGACGAGCAGTTCGCGGGTACGGCGCTGTGGGCCGAGCACGCCAATGTAGCCCGGCGGAGCGTCGAGCGCCAGCAGCGAGGCAAGAATCCGCGCATCCTGCTCGAAGCTGTGGGTCATGACCACTGCGGCGTCTTCGGGATAAAGATTGCCGAGTGCCGTTGGCGATCCATCGGGTTGGCCGCCCGGCAACTCTTTGATGGGCAGGATGCGGAGTTCATCGGCCAGGGGGAAGCGTTCGCGGGTGGCGAGTTGAGAGCGGCCGTCGGCAACCGAAACAAACCAGCCCAACTCCTTCGCCATGCGAAGAAGCGGCTGAGCATCGTCGCCGGCGCCGAAGATCCACAGGCCGGGACGAGCGGGACGGTAATCAGCCCAGGCGCGGGTTTCGGTTCCCTGAATTGAAATCCCTTTCTCCATCGACTTGCGGCTTGACAGCGCCACTCGGGCGAGGTCTTGAAGTGAATCGTCGCCGATCTGGCCTGGCTCGGCGTTGGGCCGGCGTTGTTGCGAGGTGTCCCGCTCCAGGCCGGCGAATGCGCGGCGGCCGAGGTGCGGACCCTCCAAAATGGTTGCCACAGCCAGTGGAATGCGTCCATCGAAGGCTCGTTCCAGCGCGGTCAGCAGCGACCCAGCGGTCGTGCGGCGCTCCAGAAGCAGGAAGACCACGCCCCCGCAGCCGGAGCCATAGGGCCGGTCGCCGTCCTCTTCGGCAGTGGAGTAGCGCTGGACGGATGGTCCATTGGCGGTCAGCCACCAGGCGCGGCTGGCCACCTGGGCCTCCAGGCAACCGCCGCTCACCGTGCCAGCGCGCAGGCCGCCTGCAGTGAGCAGCATGCACGCGCCGGGCTTGCGATAGCTGGAACCCTGGACCGCTACGACCGTGGCAAGAACGTAGTCCGCTTCGGCGGCTTCCAGTTCGCGCCACAGGGGCAGAATCCGTTCCAGATCGGTCATTCTTCCATTGTCGCTCAGACTTCAAGGATCTGCGATAGTCAGTGGGAGCATCAGCACGAGTTGTCTGCGGCAATCGTCGCCAACGCCTCACTCACGGCAGTTGAAACAAGCGTATCGGCATCGTTGCCGACCTGTGCCTCTCCATAGCGCGGATAGACAGTGCTGAGTTCGGCCACAACTTCAGGGCCGTTGACCCTCATTGGCCTGGGAACAGCTCCCGATCGGGAAGGATTTGCTTGCTCAGCGCGGCGCTCACGGTGGAAACGGGCTCGTTGACCACCTGGCTGAGGCGCAGCTTGAGAGCCACGCTGCACAGAATATACGCGTGGATTTCGCTGAAACCCCAGCGGCTGACGAGCAGGTCGATCATGCGGCCGGTGGCGGTGCGTGCGGCATCGGCCAGGTCCGTTCCCGTCTCCACCACCACCCAGGCGTCGGCAGAAGAGTCCGGCGCGACAACTTCGCTGGCTTCGACGATCGATCCCGCAAGCGGCTGTTTTTTGTGCAGATGAAAGCGCAACGTCACATCCAGCGGGCACTCGATGCCATTGATGCACACCTCGCCATCGCCCTGCGCCGCGTGGCCGTCGCCGCAACTGAAGAGCGCGCCGTGGTTGAACACCGGCAGGTAGAGCCGCGAGCCGGCGCACAGTTCGCGCACATCGAGATTGCCGCCGAAGGGGCCCGGCGGGCGAGTGCGGAAGGCGCCGTCGCTGGCGCGCGCCACGCCCATGACCCCCAGAAACGGCCGCACCGGCACCACCGCGGGAGCAAGCGAGCTGGTGGATTCGCCGTCGAGCTGCCAATGAAAGAGATAGGGCTCGTGGAAACGATTCTTCAGGAAACCCAGACCCTCGATTACGCTGGACCATCCCCAACCGCCGTGGCGAGTGGCCAGCACCTCGATCTGCAACACATCGCCTGGCTCCGCCCCCTCGACCCAGACCGGGCCGGTGAGCGCGTGGATGCGTGTGCGGTCGATGGCCAGCAACTCCCCGGTCGTCATGCCCGGCCGCACCTGGCCGCCACTGGCGTCAGCGCACTCGAACGCGACAGTGTCGCCCGGCTCGATACGCAACCGGGGCGGGAGCGAGCGGTCCCACACGGAGTGCGTTGGTTCGGCGGAGAGCATGTGTTCCGTCATGATTCCCCCACCCGCGCGGCCATCTGAACCTCCGCCAGTGCGTTGCGCGGCAATGCACTTGCGCCCACGGCCGCATGTGCATCTCAATTTAGCACGCGCTGGAGGCATTCTTCCTTGGCTCTGAGGGCCGGCCAAGTTAGCATGAGGCCATGCTTCGAGCTTTTCTGCCGCCGCCGACAGGCGTTACGCAAACCGCGCATCATCCGCTGCCGATCGTATTGCAATCGGACGCTGAAGGGCGGCCGTGAAATCCTCTGTCGCCGCCATCGTTCTTGCCGCCGGAGCCAGCCGCCGCCTCGGTCAGCCCAAACAGTTGCTCGTGCTCGGCGGAGAAACACTGCTCGAGCGCGCGATCCGGCTGGCCGACGAGGCCGGCGCCGCTCCCGTGCTCGCCGTACTCGGCGCCCATCGCGAGATCATTCGCGCTTCCATCGCCTTGAACCATGCGATTCCCGTGATCAATGATCGCTGGGAGGACGGAATCGCCACTTCCATCCATGCAGGACTCGCTGCGCTGGATGCAGTTGAACCCGGTGCGCCAGGCGCGCTGGTCCTGGGCTGCGACCAGCCTCATCTCACCGCCGCGCACCTGCGCGCATTGATTGAGACCTTCGCCACGCAAACTGAGCCTTCCATCGTGGCTTCAGCCTATGCATGCGTACTTGGCGTTCCCGCTGTATTTCCTCGCCTGGTCTTTCCAGGGCTCCTTGCGCTCCGCGGCGACAAAGGCGCGCGTACGTTGCTGGTTCAGCCGCCTTGCCCGTTGATCGCGCTGCCCTTCTCCGGCGGCGAAGTGGACATCGACCAGCCCGGCGATCTGCCGCGGCTTGATTAGGCCCTGCCTCTCGATCACGGCCCCGATGTCCCCTTGCGGCGCGCCGATGGGTACGAATCCCTGTGCCATACTGTGATTGATTTCTCGCCTCAGGGAGGCGGTGACCAAGTTGACGATTCCCACCCTGCCCAATCCCGAGTTCCTGCGCCGCGCCATCGGGCTGGCTACCCGGAACGTCGCTACCGGCGGGGGCGGCCCGTTTGCCGCGGTCATCGCGCGCCAGGGCTGGATCGTCGCCGAGGGGGCGAACACCGTGACCACCTGCCACGATCCCACGGCTCACGCCGAGGTGAACGCCATCCGCCAAGCGTGCAAGGCACTGGGCACATTCAGCCTGGCCGGCTGCCAGCTCTACACCAGTTGCCAGCCCTGCCCCATGTGCCTGGCGGCTTGCTACTGGGCCCGGCTCGACGCCATCTACTACGGCTCCAGCTCCGAAGATGCCGCCCGCGCCGGCTTCGACGACGCCTTTCTTTTCGAAGAGTTTCGCAAAGACCCGTCCGCGCGCGCGCTCCCGGCCACGCAGTTGCTCGGCGACGAAGCCTGGGCCAGCTTTGCCGCCTGGATGGCGTCGGCCGGCAAGGTCGAGTATTGATGATGAGCCGGCGGCGACTCGAACGCACAAGCTGGCGGCCGGATTGCGGCAATTCCCTCAAATGAATATCAATCCTGTTCCGGCAAACGGAGCTTCGAACGCCGGAGGCAACCGCCAAACATTTACAGATCCACGCATCCTGCGTTCCCGTGAAGTCGGGCGGCATAACCCATTGATTCTGCTTTGGTTAAGTGTGACTCCACAGCGCTACAGTTTTATGCAATCTGTGTTCCTGTGCAGTTCGCCTGGATAACCTATTGATTCTGCGTTGGTTAGAGATAGCTCCACAGTGCCACAGGCAAAACGCGCCTTTTTTTGCGGGATGGAGCATATTCAGGTTCGCGACCAGGGAGGCGAGCGCAATTGGAGTGATGTTTTTTCATGAGTTCGCAATGCGGCGGCTCATCGTACAGATACCCGAAAACGTGACACGTCCTTCTTGCAGGCGTTGAGAAGCTCTATACCATCTATTCTCAATCTGGAATCAAGGACGTGTCTGCAGTTGGCGCCCTATCGCCCGGCAATTACCGCTGGTTCCGGCGCACCCTTCGGAGATGACAGATACCCTGTCACTGTGTTCTTTGCGCTCACGTTGTTGACCACGATCTCAAACAACATGGGTTCCTTGCCGCTGTAGAACTGAAGCGGCTCGTTCAGGCTCTTGTCTTTCTTCTCGTACTGCTTGTCGTCGGAATAGACGGCGATGGTGTACTTGCTCCTCTTCGAGTCTGCTCTCTTTAGTTCCAGGCTCACTGTCCCCACCTGCTGCTTCACACCCTTCACCAGCGTGAACTGGTAGTAGTTCCGGTCGCCCTTGTGCTTCAGAATCTCCAGCTCGGCGCCATTACGCGCAATCAAGGAGCTGTGTCCATTCAGATCGCCCTTCATTGACGTCATCTGGGTGTTGGTGTCGGCCAGGTCGCTCTGCGTCTTGGCCACATCGGTCTTCACGCCGCCGACATCCGTCTGCACTGCGGTCACCTGCCCCTGCGTCTGCTGTTGCGCGGTTGCCAGCCGTGCTGTCGTCTGCTCCCCGCGAACCTCGCGGACCTGCAGCGCCGCCGAGCGCGTATCCAGTTGCTTCTGCGTCAGGCCAAGCGAGGCCTTCAACTGGTCCGTGGCCACATTCAGCCGCGCATCGGTATCCTGCTGTGCTGCAGCCAGCTTGGTGTTCTGCGCTGTGGCATCCGCCAAAGCCCGCTGCTGAGTAGCCAGTTTGTTGCTCAGCGTGTAGCTCCAGATAATCCCGCCCAGCCCCAGAAGTATCGCCACTGCGATCGCCGCCAACAGTGCGCCGGAATACGTTCTGGGAGTTCCTTCAACAATTTCATCTCTTTCAACAATTTCATCGCTCATGTATTTCCTTTCTTGCCCTGACTTACGGTACAGCAGCCCGTTCCCCTTGTCTGCCCGATAAAGCTCACTTGCCGATATTCGCCGCCATCTGATTCGAAGAGGAAGACCCGCGCCGCGAAATGCTCCGGGAAGTCCCGCGGATGGCCGTACACCACCCACATGAGCACACCATGCATCTACCGGCCTCCCTCGCAGTGGCGCACTGCCGGCTCCACCTCTTCGCGCCGCGTCAAAGTGCGCTCGTCGCCCACGGCGCCCTTCACAAAACAGAAACAGCGGCGCTCCTGATGCTGCACCGAGCCTATGTTCACGCGCAGATCCGTTTGCCCGTTCCTGGCCAGTGACCGGCTATCCGGCAGTCGCTATTTGGTTATCTGCCTCGCGCAGGCTTCGGTGGGGGTTGTACTTTGGATGCCACGGTGCTCCGGGTGACAGAATTGCGTTGAACTCAGTGGCAGCATTCCAATGAACTGGGGGCAGCATATCGTTGCACTGAGTGGCGGAATTTATTGTATTCAGCAATACTCCCGAATCACGACGTGTCCGCCGGTTTTAGAGGGATGCCGGAGCTAAGACGATATTCATCTTCCCTTATTTTGCAGAATCTCTCTGGCGCGTGGCTTTTACACCCGACAGAATTCCGACGCCGAAGAGTACAACCGCGCCCGCGGCAATCCATTGTGTGGGGATATGCATCAGGTGCGCGGCGTAAATCAGCCCGCCGATGAGGATTGCGAAACCGGCGGCGTAGATTCCGAACGACATAGGATCTCCTTATCGGGCAAATCGCGCCGGCTTGTTCACGGCTCTGTGTGCGAATCATTCAGCGCGGTTTTCAGCCGCTCACACCAGCCTTGCCCGCTTGGCGTCTCGTGCCGGGCTGGGCGGACGATCGAGGAGTGTGGGCCTGGATGCATTCTGTTCCGGGAGTTGATCGTGCAGAACCACATTGAGCAGCGACTTGTTCACCCGAATGCGGCCGTTGTACTCGATGAAGCCGAGCTTTCTGAACCGATTCATGAAGAAACTGACGCGGGAACGGGTGGTGCCGATCATCTCGGCAAGCGTCTCCTGCGTGACCGCCGGGATCAGCGTCTCCGGCTCGCCCGGCTTGCCAAAGTCCGCCATCAGCAAGAGTATCCGCGCCAAACGCCTTTCGCTGGAGTTGAAGAGCTGATCGATGAGATCCGCCTGGGTTCTCATGCCCCGGAGCAGCATGAAGTTCAGGAAAAAGGCTGAGAATACATGCTCCTCGTGCAGAACGCGGAGCATCTGCTCCCGCCCGATCTTGAGCGTCGCGCAGGCGGCTATGGCCGACGCTGTGGCCGTCCGAAGCGCGCCCACATCGATGATCGACTCCTCGCCGACAAAGTCTCCGGCGGAGAGCAGCGTAACGGTAGCTTCTTTGCCCTTCTTGGACACCACGGTCAGCTTTGCCCGGCCACTCTGGAGATAAAACACTGAGTCGGCTGGGCCGCCTTGGTGGAAGAAGACTTCCTTCGCCTTGAAATGTACGATCTTGCGCCCTTTTCCTTGACTCGCAAGAAAACGGGCAGTATCAAAAGGCTTCCTCGTTCCTCCATCCATTTGGGCTGCCTCTTCCTGAATGCGTTTCCGGCTTCGGTTCATTGCACGCATTGCACGTGCTGGGGAAGGATCTTCACTCCTGTCCAGAGTGAACAATCACCGCATACCAGCTCAGCATCGCACCGCGCAAGTCAATAGTCTGAGCGATTTGGCTCAGTCGTTGCATCTTCCTGACAGGGAACGGGGACGGTCCTCTTCAGGCGTAGTTGAGCGGGAGTGTCCGAAGCCTTCCTCCGCGCTCCCTGAAGCCGCGGCGGGAACCATTACAGGCTGCTCGGCATCGAAGCGGAGGCGCGCTGGCTGGAGTTTCACCAGACAAACGATATCAATGCCGCGACCTATCTGGGCGGAGTCCGTTATTTCAGGGATTATCGGAGATTCCAACCCTATGCCAAGGGTCTTGTGGGGTTCGGCCAAGCCAATCTGGCATTTAGCCTTGGTCAGGCTGACTCGTTGGTGATTGCGCCGGGGGGCGGGGTGGACTTCCGCCTCAATCGCCGCATTCATCTCCGGCTGGCCGACTTTGAGTACCAATTCTGGCCGCAAGCTGCCTATGGCACAACACCGGCCTTTTCTTCCATCGGCGTCAGTTCCGGCATTCGCGTCCGCATTTTCTGATCGTGCCGGGTATCCACTTCCATTGCGAAGGAAAAGCGCGAAAGCTGGCCGATTCCCGCCGAGATCCGGCCGGACCCATGTCCCTGATTCACTTCCCCGATTCGTCGGAGTTGTGAATAAAGCACTCATGAATCGCGTCTGGCGGCGCATTGGGCCATTTGGACTCGATCAGGTCGTCTTCGCTCAGCTCGTGCAGCGCGAAGTCGATGGTGCCATCGCCGTGCACGGTCGCCTGCAGGTAGCCGTAGATGTTGGTCCTGGACGCCTTGTCGGCATCCTTGGGAAGCTGGTAGCGGTGGGCTCCTGCGCTGCCGATGATGATGCCCGGCGCCACATTGCTGCTGTGCTGCTTCCAATAGGGAGTGTTGAAGATGTTGGGCGAGTAGTAATGCGAGTGGCTGGCAAGGATGTACACATGCTTCCCGGCCGCCTGGGCGTCGTAGAGCCAGGTGTAAACCAGTTCGCCGGTGCGGATCCCCAGGTCCCAGTCGTCCATGCCGTGATCGGAACTGGTGGAGTGGGGCAGCGCCTCGTGCATGCCCGCGACGATGGTGCGGATGCCTGAGTTCGGAGCTAGATCGCGGTCAAGCACCGAGCGCAGCCAGCGCAGTTGGGCGTCGGAAAACTCGTCGTGGCTGGCGTTGTCCAGGGTGATGAAATCCACGCCGCCTTGGGTCCAGTGGTACCACGGCTGCACACCATTGCCGCTGTCGCCGTCGGCCTTGCGCTGGGCCTCAATCTCAGGACGGTTCAGAAAGCTGGAAAACTTGGCGATGTAGCCCTCGCGGGTCATGGGCTTCGCATTTTCGTGATTGCCGCGGCCCAGAAACACCGGGATGGAGCCGAACGAAGCGAGCTGGTGCTCCAGGAAGTCGTCCCAGGCGCGGTCAAGATAATCGGATTTGGAGAGCTGGCTTCCAGCCGGCTGCATGGCCTGCAAATCCTGGTCGGGCGACGAGATCCAGCGGAAGTCGCCGAGGTGCCAGTAGAAGACGTCCTTCTCAGCTTTCACCTTGGCGGCGATGGCCGGCATGACAAAATCGCCGCAGTTGCGGCTGTCGCCGCTGACGGCGAAGGTCCACGGGGAAGCGGCGGTTTGCGCGGCGGCAAATGGCGGCGCAAGCGTGGTCAACGTGAGCAGGGAAAGGGAAGCACACAGCCTGAACATGGAATCAGCATAGCGCGAACCACGGCCAGTCAGGTCAATTTCAGGCTAGGGCTCTGGCGCATATGCCCCGATAAGCGGCCAGAGGTCATTACCCATTCCGGCGGGCGGACGTTTGTTTGCCGTGAACGGAGTAATTCATCGGTTCACCGGCGCTTCAGGACTTGGAGCGCTTTTAGGCGCTGCTTTTTCTGGCTGTGCAGCCGGCGGTACAGCCGGCGGTACAACGGGCGGGGCAGCCGGCCGTACAGCGGGCGGGGCAGCCGCCGGTAGGGCCGGGACGGCAATGGGTTGTGCCGATGCCGCCGGCGCCGGTGGTCCCGGCTGGATTGCCGGCGTCACCGGCAGGGTGAGCGTCTGCACCGTCGCCGGGTCGTCGCGCAGCCTCAGATAAAGCACGCCATTGGCCGGGTGGGCCACGTTCAGTTGGGTTCCCGTAAAGTCCGGCGGCACATCGGTGGCGTTGTCGAACTCCGGCGTGGCCCCGATGGAGGTGGCCAGGGTCAGGTTCGACCCGGTGAGCGTGCAGGGCTTGGTCACGGCGCGCGGGCAGCGCAGCTCCTTGAACCCAGGCAGCCGCACCAGCGTTCCCAGGGGCAGCCAGTCGCCCGTGACCCCGTCTGCCGACATCACGCGCACCTGCACCGGCCCAAAGGCCGAGGAGCCGAAGCGGGCCAGCGGGTCCACCATGCCGATTGCGATCTTCGCGTCCTCGAGCACCAGGCTGCCGTCGGCCAGCGACAGCACGGTTCGGAAGCTGCCATCCACCGCAGCCACCTCCACCTTTTCATTGCGGGCAAAGTTCACCGGGACGCGGGACTTGAGAAAGAACACCAGCCGCCCCTCAATGGGCAGGTCGTCCAGACTCCCCAAGCGTATGGGCGAGGGGGTCGCAGACGCCTCCTCTTGCATGCCCTTGTTCAACAGCACGACCTGCGGGCGAGGCGGCTCCACGGTCACGGGCACCTTCAGTTGGCGGCCGTCCTCCAACTGCACGTTGGCAACGTAGCGCTTTCCGGGGTCCAGGTTTGCCGTGGGACCATCGGCGTTCATCGCCAACTGGTCGAAGTCCTCGACGCGGCTCAGCGCTGACGGGGTTAGCGTCAACCCCTCCAGTTCGGCCTTTGCCACTTCGTCCAGACGGGTCCCTCGCAGTAACGCCACTGCGTCGCCTGCGCTCAGCGTCAGCCGGTCCAGCGATGCGGCCTCGGCATAGGCCTTCATGGGCAGCCTGTCCGGCTTCGCCAACCCATACTGGTAGATCTCCAGGGTTACCGGTCCGGGAGCCGCGTCTTTCAGGGGCACAACTACCTCTAGCGTATCCGGCTTGGGAGACATCCAGGTCAGCTTCAGGGGGTTGCCGCCGGCGCCCTGTTCTTCCACCCGATCGACGCAAAGCGTACTCTCGTCTTCAAGGCGCAGCGTGTCTTCGCGGCCCACCACCAGGGCAGACTGGTCGCTGGCCGCCACGATCCATTTGCCGGGCTGAGCAACGTGCAGGTGGAATCGCGGACCCTCCCAGTCGTCAAAGCCCCACTTGCCGCGCAACACGCCGGTCAAATCGCCCTCCCCCAGCGCGGGCACTGGTTGCGCCAACACCAGCCCGCCTTCGGCCGGATCGGCTTTCACCGGCAGGTCCATCGAAGAGCCTTTTCCATTGACGCGGGCCTCGATGTGCAGCATCAGGTCGTAGACCAACTGGGTAGAAAACACCATCGGCGCTCCTTCGGCAGGTAACACCAGGCCGGGCTTCTGCGCGCAAAAGCTCTCCGCCGGATTCACCGGATGCAGCGGTGGCGGCTTGGCCGGCCCTATCGGCGGCAGCGCAACCACCACCACCGACTTGGGATCGCGGAACGAAGGCGGCACGTTCAGGCGAAGATTCAGCGTATCTTTGGTCGGCAGAGCCAGTGCGGGAATGTATTGGAAATGCGCCGTGTGCAACGAGGCGAGAATCCTCGCCGTGTCCACGATGGCGCCGACATAGGGGCTGAAATTGCCCCCCCCGGCCAAGGTTGAATAGCTGAGCTGGTTCATCAGATCGCCGGCGGAACCGTTGGCTAACTGCACCACCAGCGATTGCGCATTGGCGTCGTCCAGCACCAGTCCATCGGTGTGCTCCACCAGGCACGGAGCCTGCTGGTCGCTGGGTTTGTCGAAGCATTCCTTGTCCAGTTTGATGCCCAGGCTGCGGGCTGCCATCTCGGCCCGCTGTTTCAGCAACTTGGGATCGGTCTGGGAGGTGACCTTGACTTCGGCAAGGTAGGCCTCCAGCCGCATACGGTCCCAACTGGCGGCCTGCAGGTCCTGGGTGGCGCGCACAAATGCGCCGGGCCGCCCGCGCACGGCGGCGCGCAGGGTGCTGAAATCGCCGCCCGTCTCCGGCGCCAGAAAAACCAGCGCCTGCTGCGCTTCCGCGGGAACAGTTACAAAGACACCTTCTTCGCGAACATCGTGGTTCCAGGTCTCCACGCGGGTAAACCACTCCGGCGGTGGTGGATTGGTGGCCCCACGCAGGAAGGCGACGATCAGTACAAAGTGGGTTGACTGGCTCTCGGGCAGGTCGGGATGAATCCACAGCCGGTCGCCGGGCAGAAGGTTGGGAACCTCGCCGATCGGCAGGGTGACTTCCCCGCGCTTTACATGCACGTCCACCTTGGGCCCGGAAAGGTCGAAGGCCGGGCTATCGGCCCACAGTCCGGATGAAGCCAGACACCACAGCAACAGCAGTAGCAAGCAACGGCGCATATCTCCTATTGTACGGACTCAACCACCGCATAATAGCGCCGCGGGTGCGCAACTCTTTTTCGGAATCGGGGTTGCGCCGGCGTGACGGCGCGCACACATCTTCCGTTTGGCAACACGCGGACCTCGATTATCGGGTACACTGTGGGTTGAATAGCCTTGAATCGAGGGTTTAGCTAAAGTGCTTCTCAAATCCCTGTAGGGTAGAAAAGACAAGCGAAAACATGGCTCCCAGTTGAAAATGAGTCACTGAATTGCAAACATCTCCTTGCAGATATTCGAGAATCGCAAAAAACCGTATCCACTTTATTTTGTTGGACAACCGGGGTCCTCAACGACGGGTCTTTCGTGGTTGGGGTGGCAGCCGGGGTGGTAACCGGAATCGATCCTCCTTTGAGGTTGCGGATTTAGAACTAGGGCTGCTCTCTTTCGCCCGCGGTGCGCGGCGCAACCGGACTCCGGAACAAGGCCATGAGGCCGCCGGCGACCGTGCGGTGCAGGCAGGCGGGAGGCGCGGCATACGGAGAAGAAAAAATGAAATCGACAAAAGCTGCGCAGGGCAGCGTAGATTTAACCAACCTGAACATTCCCGACGCAGAAGAGATTATCGAAGAAGCCCTGAACGAACTGGCGTTTTCCTCTGACCCCGGCCTGGCGCGCGCTCTGCACTTCCTGGCGCCTCCCGGATACCAGGCCATCGTCGAGCTGTGCGGTGAAAACGGCCGCAGCAAGCGCCGCAACGCGTCGGCTGACACCTGGTCGCCGGAAGAGGACGAGGTGCGCATCTACTTTGAGCGCATCGGCAACGGCGACGCTGCCCCGCGTCCTACCCGGGCGCCGCGAGCAGCTGTCGATCATGCCGACGACGACGAGGAGGGCGACGGCCAGGAAGCCGTGATTCCCGCCGACCTGGAAGCCCGCGTGAAAGAGTTGTGCGCCGCCCTGGCCGAGGCCGAGCGGGGCGGACACGCCTTTATCGCTCTCAAATGGTTCCGCGATTCCTTCCTGCCCCGCAAGGCCTTCCGCTGGAATCAGCACCCCGAGTCGCGCCAGGCCGTCCTGGCTGAGGCCATCCAGCGCGGTGTCGTGCTCACCAGCAAGATCGCCAACCCCAAGACCCCCGCCTATCCCACCACCACCATCCGCCTCAACCGCGTCGAAGCCGGCATGCCCGAGGAGGCGCAGCGCTTCCATCCTGTCGCGGTCCATGGCGACTCCATCGCCGAGGCCATTGAAGAGGAACGGGGGAACCTGTGAGCTGCTACTTCCTGGAGTCCACGGCCTTCGCCAAGCTCTTCGTCCAGGAGCAGGGCACCGACGCCCTGATTCGCCTCATGGAGGCCGTCGAGGACAACCGCAAACTGATCTCCGCCTCCACGCCGCTGGAGGTCTATGCAGCCATCCGCCGCCGCGAACGGGCAGGCGGCATCTCGGCGGAAGACGCCACGGCCGCGCTCGATATTCTCCGCCTTGAAGCCGCCCGCATGGTCCAGGAGCCGCTGAACCCGGCCGTCCTTGAAGCCGCGCGCCAGCTCCTCGACCGCACCGCGCTGCGCTGGCCGGACACTTTGCAACTGGCTGCCGCCCTGGTCGCCCGCGACATGTTCCAGAACACCGAGATCATCTTCGTCTCCGCCTCGCCGCAGCTTCTCGAAGCCGCCAAAGCCGAAGGCTTCCACACCCTCGACCCGGCCAAGGAAACGGCCGAACCGGCCAAGGAAGCGGAGTAAACCTGCATGGGCCGGAAGCCGCGTTTATTTTGGCGATTCATGTTCGAATTGGCGTACAATGGGTGTACGGAGAAGAATATGCCTGTCGCGATGAGAAAAGAGCACCGGTTTCATCTGCGCGCCTCAGAGCGCGATGTTTCCACCATCAGCCGGGCGGCGGCTTTTGCCGGAGTCAGCGTCAGCGCATTCATTTTAGAGAGCGCCTCGGAGCGCGCCGAGCGCACGCTGGCGGACCAAACGCATTTCGTGCTCTCCGGTGAGCAGTGGCAGGCATTCATTGAGGCGCTAGACCGGCCTGCCCGGCACCTCCCCCAGTTGGAGAAGCTGTTGCGGGAGCCATCCATCCTTGAGCGAGCCTGAGCCGCATTCCGCGCCGCTCTCGCGGGTCGAGCCCCTCGCACGGACCCACGACGTCAGCTCCTTCGACTGCGGAGTTCATGCTTCGCTCAGCAACTGGTTGAAACGTTTTGCCTGGACGAATCAGCAGAACGAGACCTCCCGCACCTATGTGGTTCACCGCGCCAACCGCGTGGTCGCCTATTACTCGATCGCAACCGGAAGCACACGGCGGGAAGATGCGCCGGCGCGCGTGGCAAAAGGACTGGCGAATCACCCGGTTCCGGTGATTGTGCTGACCAGGCTTGCGGTGGACAAAACCGAACAGGGAGCCGGTGTCGGGAAAGCCATGCTCAAGGACGCGCTGGTTCGCATTGCCGCGGCCGCGGACATCGTGGGAGCGCGCGCTGCCTTGGTCCATGCCATCGACGCTGAGGCAGCCCTATTCTACCGGCGCTTCGACTTCGTGCCGTGCCCCGAAAACGACCTGCATCTCATGTTGTTGATGAAGGATTTGCGGTTGGGGCTGCGGTCGTAAGATGGCGCTATCTACTGATGAGGCTTGATCTCAGGGCTCCATGTTCCGATGACTTCTTTCCTGAGATCGGCGTGGTGGCTGTCGAAATCACTCAAGCGAAATACATAGACCCATTGTGGTACCCCTTGCAAAGAGGCGACCGACTTCCGATCGATTCTTCCAGCGCTATCCCCCTCGAAGTAAATGATTGCCGCGTCTGGCTTCGAAGTTTCGGGCTTGAGCAGGAGCGCGACCTTCCCAGCGCTGTCGGTCGTACGAATCACATCGCAGTTGGTCACGCACAATGCGCCGAACTCTGGTTGATCGTTCAGTATTTGAAAGACTGTCCAATATCCGTTCGGCATCAGCATCAACGAATCAACCGCAGCAGAGACAGACTGCTGAGGTCCAACCATCGAATGGCCGAAATGCAGCATCGTTACATACATTCGGTTGCCGAAAGCATTGAGATGGTAGACCATCCAGAGTCCAGTTGGCACACCTACTTGGGCACTGTATTCAGAGGCGGTCAATTGCCAATGCCCAAATGGCTTTCCATAACTTGCGGTAACAGCCGATTGCGGGGTACCGATGCTCAGCTTCAGAGAAGGAGCGGAATTTTGTGCTGCCAATACACTTGTTTGAAGAGCAAGAACGATCACTGCGGTAAACCAAAGATTTGAAGGCAAGTTCATCCTCACATTCTAGATTCCCAACCAAAGATCTGAAGCTGGAATTTCGTTACTCCCGACGAAACCGATTCGCCTGCTCGAACTCATCGCGCAACTCCGGCGTGCGCAGGTTCTCGCGCAAATGCGCCAGCCTCTGCTCCAGCGCGTGCAGCGCCGCCTGCACGGCTTCAGTATTCGTATAAGCTATATCCCGCCACATCGAGTACGGGCTGGCCCCCAGCCGTGTCATCTCGCGCAGGGCGCGTCCGCCCACGTCTTTCAGCTCCGGCGCGTCGCCCACTTCTTCCTCGAGCAGCGCGCTCAGGGCCGTGGCCACAAACTGCGGCAGATGGCTGACCCAGGCAACCAGCTCATCGTGGCGCGCAGGGTCAAGGTCGATGGTCTTTGAGCCCATCGCCACGACCCACTCCCGCCACCCCTTTACCAGCGCCGCCGAGTGCGCCGACCGCTCCGCCGCCGGATCGTCGGTAAACAGCCACACCGCGCCGCGAAACAACTCCGCATCGGCCAATGCCGCGCTGCCCCGCTCCTTGCCCGCCATGGGGTGGCCGGGCAGAAACGCCGCGCGATCCGGCCGGTTGAAAAGGCGGCCGGCGGCCTCGCTGATCTGTCTCTTGGTGCTGCCCACGTCGGTGACCAGGTGATCGGAGCCGAGCACGCCGGCCAGCTTCTCCATATAGTCCAGAGTCGCATAGATGGGCATACAGAGCAGCACCACCTGGCTCTCCCGCGCCGCCTGCAAGGGATCTGCCGCAATCGAGTCGAGCGCCCCCGCGGCCAGCGCAATCTGAGCCTGCTCCGGGCTCCTGTTCCACCCGGCAATGGCGCCGCGAAAACCCGCCGCGCGCAGCGCCAGCCCCGCGGATGTACCCAGCAGGCCCGTGCCCAGAATGGCAATGCGCTCGATCATGCGTTCATCTTTCGCTCCAACTGCTCTGAAAAAAGCGGCGTTAGCGGCGTTAGCGGTGTTAGCGGCGCTAGCCTTTGCCAACTCCGCTACCGATTGACACGAGTCTAAAAACTACAGCGTCCGTCCCACCGCCGTCGCAATCACCCTCAACTCACCCACCAGCTTCTCAAACTGGTCGAGGTAGAGGGTCTGCGCCGCGTCGGAGGCGGCCTTGTCGGCATTGGGGTGAATCTCCACCATGATCGCGTCCGCCCCTGCTGCCACGGCGGCCTTGGCCATGGGGGGAACCATGTCGCGCCGGCCCGTGCCGTGCGAGGGGTCGGCCACCATGGGCAGGTGGGAGAGCTTGTGCACCACCGGAATCGCCGCGATGTCCATGGTGTTGCGCGTCGAGGTCTCATAAGTACGGATGCCGCGCTCGCACAAAATCACATCGTAGTTGCCGCCGGCCAGAATGTACTCGCTCGACAACAGCAGTTCCTCGATGTTGGCCGACATGCCGCGCTTCAGCAGCACCGGCTTGCGCACCAGGCCCAGCTCGCGCAGCAGGTTGAAGTTCTGCATGTTGCGCGCCCCCACCTGAAAGCAGTCCACGTACGGCAACATGGGCTCAATCTGCGCGATCTCCATCACCTCGCTCACCGTTAGCAGACCGTTCGCCTCGGCCGCCTCGTGCATCAGTTCCAGCCCCGGAATCCCCAGTCCTTGAAAAGCGTAGGGAGAACTGCGCGGCTTGTAGGCGCCTCCGCGCAGAAAACCGCCTCCTGCCGCCTTCACGCACGCGGCAATGGTGAAAATCTGATCGCGGTTCTCGATGGCGCACGGGCCGGCGATGATCGCCACCTGCTCGCCGCCGATTCTGGCGCCGTTTGGAAACTCCACCACCGTGCCTTCCGGACGAAACGCACGCCCGGCCAGCTTGTAAGGCGCGGTAATCCTGTGTACATAGAGCACGCCCGACAGCAGCTCAAACTTCCTCAGGTCCAGGCCGGTGGTAGGACCCACGCCGGCCAGAATGGTCTGGCTCGCGCCCGTCGTTCGATGAACATTGACCCCGGATTCCACCATCGCATCGATCACTGCATCGATCTGCTCTTCGGTGGCTCTCTCCTGCATGGCTACGATCATTGCTTATTCCCTGTCCCGGGCGTCTCTACGCCTGTGCCGTGGCCCGGCAGACCGCCGCGGCGGTCCTGGGCGTTCCTCTCCGATGCCAACTCGTCCCTCTGCAAAGCCCGCATCACGTCGATGATGCGCTCGTAGATATGCGTCAGTTCGATGTCCGGCAACGGACCCTTGTTGGCCGCGCGCACGTTGGCGTAGATCACCTTTTCGCGCGCCGGCTCATAAACCGGCAGCGAGGTGGCAACCTTCAGGTGACCGATCATCTGCGCGGCGCGTGCCCGCTCGCTCAGCAACTCCACCAGTTGCCGGTCCAGAGCATCGATTTGATCTCGCAATTCTTCCAGCGTCATTCCATCCTCGTAATGCGCCCCATGTCTTGCCTCCCGGATGCCGGGCTTCTTCCATGGAAGACCCTCACCCGGTGCATGGGAGCAAGAGTTGCATCCATCCGTGCGGCTATGCAAAATGCACGGCCACCAGCGGGGATTCTTGTGCCGGGCCAGCGCCGTCCGCCGCGGCGGACAGGTGCAGGCCCTTGATAAATCGAGCCACCGTGCCCGGCGCCGTCTCGGGAGTCGACCGCTCGATCAACTCCACAATCGCGCTGCCGATCACCGCGGCATCTGCGAACCGGCCCACCTGGGCGACGTGTTCGCTGTTCGAGATGCCGAACCCCACGGCTACCGGCAGCCCCGTCCATCGCCGGATGCGCGCCACCAAAGCCGCCGCATCGCTGGTCAGGCTTTGCTGTGTGCCGGTAACGCCCACGCGGGAGATGGCGTAAATGAAACCCTTTGAGTTCGTCGCGATCGCCTCAAGCCTATCGTCGGGACTGGTCGGAGCGGCCAGAAAAATCGGTGCCAAGCCCACGCGGGCCATTTCGATGAGATACTCGCCTGCCTCTTCGACGATCAGATCGGTCACCAGCACGCCGTCCACCCCGGCCGCCGCTGCTTCGTCCGCAAAGCGCGGCAGCCAGTAGCGCAAAATCGGATTCAGATAGCTGAAGATCACCAGGCCCGCTTGAGGCCGCGCCGCGCGAATCTCCGCCGCCAATGCCAGCACGTCCTTGAGCCGCGTTCCCTTGGCCACTGCCCGCTCGCTGGCGCGCTGAATCACCGGCCCATCCGCCAGCGGATCGCTGAACGGCACGCCCAGCTCGATCACATCCGCGCCCGCATCGATCGCCTCCAGCGCAACCTCGCGCGTAGCTGAGAGATCGGGGCCCCCGGCGAACGATTTGTCTTCGCTCGGGTGTAGGCCGGGATCGCCGGCCGTCAGGTAAACCACCAGCCCGGGTTTGTGATCGAATCGTATCGCCATGGAAAAATCCGCTAACTTGCTAACTCGCTAACTCGCTCGTCACCGCGCAGCGGTGGCTAACTCGCTGTCTTTGTCAAAAAACCGCAACCACGCCAAACCACCTCAACGAACCGGCCGTCACGCTCCCTGGATCTTCAACTCGCGTGCCAGGATGCCCATATCCTTGTCGCCGCGTCCAGAGAGGTTCACCACCAGTATGTCATGGGCGGGCAGCGTGGGAGCAAGCTTCAGGGCCTCGGCCACAGCGTGCGCGCTTTCGAGCGCCGGCAGAATCCCCTCCGTCCGCGCCAGCCTCACCACCGCGTCCAGCGTCGCCGCATCGTCCTGCGAAACGTACTCCGCCCTCCCCGAATCGTGCAGCGCCGCGTGTTCCGGCCCGACCGACGCATAGTCCAGCCCCGCCGAAACCGAGTGCGTCAGCGCAATCTGCCCGTTCTCATCCTGCAAAACGTAAGAATACGTGCCCTGCAAAACCCCCGGCGCTCCGCCGCTGAACCGCGCCGCATGATCGCCCAGCGCTGTGCCGCGCCCGCCTGCTTCGACGCCGATCAGCCTGACCTGAGAGTCGGGAATGAACTCGTAGAACGCGCCGATGGCGTTCGACCCGCCGCCCACGCAGGCGATCACGGCCGTCGGCAGCCGGCCTTCCTTCTCCAGAATCTGCTCCTTCATCTCTATTCCGATAACGCGTTGGAAGTCGCGCACCATGGTCGGATAAGGATGTGCTCCCAGCGCGCTGCCCAACAGATAATAGGTAGTCCGGACGTTGGTCACCCAGTCCCGCATGGCCTCGCTGATGGCGTCCTTCAGCGTCTTCGACCCCGCCGAAACCCCGCGCACCTCCGCGCCCAGCAGCCTCATGCGCAACACATTCAGTTCCTGGCGCGCCATATCCACATCGCCCATGTAGACCACGCACTCCATGCCCAGCAGCGCGCACACCGTAGCCGTAGCCACCCCGTGCTGCCCCGCGCCGGTCTCGGCAATGACGCGCTTCTTGCCCATCCGCCTGGCCAGCAGCCCCTGGCCCAGCGCGTTGTTGATCTTGTGCGCCCCGGTATGCAGCAGGTCTTCCCGCTTCAGATAGATCTTCGCCCCGCCCAACTGCTCCGTCAGCCTCTTGGCAAGGTAGAGCGGTGTAGGCCTTCCCGCATAGTCCTTCAGCAGCCCCGCCAGCTCCGCCTGAAACGCCGCATCGTTCTTCGCCGCTTCGTACTCATGCTCCAGCTCCACCAGCGCCGCCATCAGCGTCTCCGGCACATACCGCCCGCCATAAACGCCAAACCGCCCCGGCCGCGACTCCGACGGTACTGCTGGAAGAATGACCGATGCCATCTGTGGGGCCTCCTGCGCATGCAAAAAAATTGGGAACTTTTCAGTGTACAAGGACGCGCCAGCGCCAATGTTTTGCTGGCCACGCTGTCGCCCAAACAAGATTGAGCCAACCTGAAGCGATTCACGAAAAACTTGGCGTTAGGGGAAAGCTGCCCGCGCACGCGCCACAAACTCCCGCACCTTTTCAGGATCTTTCTTACCCGGCGCAGACTCCACGCCGGAGACCACATCCACGCCCCACGGCCGCAGCGTGGCGATCGCCTCAGCCACATTCTCCGGATCCAACCCGCCCGCAGCAATCAACCTGAGTGTTCCCGCACCGCCAAAGGCCGTCTTCCGCGCCTCGGCCCAGTCGAACGTTGCGCCAGTGCCGCCGACAGCCGAGGCCGTGCGCGAGTCGACCAGCACCGCATCCACGTGCGGGTTTCGGGCGTGCCCGGCGATCCGTCTCTTGATCAGCTTCCCAGCCCCAGCGTCAAAATGCGCCACGCGCAAAATCCGCAACTCCGGCCCCAGCCGCGCGCGCAGCTTCGCCGGCAACTCCGGTCCGGCCTCCCAGTGCAGTTGCACGCCCGTGAGTCCGGCCGCGCGCACAGTGGAGTAAATCTCCTCCAGTTGCGCATCCACAAAAACGCCGATCTTCTCCACCGTCGCCGGCAGATGCGACCCAATGGCAGCCACCTCGGCCACCGTCACCCGCCGTGGACTGGGCGCAAACACAAACCCCACCGCGTCCGCCCCAGCCTCCACGGCCAGTCGCGCATCCTCAAGCGAGGTGTTGCCGCATATCTTGATCCACAGACTCATCGCGTCGCCGCAACTCCCGCCAGCAGTTCCGCCAGCGCCGTGCCGGGGTCGATCTGCCGCATCAGGCTTTCGCCAATCAGAAAAGCGTCAAACCCCGCGGCCCGCAGCCGGACCAAATCCTCCGCAGTCGAAATCCCGCTCTCCGCCACCCGCACCACGCTGGCCGGAATCCGCTTCACCAGTTCAAGCGATGTTTCCAGGCTTACTCTGAAGGTCTTCAGGTCGCGGTTGTTCACGCCGATCGCGTCGGCGCCGGTCTCGCCCAGCGTCTCCAGCACGCGGTCAAGTTCCTCGCCCGTATGCACTTCGACCAGCACATCCAGCCTTAGCCCGCGCGCCACAAAAGCAAGGCGCTTCATCTCCTCATCGCTCAGCGCGGCCGCAATCAGCAGGATCGCGTCCCCCCGGTGCGCGCGTGCCTCCACGATCTGATACTCGTCAACCATGAAGTCCTTGCGCAGGCAGGGCAACGGCATCGCCTTCGACGCCAGCTCCAGATTGCGCAGGCTGCCCTGAAAATACGGCTCATCGGTCAGCACCGAAAGCGCCGCCGCGCCGCCCGCCTTGCAGCGCCGGGCCAGCCACTCCACGTCAAAGTCCGCGCGAATCAGACCCTTCGACGGCGAGGCCTTCTTGATCTCCGCGATGACAGTTGGCCCTGTCGCCACGTGCCGCCGCAAAGCCGCCGCCCAGCCGCGCGGCTGGTGCGCCGCCGCCCGCCGCTCCAACTCGGCAATGGGCACACGCGCCTTGGCCGTGGCCACTGTGGCCCGTGTCGTGGCAAGAATTGTGTCAAGACGGGTCGTCATGTTCTGGCTAGAGTATAAGGGGATCTCCCTGGCCAATCTCCACCGCCACCGCAGCGCCCGTCCCCTGGTCAAGCTGGTCGCCCAACTGCGACTTCCGTCCCGGCGGATGCCATTGCCCCAGGGCCGGCGAAGTGGCCAACGCCAACCACCCCGCTCCAGCCAGACAACCTGCCTTGTTGGAGACCTGCATTCCGAAGCCTCCCGGGATCGACCATCGCCCAACAGACCGGAGGAAGATTGACCTGCAAGAAAAAACCTCGGCTCCGGGTGGGAATGATTGTATCCAAACTCGTATACTTTGCAAGAGCCCTTCAGAGGACAGCCACGCTGGATTCGTGGACCATCATCGCTGTCTTTGCGCTCTTCGCCAAGCTCTTGCCTCTTGCCAGGCAAGGGGATTCCATCGTAATACGTTGTCCGAATACACTCTTTGCAGACATAGATGGCCAATATGCAGATACCTCTTCGCTTGGATGTCATCGATTCGCACACTGCGGGAGAACCTACCCGATGCATTCTGTCCGGCGGCCCGCATCTCGGCTCCGGCCCGCTCGTCGAGCGCCTTGAGCGCCTGCGCCGCGAACACGACCACCACCGGCGCGCCATCCTCTGCGAACCGCGCGGTTCCGACGTTCTGGTCGGCGCATTCTTGCTGGAGCCCGTCGATCCCGCCTGCGCCGCGGGCGTCATCTTCTTCAACAACGCTGGATACCTGGGCATGTGCGGCCACGGCATCATCGGTGTGGCTGTCACATTGGCCCACCTGGGCCGTATTGAACCCGGCGAACACCGGATCGAGACCCCGGTCGGCGCCGTCAGAATTCAGTTGCACTCCGGCAGCCGCGTCACCATCCGCAACGTGCCGGCTTTCCGTCATCGGGCCGGCGTCACGGTTCAGGTTCCCGGCTACGGAGCGGTCACCGGCGATGTGGCCTGGGGCGGCAACTGGTTTTTCCTGGTACGCGACCATGCCTTTGCCCTCACCCTCGATCAGGTCGAGCCGCTGACTGCCTTCACCTGGGAGATTCGCCGCGCTCTGGCGGCAGCAGGCGTTACCGGAGCCAATGGCGCAGAGATCGACCACATCGAACTGTTCACCGCCGCCCACGACCCGGCCAACCACAGCCGTAACTTCGTTCTCTGCCCCGGCAAGGCCTATGACCGCTCCCCGTGCGGCACCGGAACCAGCGCCAAGATGGCCTGTCTGGCCGCCGACGGACTCCTTAAGCCAGGCCAAATCTGGCGGCAGGAGGGCATCCTGGGCACAGTTTTCGAGGGCAGCTTCCAGTTCGACGGCGGCGAAATCGATGCGGGAGAGAACGGCAACCTCCCCGAGCTCCGGATCGGCGAGAGAAGAATTGTCCCCACCGTGACCGGCTCAGCCCATGTAACCGCTGAATCGACGCTGATCTTCGACCCCGCCGACCCATTTCGGCTCGGAGTACCGCAATGAGCCTTTCCGCGCCGCAATCCTGCGACGTGGTAGTCGCCGGCGGCGGCATCGTTGGCGCTGCCTGCGCGCTGGCCTGCGCACAGCAAGGGCTCCACGTGGCTTTGGTCGAGCGCGAGTTTCCCGGCAGCGGGGCCACCGCCGCCGGCATGGGCCATATTGTCGTCATGGACGACTCCGAGGCGCAATTCGCGCTCACCCGGCGTTCCCAGCAGTTGTGGCAGGCACTCAGCTCCACCTTGCCGTCCAGCGCCGAGTACGAAACCCCGGGAACCCTCTGGGTAGCCGCCGATGACGAAGAGCTGGCCGAGGCCGCGCGCAAAAACGTCTGGCTCGCCGGCCGCGAAGTCCCCAGCCGCCTGCTCTCCAGCCGGGAGTTGGCCGCCGAGGAGCCCAACCTGCGTCCTGGCCTGGCCGGCGGACTGCTCGTGCTCGAGGACGCAATCGTCTACCCTCCCGCCGCAGCGCTCCATCTGGCCCGGCAAGCCCAGTCTCTGGGCGCCACGCTCCTGGCCGGCCGCTCCGTCACGCACCTGGCCGATGGCGAAGCCACGCTGGACGACGGATCCCGCCTGCGCGCGCCCAGGCTGGTCAACGCCACCGGCGCCGACGCTCCCCACTGCACGCCCGGCATCCCGGTAAAAAAGCGCAAGGGCCACCTGGCCATTACCGATCGCTATCCCGGCTTCGTTCATCATCAACTGGTCGAACTCGGGTATTTGAAGAGCGCCCACTCGGTCTCCACTGACTCGGTGGCCTTCAACGTCCAGCCCCGCCAGACCGGCCAAATCCTCATCGGCTCCTCGCGCCAGTATGGCAACGAGGATTCCGCCGTCGATCACGCGCTGCTCGCCGCCATGCTCCAGCGCGCCACGCTCTATCTGCCCGCCATCGCCTCGCTCAGCGTGCTCCGCGTCTGGACCGGCTTCCGCGCCGCCACCCCGGACAAGCTGCCGCTCATCGGTCCGGTTCCCGGCGATCCCACGCTGTGGCTGGCCACCGGCCACGAGGGCCTGGGCATCACCACCGCCCTTGCCACCGCCGAACTGCTCGCCGCCGCCTTCACCGGCGCCACGCCCGCCATTGCGCCTGAACCCTATCTACCGGCCCGTTTCAACCCCGCTTGCAACCAGGCTCACAATCAGGAAGCCGCCCCTCAGGAGAAGCTATGAACTGGACAGGCGTTCTACCCGCCATGACCACCGCCTTTGACGAGGATTACAACGTCGATCATGCTTTTGTCGCCCGCCACGCCCAGTGGCTCGTCGAGAATGGCTGCACCGGCATCATCTGCCTGGGCTCGCTCGGTGAAGCCCCCACGCTCAGATTTGAGGAGAAGATCGACATTCTAACCACCGTCGTCGCGGCTCTCGACGGCAAGGCTCCGGTGGTTGCGGCCATCTCCGCGCTCTCCACCGCGGAAGCCGTCGAACTGGCCCAAGCCGCCCAGACCGTCGGCTGCTCGGGGCTCATGATCCTGCCGCCTTACGTCTACAAGGGCGACTGGCGCGAGAACAAGGCCCACGTCGCGGCCATTCTCCAGGCCACGCCACTCGCCGGAATGCTCTACAACAACCCCGTCTCCTACGGTGTGGACTACCTTCCCGAGCAGATCGCGGAACTGGCTCTCGAATTTCCCAATTTCGCCGCTGTAAAGGAGTCCTCCACCGACGTTCGCCGCGTCACCGCCATTCGCGCCCTGATCGGCGACCGGCTCGCCCTGTTGGTCGGCGTCGATGACGCCATCGTCGAGGGCATCGCCGCCGGGGCCGTGGGCTGGGTCGCCGGACTCGTCAATGCCTTCCCCCGTGAATCCGTGGACCTGTTCAAACTGGCCCGTTCCGGCAAAGCCGAAGAAGCCTTCGCGCTCTACCGCTGGTTTCTGCCCCTGCTGCGCATGGACACCGTGCCCAAGTTCATCCAACTCATCAAGCAGGTGCAGCAGGAGGCCGGCATCGGCTCGGCCCGCGTCCGCGCTCCGCGCCTCGAACTGGTTGGCGAAGAGTTGGCCGCCACACGCGCCGCCGTCCAGTTCGCCCAGGCCCACCGTCCCTCTGTCGCCGTCGCCAGCACCCCGTTTACCCTGTAACCTGACCTCGGAGTTCCGAACATGCCTCTCACAGGACAATCCTTCATCGGCAGCCAGCGCGGCGCACTCGGCGGCGCACCCATCCAGGCCCTCAACCCCGCTACCGGTCAGCGTCTCGACCCCGTCTACTCCTCAGTCTCGTCCGCCGAGGTTGACCGCGCCGTCCAGCTTGCGGCAAAAGCCTTCCCCACCTACTCCGCCACCAGCGGCAAAGCCAAAGGTGCCTTCCTTCGCCGCATCGCCGACGGCCTCGACGGCATTCAGCCGCAACTCGCCGAGCGCGCCCATCTTGAAACCGCTCTGCCCATGCCGCGTCTGCTGGGCGAGGTCAGCCGCACCACCGGCCAGCTCCGCCTCTTCGCCGCCGTGGTCGAGGAGGGCTCCTGGGTCGAGGCGCGCATCGATCCCGCACTGCCGGAGCGCAAACCACTCGCCCGCCCCGGCCTGCGCTCCATGCTGCGGCCGTTAGGCCCGGTCGCCGTCTTCGGCGCCAGCAACTTCCCGCTGGCCTTTTCCGCGGCCGGCGGAGACACTGCCTCCGCGCTCGCCGCCGGCTGCCCGGTCATCGTCAAAGCCCACTCCGCTCACCCTGGAACCAGCGAGCTGGTTGCCACCGTAATCCAGCAGGCTGTCGCCGCCGCAGGCCTGCCCGAAGGCGTTTTTTCACTGCTTTTCGGCTCCGGAGTTGAGACCGGCGCGGCGCTGGTTCGCCATCCGCTCGTCCAGGCTGTCACCTTCACCGGTTCGCTCGGCGCCGGCCGGACGCTCATGGACATGGCCGCCGCGCGCCCACGTCCCATCCCTTGCTTTACTGAGATGTCCAGCGGCAATCCTGTCTTCATCCTGCCCGGCGCCCTGCGCGCCGGATCGGAGGCGCTGGCCCAGGGCCTCTTTAGCTCCTTCACCCTTGGCGCGGGCCAGTTCTGCACCAAGCCCGGCATCGTCCTGCTCACCGAACGGCCTGAGACCGCCCGCTTCCTCGAAAAGCTCTGCGAACTCGTAGCCCAGGCTCAGCCCTTCACGCTGCTCACCCCCGGCATCGCCCGCGACTACGTCCGCGCCTCCAGCCACCGCGCCACCCAGGCCACGCTCGCCGCGCAAGCTCCGGCCGCAGGTTCCGCGCCCGCCTGTCCCGCAAACGCCCAGCTCTTTTCGACCACTCTCGACGAGTTTCTCCGCCTGCCGGCACTCTCTGAAGAGATCTTCGGCCCCGACACGCTTCTAGTCCGCTGCCAGACCCCGGGCGAGTTTCTCCGCGCCGCCGAGGCGCTCGACGGCCATCTGACCGCCACGTTGCTGGGCAGCGAAGAAGACCTCGCCGCGCACTGGGAACTCATTGCGCTCCTCGAACAAAAGGCCGGCCGCCTTATCTTCAACGGCTTCCCCACCGGTGTCGAAGTCTCCCACGCCATGGTCCACGGCGGACCCTATCCGGCCACTGCCGACTCCCGGTTCACTTCCGTCGGCACCCGGTCAATCTACCGCTTCGCCCGGCCCGTCTGCTTTCAGGGCTTTCCAGACGCGCTCGTGCCGGTCGAGCTGCAAGCCGCCAATCCGCTAGGCATTCTGCGCCTAATCGATGGCGTCCCAAGCCGCGAGCCGCTGCCGGAATAATCACCCGCAACCCTGGCAATCCCTCACTCCAAACGGCAGCGGGCAGCTTNNCCTGCCCGCCAACGCCGCCGGTTTGGCCGAATGATCCGTCAGCTACTACCAACTGCCCCGCTCCCCGTACATGTCGATGACCTTCGCCAGCCGTCTGCAACCGTTCTCCCAGTTGGTCGTCAGAGCGCGCTCCAACCGGTCCGGATTCCCCTCCACCAGCGCGGTGATGATCTCCTCGTGTTCGGCCACGGAGAGGTGCAACTCGCCGATAATCGAACTGGCATACAGCCGCCAGTAGCGTTCCGTCTGCGGCTCGATCGCCTGATGCAGCGTGCTCAGCCGCGGCCCCGATCCGGCTGACACCACCAAACGATGAAACTCGTGGTCCAGATCAAAGATGCCGGGTCCGTTGGTGCTGTGTTCCTGCGCAATCTGAGCCAAATTGTTGTTGACCAGCCTCAGCCTGGCCGCCAGTTCGTCGCGCTCGTGCTGCGGCAGTTGAGCGGCGCGGCGCCCCGCCAGCCCTTCGATCCGCCCGATGATCGGATAAAGCTCGTTGGCGTCTTCCCTGGTCAGCGGCGCCACGATCATCNNCCCCGCACCGGCGTCCGGCTCATGTTCAGGTGCTCGCACAGATCGCCCTCGACGATCCACGTCCCCGGCGCCAGCCTGCCGTGCACCACCAGTTCGCGAATCCGTTGAAACGCGATTCCCACGCTGGTTCCATGCTCGGCCTTGGTGGATTGCCTCTTTGAACTCTTGGGTACTTTCGTCGCTGAAGGTGCCATTCGCTTCACTTTCCGGCCATTACAGCGGTTCTCCAGTTGCTGTAGAGCGAAACCAATGCCGCCAAGTGGCTTTTTCCTCAATGAAAAGCCACCTCGCAAAAGGCCGGAACCGCCACACAAACTGAAGAACCGCTCTAGCCGCGCCGGGACCACATACCGGTTTTCTTCGCGAGTAACCGCTGCTTTCGTCAATTCTAGCAATAATTGCGTCCCTGCCCGCATACGGTCTGGGATACCTGCCTGGAGCAACTGCTGCTGTTAGCGGCGCGCAGTCTGAGGGGCGTCCGCCTCGGCTGCCAGCGTGGAAACCGTTGCGGGAAAAACCGGCGGCCGGGCGCCCGAACTCTCCCAGCCGAACAGAAACTCCGCCGCCGCGCCGCAAACGCGCCCCTGGCAGGCGCCCATGCCGCAGCGGGTGTGCAGCCTGGCCTCCCGCCAGCCGGCGCAGCCTTCCAGCGCGGACTGTGCCACATCTTCACAACGGCAAACCACGGTCTCCGCCCTGGCCAGCGTGCGCAGTTCCGGCCGCAGCGCAAAGGCGCGGTCCATTCGCAGGGCGAATCGTTGCAGCCGCTGCCGTTTGGGCGTCAGGGCGCGTGCCTCGGCCTCGCGGCCGGCTGCCGCCCACCCGGCAATCTGTCCTTCCACCAGCGCCTTTTCCAGACCGCCGATGCCGGTCAGCTCGCCCACGCAGGCCACGCCCGCCATCGAACTCTGCTGCAAGCGATCCACCGCAACGTAGCCTCTGACAATCCGGCAGCCAAGCAGCCGTGGCAGCTCCAGGTTGGGGACAAGATGAAATCCGCAGGCCAGCCAATCGCAATCCAGCTTCCACTGCTTGCGGCCATCGGTCACCGTGACCTGCTCCACACGGCCCCGGCCCTCGGCCTGAACCACCCAGCAGCCGGTTTTATAGGCCGCGTGCCGCGTCTTCAGCCGGTAGCGTGCCCCCTCGGCCAACTTTCCGGGCTGGCCAAGCAGCGTCAAACCAAAGCCCGCCAACCGGACCAGCGGGGCCTGCTCATAAATGCCCACGATCCTGGCCCCCGCGCTCTGGAGCCCCGCGGCCACCGCCAGCAACAGCGGCCCGCTGCCGGCCAGCGCCACCCGCTTGCCCTTCGGGTCGAGACCCCCCTTGACCAGCGCCTGCAATCCTCCCGCGCCCATCACCCCAGGCAGCGTCCAGCCGGGAAAGGGCAGAAAACGCTCCCGCGCCCCCGTCGCCAGGATCAGTCTTCCAAACCCCACATCGCACTTCTCGCCGTCGCGCTCCAGCCGCAGAAAACCGGGCGCAGGTTGGTCGATAGCCCGCCAGCCCGCCCATATCGCGCACCCCGCGCGCTCGAACCGCGCCGTCCAGTCCAGGAACCCTCTTCCGTGAGGGTACTTGCGCGCCGTCTCCGCACGGAATCCCCTCCAAATCTGCCCTCCCGGCGCAGCATTGTCGTCCAGCACGCAAACCCGCCTGCCTGCTTCCGCCGCCACGGTCGCCGCGGCCATGCCGCCGGGGCCGGCGCCCACCACCACCACATCGAAGCCCGTGCTCATCCCGTCACAACCGCCATCTCTGGAGCGCAAATCAGTTGGCAACTCCGCTGGTGCGCTACACCATTCACCGTCACCCGGCACTCCATGCAGACGCCCATGCCGCACAGTGGACCGCGCGCCTCCCCACGCACCGAAAACCGGCACGGCTCATTGGCCATCATCACCGCAGCAGCCACACTGGTCCCCTCGGCCACCCGCACCAGCTTGCCGTTCACCGTGATGGAAAAGCCTTCGCTCATCCAAGCCGCCCTTTCTCCTCGACAGCAGTTCTCGGCAAAACTCGTGCCGAGGGTGGGATGAATCCCGGATTCATTCGATTATTGCGTACAATTTTGTATATTGGAGAACCCAAAAGAAAGAAACCTCCCTCCCCTGCCGGAATTGCCCCCCATAATGGTTGCAAAGGATATCTCCAGTGCTTCTGCCACTATCCCGCGTCTTCTATTGTCTCCTCCTCTGCGCTTTCGCGCCGCTCCTCCAGGCCGCGCCTGCAAATCCGGCGCCCCCCATCCAGCCGGATGCTCCGAATCCCGTGCAGGCGCTCATCGAGCGCTACTCCGCCGACCACGATACGCTGGCCAGCGTCTACACAGACCCGTTGTCGCCAGCCACGCGCGATCGCATGAGCAGCTTCCATGCAACCTGGCGACAGCAGTTGGCCGCGGTCGACTTTGCGGCCCTCGACCAGGAAGGCAAGGCCGACTATCTGCTGCTGGCCAACCACCTTACCCGCGAGGAACACAATCTCACCCTGGCCGCCACGCAATGGAAGGAAGTTGAGCCGCTGCTGCCCATTGCACCCGCCGTCTTCGCGCTCGAAGACTCCAAACGCCGCGTCGAACTCCCCAACGGCGAGAAGATAGCCGGCCAATTGAATGCCATGACCGCCGCGCTCGCGGCCCGGCGCAAGGAACTGGAAGCCACCCTTGTCAAAGATAGTAGCGCAGCCGGCGTGCGCCCCAGCCCCATCGCCGCCTGGCGAGCGGCCGACGACCTCGATCAACTGCGCGACCAGCTTCATCATTGGTTCGAGTTTTACGACGGCTACGACCCCAGCTTCACCTGGTGGGCGGCGCAGCCTTACAAGAAGACCGATGAGGCCATGAAGGATTACGCAACCTTTCTGCGCGAAAAGGTGGCCGGCATTGCTCCGGACGACAAGACCGGGGTCCCCGGCGACGGGTCTTCGTCGCAGGGGTGGAAAACCACGATTATCGGCACGCCCGTAGGCCGCGAGGCGCTGCTGGCGCAGCTCTCCGACGAAATGATTCCCTACGCCCCCGAAGAGCTCGTCGCCATGGCCAAAGAGCAGTTGGCCTGGTGCAAGCAGCAGATGCTGCGCGCCAGCCGCGAGATGGGCTACGGCGACGACTGGCACAAAGCGATGGAGAAGGTAAAGAACACCTACGTGGAGCCGGGCAAGCAACCCCAGCTCATCCGCGATCTGGCGGTCGAAGGCACGGAGTTCGCCGAAAAGAACAACCTGGTCACCATACCCGACCTGGCCAAGGAAACCTGGCGCATGGACATGATGACCCCCGAACGCCAGTTGGTGAACCCCTTCTTCACCGGCGGCGACACCATCAGCGTCAGTTACCCCACTGACACCATGACCTTCGATCAGCGCATGATGAGCATGAGAGGCAACAATCCCGCCTTCTCGCACGCGACAGTTTTTCACGAACTCATTCCCGGCCACTGGCTGCAGGAGTTCATGACCGCTCGCTACCGGCCTTACCGCCAGCTCTTCTCCAACGGCTTCTGGCTCGAAGGCAATGCCTTCTACTGGGAGATGGTCTTCTGGGATCATGGATTCGACTCGACCCCGGAGCAGCGCGTCGGCGCGCTCTTCTGGCGCATGCACCGCTGCGCCCGCATCATCTTCTCGCTCAGCTTTCATCTCGGGCTCATGACGCCTCAGCAGGCCATCGATTTCCTGGTGGATGAAGTCGGCCATGAACGCGACAACGCCGCCGCCGAGGTGCGCCGCTCCGTCAACGGCAGCTACGATCCGCTCTATCAATGCGCCTACATGCTGGGAGCCCTACAGTTTCGTGCGCTGCACCACGAGTTGGTCGACTCCGGAAAGATGACCGACCGCCAATATCACGACGCTATCCTCCACGAAAACATGATGCCCATCGAGATCCTGCGCGCCATTCTGACCGATCGGAAGCTCACGCCCGACTTCAAAAGCTCATGGCGTTTCCTCGATGAATTGCAGGCTACGCCTTCTGGTGTTTCCGGCCAGTTTCCCGAGCCGCCTCGTTGACGCTCCGGCAAGTACATCGGCGCGCCGGAACTCCTTCCGGCGCATGCCGCCGCAGGCGGGCAATCCCGCGACCCCGCTGTCGCCGTTGAAAAGAGATGCGCTGGTTCTAAATGCTCAGCGAAATTCTTTCCAATGCGGCACATTTTGGAGAGGAGAACGCTCCAGGCCTTTTGCGCAATCGCCGTTCCTGGGACGTGCCTGGCGACCTCTCTGCGCCTCCCCTTTGACAGGCTCAGGCCCGAAAGGAAGATTTTGCCCCCAAACCGGCGTGAACTCGAGGTGTTCCCCATCACTTTCGGCACTCCTCGGCATTCGTATAATTTCTGGCGGCTTGAAGCCGATTCCGGGGATGGGAGATACCAATTTCATTCCACCACCGGCCTTAGCGGCGCACAGGAGCGTGAATCATGATTGCACCATGCCTTCAGCACGAATTACCGCTGGCCCGCCGTATGTCCCGGCTGGGCACCGAGACCGCTTTTGAAGTCCTGAACAAGGCGCGGGCGCTCGAGCGTCAGGGCAAGAGCATCATCCATCTGGAGATCGGAGAGCCCGATTTCTCGACCCCGGCCAATGTGGTGGAAGCGGCCGTGGACGCGCTCCGCGGCGGCTGGACGCACTACGGTCCCTCGGCCGGACTGCCCGAACTCCGCCAGACCATCGCCGACTATGTAAGCCGCACCCGCGCGGTCGAGGTTTCCCCGGATGAAGTGGTGGTGGTGCCCGGCGGAAAGCCAATCATGTTCTTTACCATGCTGGCGTTGATTGAAGATGGGGATGAAGTCATCTATCCCAATCCGGGCTTTCCCATCTACGAGTCGATGATCAACTACGTCGGCGGCAAGGCCGCACCCATCCAGTTACGCGAGGAGCGCGATTTCGCGATGGATGTCAACGAGCTTGCCCCGCTCATCACCGCCCGGACCAAACTCATCATTCTCAATTCGCCGCAGAACCCCACCGGCGGCGTGATTGAGCGCAAAGACATCGAGCAGGTTGCCGAAACTATCGGCGAGCGCAACATTCTGGTGCTCTCCGACGAAATCTACAGCCGGCTGCAGTTTGAAGGCGAGCCTTTCTCGATCATGTCCGTGCCCGGCATGAAGCAGCGCACCATCCTCCTCGACGGCTTCTCGAAGACCTACGCCATGACCGGCTGGCGCATCGGATACGGCGTCATGCGGGCGGATCTGGCCGTGCACATCACCCGCCTCATGACCAACTCCAATTCGTGTACGGCCAGCTTTACCCAGATGGCCGGGATCGAGGCGCTCTGCGGAGATCAAAGTCCGGTGGGCCGCATGTGCGCCGAATTCCAGCGGCGGAGCGAAGTGTTCGTCGCCGGGTTGAACAAGATCAAGGGCTTTTCCTGCCGCATGCCCAAAGGCGCGTTCTACGTGTTCCCCAACATCACCGGGACGGGATGGGCGTCGAAGCCTCTTGCCGACGCTCTGCTGGACCAAGCCGGCGTGGCGGCGCTTTCCGGCACGGCATTCGGCCAGTTCGGCGAGGGCTACCTGCGCTTCAGCGTGGCCAATTCGCTCGAGAACCTTGAGCAGGCGCTGGAGCGCATCGACCAGTGGACGAAGCAGAATCTCTAGCGAAGTTCGCTTCGGGGATCAAGGCCGCCGGGAAATTTCCGGGGGCTTGTCCTTGCTGATTTTTTATCGAACACCGCGCGTGTTTTTCCCGCGCCGGGGAGAAGGCCATGGCACTCAAGGATTCGACCACCGGGAAAGTCATCCGGGATTATTCCATCGAACAGTTGCGCGATGCCGCCAACCTGATGCGCGGCTACGATCTGGTCACTCTGTGCGCGGCGGGTTCAGGCCACGCCGGGGGCACGCTCTCGATCATGGATATTACCGCGGCGCTTTACCTCCATGCCGCCGACCACGATCCCAATAACCCATCCTGGCCGGATCGCGACCGCATCGTCTGGTCCGCCGGCCACAAGGCTCCAAGCCTGTATCTCGGATTGGCCTTCGCGGGCTTTTGTCCCCTTGACGACGTGGTGACGCTGCGCAAGCTCAGCTCCCCTTACCAGGGTCACCCCCACTGGCTCAAGCTGCCGGGCGTTGAGGTCTCCACGGGATCGCTGGGACAGGGCCTGAGCATTGCCGTGGGCATGGCGCTGGCCGCCCGCCTGGACGGCAAAACCCACAAGATCTTCTGCCTGATGGGCGACGGAGAACAACAGGAGGGCCAGGTGTGGGAAGCCGCCATGGAGGCTGGACACTTCCACCTCGACAGCATCATCGCCATCATTGACTGCAATCGTCTCCAGATCGATGGCTGGGTAAAAGACGTGATGCAGGTCGAGCCGCTGGGCGACAAGTACGCCGCGTTTGGCTGGCAGGTTCTGCGCATCGACGGCCACGACATGAACCAGGTGGTGGACGCGCTCCGGAAGGCCAGGGAGGTGGTGGGCAAGCCAACCGTCATCCTCGCCGATACCGTCAAGGGCAAGGGCGTCAGCTTCATGGCGGATAAGGCCGGATGGCACGGCAAAACCCCCAACCGCCAGGAACTGGACGCGGCGCTCAAGGAACTCGGCCTCAGCGAGCGCATACCGGTCGATCGGTTGCTGGACAAGGCAAAGAGCTACCAGGCGGAGGTTGACCGCAAGCTCGCCTCCAAAATGCCCCGCTTCTCGCACGACTACTGGTGGAATTCGGGCGAAAACATGAAGGTCACGATGGAGCCCACGCGCAAGGGCTTCGGCCAGTCCCTGGCGGAGAACGGGGACGATGAGCGTGTGGTTTGCCTGGGACTGGACATCTCCGGATCGATTACCATCAACGATTTTTACTCCGGCAAGCCGGCGCGGGCCAAGCGCTGGATCAGCATGGGCATCGCCGAGCAATCGGCCACTTCGGCGGCCGCGGGGATGGCCAGGGAAGGCAAGTTGCCCGTGCTTGGGTCCTACGCCACCTTTTCAGCGGCGCGCAACCTGGATCAAATCCGCGTCTCCGTGTGCTACGCAAACCTCAACGTCCTCATTGCCGGAGCGCACGCCGGAGTCTCGGTCGGCCCCGACGGCGCCACGCATCAGGCGCTGGAAGACCTGTTCGCCATGCAGGGGCTGCCCAATATGTCCATCGTCGTGCCCTGCGACATGGTGGAGACCCGCAAGGCCACCAACTACCTGCTCCTCGAACACAAGGGACCCAAGTATATTCGCTTTGCCCGCGAGGCCACGCCCGTCGTTACGGATGAGAAAACGCCCTTTGTCTTCGGGAAGGCCAACGTAATTCGACTGCGCGGAGAGGCGGCCAACTTCGCCGACGCGTTCGAGACCCGGCTGGCTGCCGATTACAAAAACGAGTCGGAGGACCTGAGCATCGTGGCCTTTGGGCCCATGGTCCCTGAGGCCATGCGCGCGGCCCGCATCCTGAAGCTGGACTACGGCTACGAGACGCGCGTTCTGAACCTGCACACGCTCAAGCCCATCGATGCGGAAGCCATCGTTCGCGCCGCCAGGGAGACCGGCGTCGTGGTCACCGCGGAAGAGCATCAGATCGGCGCTCTGGCCTGGCGAGTCAGCTCCGTCCTCACCGCAAGCCGCCAACTCTACGGCCTGCCTCTCATCACGGGAGCCATTGGCGTCAAGGACCGCTTTGGCGACTCCGGCGCGCCCTGGGAGCTGGTCAAGGAGTTGGAGGTGAGCGCCGAGCATATCGCTCACATGGCCGTGGAGCTGATGGCCTTCAAAAAGAAAGGGGTGACCGGCGCCGGACTTGCCATCGCGTAAGAGACAGGAGCAGCGTAGCCGGCGTCGTGCTGGCACGGCGTCGAGGTTTGGCGTGAACACTTGAGTTCACACCAACGCCTTCAGTGCGAGCGCTGTGTCTGGTAATCTCCCCATTCATCAGGGAATCTCCGCATGCGTCAGGAAATTTCCACATACGTCAGGAAATTTTCGCATGCGCCAGGGAATCTCCGAGCAAATCAAGACCCGTATCCGCTTTGAAAGGGCGCGGCTTTACAGGCCACGGAAAAGCTCGTTGCTTTGAAAGGGCACGGCTTTAGCCGCGCCACTTGACCAGTAAATAGGATCTGGGCTTTAGCCTCCGAGGGTTGTTTCTCGGGATTTTGCATTCCCTCGGCGGCTAAAGAGGCTGCGGAAAAACTCGTTCCAGCGTGGATTCGCGAGGGTTTTGTATCAGGGCACGACTTCAGTCGTGCCGTAAGTGCCACAGAATCAACCTGGGCTTTAGCCCCTGAGGGTTGTTTCTCGGGATTTTGGCGCGGAAGCAAGACTTTTTCCGCAGCCTCTAAAGCCGCCCTCAATTCTGAAGCTTTGCCGGCGCGGCTAAAGCCCCGCCCTTTCAAAGTAAGGGGGTTCTTTACCCAAACGAGATTCTCGACGAGTTCCCAAGTTTTGGTACTCTAGCGGATAGGAGCCCGCGCCATGGACATTACTTCCCCTTTCTTCGTCGTTTCCGTCATTATCGTCGTCTTTGTGGCGGCGCTTCTGTTTGCCACCAGCACCAAGGAAGACGGACCCTCGACGCACTGATCCGGGCGTCATTCCGGAGGTTCAAATCCGGCCTGGGGCCCATTTGCCTCAAGGGTGCGGGCCTTGGTTCTCGCCGGCAATGGACCTTCCCCTTCACTCCCAGCCGTTTCCGGATCCGTTCGAAGCAATCGCGTCCAGACGATCACTGCTCTCGCAGGCGCACCAGCACGACGGCCTGGCGCGGGAGGGTCAGATCGAGTTCGGCGTTGCCCTCATCGAGAGCAATGGGGTGGTCCGGCACTGTCTGTTCCAGAGCGCCCGCTTTCTGGAGTTGTTGCGTTTGCTCCGCGGTGGGGTGCGCGGGGCTGCCCATCTGCTGCCAGACCCGGTAGGCGTTGCTGTGCATCGCGTCCACGCGGAACTCGGCGGCGACCGCCGTTCCGCGATGCAGTCCATCGACGGAGAGATGGACCTGGGCTGCCGGGGCGGAGACGTCGGCATCGTGGTAGTTCCACACGAGCACATCCACTTCATGGCCGTTGCGCGTAGCCACGGCATTTACGTCGGGAGCGGCGGCCACGCTACGGTCCACAATCTCGGCCACGGGGAGAGCCCCGGTGCTCTGGGTGGCGACCCAGACCGGACCGGATCGGGCTTCGCGGGCCTGGACTTCACGGGGCAGCACTTCACCAGGATGGGATGCGGTTGACCGCCCGCCGCCCAACATGGCGAAGAGGCGGAAGACATTCAGCACCGGCTTGTCGATGCCGTTGGTGGCCAGTTCGCGAAATCCGGCAAAGGCGGGCTGATCTTCAAACTCGAAGGCCCAGGTGACCGCGCCCTCGACGGTGACGCCGTACTGACGGGCCAGCTCGTAGGTGCGCAGGGTGGCTTCGGCCACGCTTACGCCGTAGAGCGGGCCGTTGCGGTAGCCGTTCTGGCTGCCCTGGCAGGCGGCGCAGCCCTCGGGGTCGCTCTCGCCGAGGATGATGGGCGTGTGCTTCCACTCCGGGTAGCTGGCGACGACCTGCATTCCGTGCTCGACGGCCCGCAACTGGGTTCCGACGCTCATGACGACATGGCCTTCTATGAACTTCGGGTTGCCCTTGGGGTGGTAGCTGATGAAGTCGAGCGGCGCGCCTGTGCCGCCGGTTGCGGCATTCACGCCGTGAGCGCAGTGCTCAAGAAACTGGCGCAGGAACACTTCGGAGCGGTCGCTGACGCCGGTGACTTCGGGACCTCCGATGCGGGCCTGGGGCAGGACCTGGCGAATGGCGGCCGCGGTCAGGTCGTAGAGGCGATCGTACTCGGCCGGGGTGCCGTGCCAGTAGCCGATATCGGGCTCGTTCCACACCTCCCACAGCCAGGTTGCAGTCTGGTTGCCGTAGCGGTCGCGCAGGTGGGTCGCGTAGGCCTCAACCAGCCTCGACCAACGGGCCTCGTCCTTGGGCGGATACGTCCAGCCGGTGAAGATTTCGCCCTTGGGGAAGCTGTGGCGATAAGGCTCCGGGTGGGTGGAGAGCGCCTGGGGCATGAAGCCGATCTCGACCAGAGGACGGACATGCGCTTCGATCAGCGCGTCGAATATGCGGTCGGTGAGGGTGAAGTCGTAGACCGGCGTTCCATCCGGCCGCTCGGTGTAGACGTTGGTCGAGCCCCACTTCAGCGAGCCCTCGCCGTTGCCGGTGGTGAACAGGTTATGAGGACGAAAATAGACCGGAACGGAGCTGAGCGCAGCCAGTTCGCCGAGCAGCTTTTTGCCGTTCGGGGCGTAAAGAAAGTTCGGCTCATCGGCGCCGAAGAAGTTCCAAATGGGGGTGTAGGGGCCGGTAGGTTGGCCGGCATGAACCTGAATCGAGACCGGGCCTTCAAACTGCGGCTGGACCCGGGCGCTTGTTTGCGCGAAGAGCGTGGCCAGGGCTGGAAGAAGCGCAGCCAAAAGAGAGATGCACGCCCGAGTAAACGCCTTCTTCATGCGCTCCACGATACCATTTCCGGTCGTTTACGCGCGGTGACGCAAGGAATCTCCGCTCTAAAGAACTCGGAGGCGGTAAAGAGATGAGGCCAGGCGGGCAATGCGATTCCCGGAACCTTTCGGCAATGGCGGGCGTATAACAGGGGCAAGAGGGCAATTGCCATGGTGCTGAACATGATGGGGAAAGCGGCAGGTTTGCTGGCAGGCCTGGCGTTGGTGGCCGGGATGGCCGGATGCAGGGTGCACGTCGACAAGGGCGCCAACGGGGAAGACAAGAACGTCCAGGTGGATACTCCCTTTGGCGGCGTTCACGTGAATACCGACCAGACTTCGGCCGCGGACCTGGGATTGCCGGTTTATCCCGGCGCCCAGCAGGTGAAGGGCGACGACCAGCACAAGTCGGCGGACGTCCACCTTGGCTTTGGCGAATGGGAGTTGCGAGTGCGGGCAGTGAGCTATGCCACCCCGGACACCCAGGAGCAGGTGACCGCCTTTTACAAGAAGGCTCTGGGCCGCTATGGCGACGTGATTACCTGCCAGGGCAACTCTCCGGTGGGAACCCCGCCCGCGACCTCCGAGGGGCTGACCTGCGAGGACAACGAGAACAACGCCAACGTGAAGATCGACCGCAAGGATTACGGAACCGGCAAAGACAGCCTGGAATTGAAAGCCGGATCCAAACGCCATCAGCACATTGTGGGCTTCGAGAATCCCAAGGACGGCAAGACAGACTTTGCCCTGGTGGCGCTGGACTTGCCCGCCGGGGTGGATAACAAACCGGGGAAAAGCGACTGAGGCGCTTGGGGCGCGGTAGCGTAGGGGGCTGTTTTTGCCAGGGAAATTGTGCGATCGCCCGCATTTGCCAGGCGGTCTGGCTGAGCGATGACCTACAATTCCAGCAAACGGAAATTACATCCCCTTCCGACCGGAGATTCTGATGCCAGTGAAAATGCTTCGCCTCTTCCCTGCGGTCTTTCTGGCCGCGGCGCTTCTGCTTCACGCCGCCGACAAGCCCAAGCCCCCCGCACCCCAATCCGTTGATCCCTACGCCGAGGTGCAACCGGCCACCGAGTCGCTGGACCTGAACATGTACCAGCGAATTCGCGACGAGGGTCTGAACCACTCGCACGTGATGGAGTTTGCCACCGCGCTGATGGACGGCATTGGCCCGCGGCTGACCGGTTCGCCCAACCTGGCGAAGGCCAACGCGTGGACCCGCGACACGCTCACCAAGATCGGCCTGGAGAATGCGCACCTGGAAGACTGGGGCGAGTTCGGCCTGGGCTGGCAGCAACTGAACACCTGGGCGCGCATGGTTACGCCGGACACGGCTGTGCTGATTGTGCAGGCCACGCCGTGGTCGCCTCCGACGCCCGGCCCGGTCACCGGAGACGTGGTCTTCGTCAGCCTGCAGACGGAAAAGGACTTCGATCAGTACAAGGGCAAGCTGGCCGGAAAAGTGGTTCTGTTCGGCGCCATGCGCGAGGTTCCGCCGGTGGACAAGGCGCTGTTCGAGCGCGACACCGACAAGGACCTCGATGATATTGCCGCGTTCCCGGTGAACGCCGGCGGGGGCGGCATTCCCCCGGAGATGCAGGCGCGGAGGCGGGAACGCACGGAGCGCTTGCGGCTGATCGACAAGATCGCACAGTTCTTTGCCGACGAGAAGGTGGCCGCGGTCATCGAACCCAGCCGCGACGGCAAGAACGGCGGCGGCTCCGGCGGCACCATCTTTGACGACAACGGCGCCACCCTGGGCCGCACACCTTACGTTGCCGAAAAGGCCGTCAAGGTTCCGGTGGTGGTGGCGGCCATCGAGAGTTACGGACGCCTCTACCGGCTCACCCAGGCGCACGCGCCGGTCAGCGTCGAGATTGACGTCGAGACCAAAGTCACCGGCGAGCACGAGCATGGATTCGATACAGTTGCCGAGATTCCCGGCACCGACCCCAAGCTGAAGGAGCAGGTGGTGATGCTGGGCGGCCATCTGGATAGCTGGATCGCCGGCACCGGCGCCACCGATAACGGGGCGGGAACCATCGTGGCCATGGAAGCCGTGCGCATCCTGAAGGCGCTGGACGTGAAGCCGCGCCGCACCATCCGCATTGCCCTGTGGACCGGCGAGGAGGAGGGAATCTTCGGCTCCAAGGGCTATTGCACCATCCACTTTGGCTCGGCCAAGCTCTCCACCGCACCGGACCAGTTGCAACTGCCGGAGTTTATGCGCCGGGCCGCGGGACCACTGGAAGTAAAGCCGGAGCAGAAACTCATCTCAGCCTACTTCAACGTAGATAACGGCACCGGCAAGATTCGCGGCGTCTACACGCAGGGCAACGCGGCCATCGCGCCCATCTTTGCCCAGTGGATCGCCCCGCTGAAGGACCTGGGAGTAACCACCATCACCAACCGCAACACCGGCGGCACCGATCACCTGAGCTTCGACGCGGTGGGAATTCCGGGGTTCCAGTTCATCCAGGACATGCTGGACTACGAGGCCCGGACGCACCACTCCAACGAGGACGTGGTGGAGCGGCTGCAACCGGCGGACCTGAAGCAGATCGCCACGGTCGAGGCCATCTTCGTCTACAACGCCGCGCAGCGCGACCAGATGTTGCCGCGCAAGCCGCTGCCGCAGCCCGACCTGGAAGAGAAGAAGCGCGCGCCGCTTGAGAGCATCTTCCCCGGCGCGGTTCCGCCGGAGCAGGACAAGAAATAGGGTTCCTCGGGGCGCCCCAGGAGATCGCACTGGATCGAGTGGTCCACCTGTGCGGCGCCCCGGAAACCCTCATGAAGAGGGCCTGTAAGCTTTCAACCCTCGGCAGAATGGATCATTTTGTCGAGAGAGGAGACAAAAGGGGGGATTTGCTGAAACGAAGGGGCTTGGGGGCGGCGCAATGATGATATAAGAGGAAGTCAAATGAAGACGAGCGATACTCATGGCAGGCGAGACTAAAGACGAGGTTGTTATCCCAGATTCCGTTCGCGTTGCGATGCAACTCGAAAGCATCTTCATGCCTCGCGCTACGAAGCACCGGCAAAAGCTTTATGCGGGCGGGGACAGCGCACGATTTGTTCATTACACATCAGCCGAAGTCGCTCTCGGGATCATCAAGAGCAAACGCATTTGGATGCGGAACACAACCTGCATGTCCGACTATCGCGAAGTCCACCAGGGGTTTTCAATTTTTCAAAAATTCTTCTCAGATGTATCGAAGCGACAAGCGTTTACTCAGGCAGTTGACGAGTGTGCTCCGGGTGCTGCTTCGGAAGCGATTGGTCTGTTTGATAAATTGTGGACTGCCGGTCCGTCCGGTATGCCGCTAAACACCTAAGGAACCTCTGCGCA
>PLGM01000360.1 GCA_003139795.1 Acidobacteriaceae bacterium | reverse complement strand
GACTTGTGCAGAGTCTCCTTAGGTTCCTACATCAAGCAACTGGAGATTGGAGTGAGTCCTACGCTTGGGCCAATTCCGAATCATTTTCAAGTTCACGCCTGTATCACCAGCTACTCGGCTGTTACTCTTTCAGCAACATTCCCGCAGACTGCCAGCGGCAGGATTCCATTACATTGGGCGGCAGCATAACGTTGTACCCCACGGCAGCATGGGAATGAAACGGGCTCCAGAGCTCATCGTACTCGGCAAACCTGTGAGAAGTCGATGCTCTTCGCCCTCAGCCCCCCCACGAGAACTCAGCCTTCTGCGTTGCATTACTTTACGTCCTTCGCTAACACCACGAAAGGCGTCTTGCCCTTCTTCACTTTTCCGCGGTCATCCTCCTCATCTTCGCGTATCTCGTGGATGAAGCCTTGCTCCAGCAGTAATCAAGAAGCCGATTACGCTGTAATTTTCAACGACGTGTATCTCCTCGGAAGCCCCTCCGACGATGTGACGGTATCTTACGCACCGCACGAAAGCTGCCTATAGCGCATTTCATGATTCGAGGGAGGACGCAGCAGCGAACCGTCTTCGAGAAATACAATGCCTGTAGAACTGACAGGAGCGTGCATGGTGCGCCATTTCTTGCGAAATTTGTTTGCCAGCAAAGGTTCAGCCGGACGCCGTCGAGAGGTCATTGGCGCGATCAATACGCGCCGCCGCGAGTTGCGCCGGCAATTCGGCGATGAGTTGAAAGCTACAGGGAAACACGCTCAAACACTGACGGAAACCGTCGCCCTCGCCGCTGTGGCCGCGGAACGATTGCTGGGACTGGATATGTTCGACGTTCAGCTTCAGGGCGCGCTTACACTTTGCGATGGAAAGATCGCAGAGATGCAGACCGGCGAAGGAAAGACGCTGGCCGCGGTTCCGGCAGTTGTCTGGTATGCGAAGGCGGGCAAGGGCGTCCATGTAATGACCGTGAACGACTATCTGGCCAGGCGGGATGCCAATTGGATGGGCCCGATCTATGAGTTCTTCGGCCTCTCGGTGGGCTGCATACAGCAGAGCATGAGCAGCGAAGAGCGCAAGCAGGCGTATCTCTGCGATATCACCTACGCCATGGCAAACGAGATCGGCTTCGATTACTTGCGCGATCAGATTGCTTTTTATCCGCAGGATCAGGTTCATCGTCCATTTGCCGCGGCGGTTATCGACGAGGTCGACTCGATTCTGATCGACGAGGCTCGTATTCCGCTGGTTCTTGCCGGCGGCCAGTCGGCCGACTCGGCTCTTTTCTATCGGGTCGATCAACTGACGCGCCACTTCAGACGCGGCTTCCATTATGTACTTGATCAATATGGCCGCAACGCGTCTCTTACAGATGCCGGAATTCAGGCCGTGGAGAGGGCCTTCGGCTGCAGGAATCTCTTTGCGGAAGGGAATCTGCGGCTGTTTACGGCGGTTCAGGATTCGCTCCATGCCCATGGCTTGCTGCGGCGAGACGTCGACTATCTGGTGAAGAACGGCGCCATCGAATCTGTGGACGAGTTCAAAGGGCGCATCGTGCCAGACAGGCGCTGGCCCGCCGGTCTGCAAAGCGCCGTTGAAGCCAAGGAGGGAGTCGCAGCCAAGCCGCAGGGAAGGATTCTTGGATCCATCACCATCCAGAATCTGATCGCGCTCTACCCGCAGGTCTGCGGCATGACGGGCACCGCCGCGACCCAGGCTGAGGAGTTTCGCACCCTCTATGGGCTGGATGTCGAGGTTATCGCGACCAATCGGCCGGTGATCCGCGTCGACCTTCCAGACCAGGTCTTCCAGACGAAGAAGGAGAAGGAGCAAGCAGCCCTTGCCGAAATCCTTCGCATCCACAAGACCGGACGGCCGGTGCTAATCGGGACGGCAAGTGTGGAAGAGTCCGAGCGGCTCAGCGCTGCCATGGGCGCCGTTCCTCACCATGTTTTGAATGCGCGCAATGAAGAGGAAGAGGCAGGGATCATCGCCCGGGCGGGTGAGCCGGGCGCGGTGACGGTCTCCACCAATATGGCCGGCCGCGGGGTGGATATTCTTCTCGGAACCGGCGTGGCGGAACTGGGAGGCTTGCACGTATTGGGCCTCAACCGGCACGAGAGCCGCCGCATCGACCACCAGTTGCAAGGCCGCGCCGGACGGCAGGGCGATCCGGGCAGTTCGCAGTTTTTCGTTTCTCTCCAGGACGACCTGCTGGTCAAGTACGGCGTCGATCAGCTCAATTCGCCCCATGCCCCAGAGCGCATCCAGCGGCTCATCGAAGACCAGAATCTCCAGATCCGGCAGTTTCTTCGCAAGTATGAAGGCGTAGTCGAGGGGCAGCGGCAGGCGGTGCAGCAACGCCGCCAGGCCATTCTTACCGGCGAGACCTCCTGCGCATCGGAACTGGAGAGATTGGTCTCGTTGGCTACGATCGACGATCTTTGGTCGGAACATTTGGCCGGCGTTGCCGGACTGCGTGAAGCAACGCAATGGGTTTCGTGGGCCAACCACGATCCGCTGCACGAATACCTCAAGGACATCGACAGCATGTTCGAAGCCATGCAGGCGGCGGTTGCCGAGGAGATTCCGAAGCGCCTGGCGCAGGCTGAGACATCCGGCCTGAATCCCTCCCAACGCGGCGCAACCTGGACTTATCTCACCACGGACAGGCCGTTCGGAAGCATTGAAGAGAGGATGATTAGCGGCCTGAGGCGGCTGATCGGAAAAACCTAACGGCCACTATCCTAATCTTGAACAATTCAGTGCCGGCCTCGTTGAGATTACTTCCGGTTTGCCGACGATACGGGGGGAACTCGCGATTTCGGTCAACACTTCACCCGGAAGAGTGACTCGGTGGAGGTCAACAATCGGGAATGATCCTGTCCATGACCCGAGTTCCGTACCTTTGAGATGTCGCTTAAAGTCAAGGACCGTAACTGCGATGAGGCCTGAGCCAATAAGACGACTCCATGTCTGAACTTGAGAGTACCGAGATCT
>PLGM01000278.1 GCA_003139795.1 Acidobacteriaceae bacterium | reverse complement strand
GCCCAGCCACAGTTGGTAATCTGCGACACCGGTGCCGGACGTCCACGTGAACGTCACGCTGGAACCGGTGAACGTGCTGCCCGGTACGGGAGAGCTAAGCACCGGGAGCGAGGTAGCAGTGCCGCTGAGCGAGATTGTCTGGGTAGCGCCGGTGACGTTCAGGTTGTTGTCTGTCAACATCAGCGTGCCGGTCAGTGCGCCTGACGCGGTGGGTGCAAAGCTGATGGGCAACAGGCAACTTGCCCCGGCTGCCAGTGTTCCAGCAGTCGACGAAGTGGAAGTCACCAGCGGGCACGCCGACGCCACGCTGCTGTTCAGCGTGAAGTTCGTTGAGATGCTGGGATTATTCCCGCTGGATGGAATTGGGAATGTCAATACTGCGTTCCCGTTGTTTGTCAGAGTGACTATTTGTGGGCTGTCGCTGCTGGTCGAACCCGCCGGCGTTGTCGCAAAGGTCAGGTTTGGCGGATCGGCGAGGTCCAGCTTCTCCACTGCACCGGATACATCCAGCCCCAGGTATTGGCTGAAAAAGACGTTGCCGCCTCCGTCCACCGCCACTCCATGGTTGTCGTTGAGTCCGCTTTGCAGCGTGACGACACAAGTGGAGGAAGTGCAGCCCAGCGGGATTTTCTTGACGGCGTTGTTGTAGCTATCGGCCACATAGACGTTCCCGTTCCCGTCCACCGCAACCGCCCAGGGGTGGTTAAAGCCGCCGCCCAACGTAATGGTATTGGCGTAGCCGCCCGCAGCTACAATCTCCTGCACCTCGCTCAGGCCGAAATCGGCGACATAGACGTTTCCACTTCCGTCCACCGCAACGCCAAGGGGTGCTTCGAACCCGCTGCCCAAGGGCACCACGGTGGTGTAACCGCCCGCAGCCAGATACTCCTGCACCGAGCCATAAGGGTAGCCGACGACGAAGAGATTCCCGCTGCCGTCCACGGCCGCGCCCTGGGGCTCACTGAAGGTGGCGAGCGTCTTAACGCAACCTGAGAAATTGCAGAAGTGCGGAATCTCCTTCACCGCGTTATTGGTGTAGTCGGTGACAAATACGTTCCCGGCACCGTCCACCGCCACGTCCGTGGGGTATGTGAAGCCGCCGCCCAGCGTATTGACGGTGGTGTACCCTCCAGAGGCCACAATCTCCTTCACGGCGTTGTTGCCGGAATCGGCAACAAAAACGTTTCCACCCCCGTCCACCGCCAAGCCCTGGGCTGCCCAAAATCCGCTTCCCAGGTTGCTGGTTGCGCCTGGACTGAACGTTACCTGCGGACCCGACGCATTGCCGGAGATGTATTCCGTCGCCAGCACAGTTCCCGATTCGTCTTCCAGGACCACCGCGCCGTACCGGTACCCGGAGAACATTGGTTTGAAGATGACATTGACAGTGCATGTAGAACCTGCGCCGTAGCTGGTTCCTATCGTGCACGATCCCGTGCCGACATTCGTGAAATCCAGGCCCGCCACGCCCTGCGTTAAGACAACGATGGCGGCCACCGTTCCGCCTACGGCAGAGGTCAGCGGCACCTGGATCGCGGGGCTCGTGCTGCCGATTTCTTCTATCGGGACCACCGTCACTGTGACCGAAGCCGTCGCGGTGGTGTAATCGGTGGTATCAGCAGGCGTGAAAGTGACCGAGATCGTATCTGTGCCTGGAGGGAGAACGGTACCAGCCAGCGGCGAGTAGACAAATGTTCCGGCCACATTGGCGGTGGCATCAAGCTGGGTTGCGCTCAGCGCCCTGCCCTGGGGGATGGGCGCCGGGGTCGCCCAACTGATGGAAGGCGTGGCCTGCGTGACGCTCTGGCTGATCGTAGGCGCGGTAGCCTTCGCGAAGTTCGTGTCGCCCGTATAGACGGCTCCAATTGTCTGGCTGTTGCCAACCGCCAAAGACGTAGTTGTGCAGGTCGCGGTCCACACTCCGGCGACCTGAGTCAACCCCTGAGTGCCGCAAGTGCCGATCGTGGGGGGAGTGGCGCCGGTGCCGACCGTGAAGTTGACCGAACCCGTGGGAGCGATCGGTGTAAAGGCCGCACCGCCAAGGGTAGCCGTAAATGTCACTGACTGGTTCACTTGCGTGGAACTTGACGAAGCCATCAATGCAAGGGTGGGAGAAAGCTGGGCCACGGTCTGCGTCACGACGGGGCTTGAAGTCCCGTTAAGGTAGGTGGAATCTCCGCCGAAATCAGCGGTGAGGCTGTCGCCGCCGGCATTGACCGTGAGTGAGGACGTAGTGCAGGTCGCAGTTGTCGTACCGGTCGCTGTGACCTGGCTGTAGGTGATGGTGGTGGTGGTGCAGTCGGGGATGGATGTGCCGTTGCTGTTGAATGTGACGCTCTCCGCCGGCGGCGTGCCGGCCGTACCCACCAGGGTTGCAGTCAAGAGGGTTCCCTCATTCACGCTCGAGGGGTTCGTTCCCGATGTCAGCGTGAAGGATGTGAGAGGAGTCGTGCCACTGCCATGGGGCAGCACTTTGAACTCCGTCCCCACCCCGGAGGGACTGGCGCCGTCGGCTGCAGCCAAGCTGGCGTGTCCGCCCGTGGCGCTGCCGATCACGGTCAGCGCCGTGGGGTTGCTCCCCACCGCCAGGGCAGAGGCAGCCTGCAGCGTGCCATCCCCGCGCCCGTACAGGATGCTCACGGTTGAATCGTTCACATTGGCGACGGCCACATCTGCCTTGCCGTCCCCATTGAAGTCGGCCACCACCAGCGACCCCGGATTGTTGCCTACCGGATAGGGGACCGCCGCCTGGAATGTGCCATCTCCGTTGCCGTGCAGCACCGCCACCGTGTTGTCGGTGGACCGCGAGACCACCAGGTCCAGACCGGACCCGGTCAGATTTCCCAGAGCAATCGAAGCGGGATTGTTCCCCAGGGCAACGTCCGTTCCCGGCGTAAACTTGCCGGTTCCATTCCCAATCAACACAGTCGCGGTGCCGGCCGACTGGCAGGAGGCATCTTTGCCGCAGCGATTCGCCACGACCAGGTCGAGATTCTTGTCTCGATTGATGGCGCCCACAGCCACCGAGACCGGAGAATAGCCCACCGGGTAACTCGCGGCGCTTTGGAAACTGCCGTCTCCCCCGCCCAGCAGGATCTCAAGACTGCCCGCCTGGGAGCACTTTGCGGAACCACAGTCCTCCAGGACCGCGAGGTCGGCCTTTCCATCCTTATTCAAGTCACTCACCGCAAGCGCAATGGGAGCAGCGTCTAACGGAAAGGTCATCGGCTGCCGGAAGGTCCCATCCCCCAGGCCGAGCAGGACGGAGGCGGTCTTGTCGAGCCGATTGAGGGCAACGATATCCAGGTTCCTGTCGCCATTCACGTCGGCCAGCGCCACGGACACAGGGCCGGCGCCGACAGCGTATGTGGAGGAAAGTTGATACACTCCCTTCTCGTCCGCAAGAAAGACTGCGATGCTTCCGCCCTTGCTGCAGGTGGGGTCGGAGCCGCAGTAGTTGGCAACCACCAGGCCGGGAATCTTGTCGCCGTTCAGGTTGCCGGAAGCAATCGAGACCGGCTGCACGCCGGCCTCATAAGAACGGCCGGCCTTGAAGGTGCGGTCGCCATTGCCCGCCGGAACGCTCACCGTTTGCGACGCGTGGTTGATGATGGCCAGATCAACGTGGCCGTCCCCGTAGAAGTCACCTGCCACGGCGGCAAGAGGCGCATTGCCTGCCACAAAGTCAAGCGAACTCTTGAACGTCCCGTCGCCGTTTCCACCCAGAACGCTGAAGGTGTTGCTGGCCTTGTTGATGACCACGAGATCGGCGACGCCGTCTCCATCTACATCCGCCACCACGGTGGAGACAGGCTCGTTCCCCACCGGATAAGACGCAGGGGGCGCAAAGGTTCCGTCACCCTTCCCAAGCAGGACTGACACAAGCTTCTGGCCTTGTTGGGTAACCACCAGATCGATTCTGCCGTCCTTGTTGAGATCTGCGGAAGCGAGCGACGAGAGGGGGCCCGAGGCCACGCTGGTGTCTGGAAGCGCGCGAAACAGCCCTGCGCCTTTGCCGAGCAGAATGCTTACCGTTCCATCCGCGTTTGCCAGGGCCAGGTCGTTGTGCCCGTCGTTGTTGAAGTCCCCCATCGCAAGCGCCGTGGGTGTCTTGGACAATGGGTACACGATCGGCACCTTCAGGCTTCCATTTCTGTCGTTGAGCAAGATGGCAAGCTGCCCAGACTTTCCCGCAACCGCCACATCCACTCTTCCGTTCCCACTGAAGTCGCCCGTGGCGATGAAGGATGGATTGAAACCGATGGTGTAACTTTGAAGCGGCTGCAGCGTCCCATCGCCGTTGCCCAGCAACACACTGATGGTGCCCGCGGATTCATTCGTCACCACAACGTCGGGCCTGCCATCGCCATTGATATCGGCCACGGCCACGGAGCTCGGATGGGCTCCTGCGGCATACGCGACTCCGGGGGCAAAGTTGCCCTTCCCGGCTCCGAGAAAGACAGTAATCTCCCCGGAACTATAGTCCGCGGTGACCAGGTCCAACTTGCCGCTCCGCGTCAAATCACCCGTCACCACGCTCGATGGAGCATAGCCTAGTGGAAACGAAGGAGCAACAAGAAAGGTAGAAGGCGCAGGAGAACCCAGAGATGAACCGGCCACTGCCGATCCGGCTGATTGCGCGCCAATCCCACTCACGAGGCATGCGCTGGAAAACAACAACACTACCGTAGCCGACGCAGCACTTCCACACGGGCGAAGCCACTTATAGCGGATCATTCAAATTCTCCAAATGGATGGGGCCGGAAACCCACAACTTGAGTTTGATCATGTGCCAAACTCGTTTGAGTGCTTGGATCATGGAAATTGTCAATTTGTTTTGCGCAAAAAAACTGACACGGAAAAGAATCGAGACTACCAGCAGCAGCAAACGAGACAAACATCCTCAGGAGCCACTAAGTGCGCTCCCTTCGGTCAGCACGTCGCAGTTCATGGTGGCTGGGATGCCATTTCTGAGAACTTAGAATGCATCGCGGAATACAGTTGATTAACTTGGGCCGGAAGCTTAGCACTCCCTCAAGAAGTTCGTCAAGTAAAAAATGCCCTCGGCGTACCAACGCCCGGTCTAGGCTTGCTGGCAGCGAGGAGCGATCTCGCCGTGCCTGTCACTGTCCTCCGAATGGCTCAGGTGTGAAGACAGGCCGCTCGATTTGAGAGGGGAATCAAGTTACTTTTCGAACGTCCTTTATCATGCACTATCCCGGTGACCAGGCAAGCCACTGGGAACATGGGGATGCAATTGAATTCCAGGATCTCGGCGATGCTGCTTCGGCAATCTATGCGAAGTAATCGAACGCCGGCTTTGCTGACCGTCGGGAGGACGCAACCTTTGTGGGTGGATGGCTATCCCGCTGGATGGGGGATGGGTCTGTGAGGATGCCATCTCGGCAGCGCGAGTCCTCCCCAACGATCTCTGGCGTAGGCAAAAGCCTCCTTTGCATCGAACGGTCGAGTGGAGTTTCCTACGCGAACGAATAGTTGCCCCCCGACTTCCCCTTCGAGAAAAACTGGTTCACTGGAAGGCGCGACGATTACCGCACAAAGTTCCTTGCCCAGCAACGCGCAAAACTGGTCTTGACCCACCTCACTCCCGGACTTGCTCACAACAGGATTTAGGAATACTGCATGGATCTTACCGTTGATCTGGCGGGTCGGAGCGAAGGTCGATGATGCCGGGATGGCCGGTGACGAAGCTTTTAGAGGGATTCCACCTGTTGTCCAGAGGAGAATTCCGTTGTTATCGATAATGACGTGCTCGAACGGTAACTCTATCGTGCGTTCCGGCGTGCCCATAGCCCCTTCAACGCTGGCTCCGAAGCGAGCCGCATTCGTAGCAAACCGCTCATTTGTGCCTTCCGGGGCTTCCTCCTTAAGAACACCGAGTACGACAATCCCGCCATGAAGCTTGTGTACGTACAAATACCAATCTTCGCCTACGTCTGACAAAAACTGACCGCATGGTCATATTCAGGGTCAAAGGGAAGCGAGACCTTCAGGTTTATTCCCCGTATATAATCCCCGCCCGTGTCGATCAGCGTGCCGTTCTTCGTCATCACAAGGTAATTCTCTGGCGCTCCCGACGTTCGCCGGTATGACTGAAGGTTCCAAGTATCTTCGAAGGCAATTTGATCACGTAGGTCTTCGGCGGAACTCATAAGGCCGCATGAACTGCGGTGGCTCCGGTTGTTC
>PLGM01000186.1:31086-31496 GCA_003139795.1 Acidobacteriaceae bacterium | reverse complement strand
CGGCACACCACACGAAGGAACCACAATGAAAACTGTCTTCATCGACCAGGCCGGACAGCCGATACTGGAACAGCGCCGCCTTATCCGCTCGATTGAGCATCTAAAGCGCGTCTTGCGGAGACCGGGAATCACTCTGGAGAGACTGGACTTCAACGGCTATCGTGCCAGCCCGCCGCGCACGATCCAGTCCGTTCATTCCCGCTATATCGTCTTTGAAGACGGCGCNNTGGGGAAGACTGGCGTACAGAATCGGCATTGCAGACGAATTCCAGCAACCGTAATAACTGCCACAAATTATAATTAGTGATATGCTGGTCAAGTGATCCAAGCGCACTACAAGACCAAGCACGTTGATCCGGCACCCAGCCCACGAGAGCAACCATGACGACGAAGAAAGCAACAAAGCCCAA
>PLGM01000186.1:0-31012 GCA_003139795.1 Acidobacteriaceae bacterium | reverse complement strand
ACGCCCCCGGCACCCCGCCCGCGAACAGGCACTCGACGCTGAGAGTCAAGCAGCCCAGGACCATCGTGCTAACGAGGAAAGGGCCTGTTCAATGTTGCCCCGCTCGTGCCTGCTTCGCCACCAAATGATGAGTCGTTCCCAGGACAACCTCAGAGGGGAGATACCGGCGCAGTTCGCCGCACAGTGGCAGGCGAACACAATGGACTGGAAAGGGAATGCTGCTACACCGGCAGGCACGTCCCGNNCATCAGAATCAGCATAGGCGAACACAAGGCGAAAGTCCAGAGGAAGCAACCCCGGCTATCAGGCCGGGGTTTTCGTGCGTTGAACACGGATGATATCCGTTGCCTGAAGCCCATGGCTGAGACTTCGATTGATTGCGGCATCAACATTAGGTTTCATCGTTTCTGTTCACTGAACATGCGGCGGAGATGCGGCCATCGCTGCGATCATTTATCGTTAGCAGTATGAACAGCAGGAACCGACATCGCGTATTGGCCCAGATTCACCTTCGGAAGAAGGGGCGACGCACCCGGCTCCTCATGCCCAAGGGACCTGTAGCAGCCAAATTGACTGAAATTGCACAATTGCCCTGCACAGTTCCTACACGGCAACAATCTATGGAGTTACTCTCATTTGAATCAGTACTTTCCAAAATCATTCTCACTCGCTCAGGATGACAAGCTATTTTGTGGCGGATTGGGCTATGTAGCGGCGGGGGTGCGCATGGATTCGAGGGCGGCGGTGAGGTCGGCGACGAGGGATTGCTGGGCTTCGGGAGTTAGCTTGGCTTCGCGGCTGGTGAGATAGAAGACGTCGATGGCGGTTTCGCCTTCGGTGTCGATGAGAGCTACCTTGATGTCGCACTGGTGGGTGCTGAGAGTCAGGGCGATCTGGCGGAGAAGGCCGGGAACGTCCTGGGCGATGACCTGCAGGAGCGTGGAGTGGGTGGAGGAGTCGGAGTCGAATTGGAGGCGGGTGGCGACTTCGACCTTGAGGTTGGCGGGGTGGTTCATGTGGCGGCGGGCCTCAAGCAACTGCTGGACGGAGACCTTTTGCGCGACGACGTCGTGGAGATTGGCGAGGAAACGGTCCCTCTCGCTGGGGTTGAGCTCGAGGGTGTGAAAGACGTCAGTGAAGTGGAAGCTGTCGACGATGACGCCGGAGTCGTTGGAGAAGGCGCCGGCCTTGACGATGTTCATGCCCCAGGCGGCGAGGGTTCCGGCCACGTCGGCAAAGAGGCGGGTGCGGTCGCGGGTGATGACGGTGAGGTCGAAGAGCTGGCGATTGGGGCGCAGGTCGAGCTGGACGGGGTCCTTGGCGAGGTTGAGGGCCATCTGGAAGTGATGGCGGATCTGCTCGGGGAGGCGGGTTTGCAGGTAACGCTGAGGCAGGCCTTCAAGGAATCGCCGGAGGGCCTCGACCTGGGTGGGTGGGACCATGGAGCGGATGCGGTTGAACAGGGTGGGATCGATGGCGGCGTGGTAGCGGACCTCGTCCACGCTGCGGTCCATGAAGTTGGCGGTGGACATGTAGAACTGCCAGAGGTTCTCGGCCTTCCATGGAGTGAGGGCGTCGGGGTTGACGGCCTTGATGTCGGCGAAGGTCATGATGGTGAGCATTTTGAGGAGCTGAGGGGTGCCGATCTTCTCAGCGAAGCCGCGCACGTTTTCAAGATCGAAGATGTCGCGGCGCAGGGCGATGGACATTTCCAGATGGATGCGGATGAGCTTGAGGATGGACTCGCGCTCCTCGGCATCGAAGTCGAGGCGGGCGAGGAAGGCATCGGCCAACTCGACGCTCTGGCCGGCGTGCTCGCCGGTGCGGCGGGCCTTGCCGGTGTCGTGAAGCAAGAGGGCGAGGAGAAAGAGGTCGAGGCGGTCAACCTCCGGCAGGAGCTGTGCCAGGCGCTGCTCGTAGTCGTGGGCGGGCTGGCGGAGGCCGTGGACGTTGTGGATGGTGAGGAAGGTGTGCTCGTCGACGGTGTAGCGGTGATAGCTGTCGCGGATGACCAGGGCGTCGATGCCGTGGAATTCGGGGATGAGCATTTCGAGGACGCCGAGGGCGTGCATGGTGCGCAGGGCGTGGGCGGCGTGGGGGCCGAGGAGGACTTCGCGCAGGACGTTCCAGAGATAAGGGCCCTCGGGGATGTGGATGGCGAGGGCGGGCAAGGCGTCGGTGATGCGGTCTTCAGCGGCTTGCGAGAGGGTGTAGCCGTGGGTCGCCATCATGGAGAAGATGCGGAGGATGGCGGAGGTGTCGTTGAACTGTGCGCCGGGGACGATGTCGATGCGTCCCTGGTCGAGGAGGAAGTCGGTGCCGGCGATGGGCGTGCGGCGGCGGCGGAACTGGCGATAGAAGCTGACCGGGGCGGGCAGGTGCTCCATGAGCAGGGCGGCGCGGCGGTAGATGATGCGGGCGTGGCGATAGTAGGTGCGCATCCAGTAGGCGGGGTCGGCGGTGCCGCGGGTTTCAAGGCCGATGGAGTTGGCGGCGGCTTCGTCCTGGGACTGCCAGTCGAGGGTGTTGTCGTCGCGGCCGTGGCGGAAGTGGAGGAAGCAGCGGGAGGCGGCGAGGAAATCGAAGGCGGCCTCGGCGTCGCCGCGGGCGCTCTGGAAGACGCCGCCGCGCTGGCGGGGCCACTCCTTGGTCTCCTTGAGGTGGAAGAGGAGGGCGAACCAGACGGCGAGGTGGTAGTCGCGGAGGCCGCCGGGACACTCCTTGAGGTTGGGCTCGAGGTGGAAGATGGTGTTGCCGAACTTGGCGTGGCGGGCGCGGGCGATCTCGCCGAGCTTCTGAGTGATGGTATTCCACTCGCTGAGGACCAGGCCGGGAAGGACGGTCTGGTGGAGCTGCTGGTAGAGAGGAAACTGGCCGGCGAGGAAACGGCGGTCGAGGGTGGCGAGGGTGAACTCAAGGTTGTCGGGGTCGAAGCGGCCGGCTTCCTTGACCGTGCGGGAGCTGGGGCTGGCGCGGAGGCCGATGTCCCACATGCCCTGGATGATGGCGCGGACCGCGTCCTTCGATTGTTCTTCGGTTTTGTCGTCGGCAAAGGCGAAGAGGACATCGATGTCGGAGTAGGGAAAGAGATCTTTGCGGCCGTAACCGCCCAGGGCGAGCAGGGAGATGCTCAGGGAGGACTGGCCGGCAAAGGCGCGACGCCACATTTCAATGAGGATGCGGTCGACCACGGCGGAGCGGCGGCGAATGGCGGCGGTGCCGTCGCCGGTGCGCTCGCAAGTCTGGCGGACAAGCGCCATCTCGCGCATATACTGCTCCCGAAGATCGTCAACCGCTAAAGCGACTGGATTCATGAGTGATTGTATGAGGCTCGCCGGAGCAAGTAAGGAAATGTTAACAGCATAAGCGATTTTGTGGCGGATGGGGTGGTTTTGGCGCAATGAAGAGGGAAAAGGATGGAACATGCGTGCTGAGCGAGGGTGCAAATGGCGGGTTGCGGGGCGGTCCAGGCGAACGTGGGGATTCTGCCTTGAGAATCTCTGGTTGGTTGCGTTGATTCCGGGCAGGCGCCGAAGACTACTTCCACGCTCCGAGAAGACGGCGCACGAGCACGAGCTGGCCGAGGTGGTAGGCGTTGTGATCCGCGGTCAGCAACGCCTCTCTCAGAATGGTTTGACCGTCTCCGTGGGGAATCCGGGCGAACAGATCGGTCGACTCGGCAGCCACCAGATCGCACAGGTCACGAAGATCCTTGCGAAAGGCGCGAACGCTCTTGTCCCATGCCTTCTGGTCCGGGGGCGCTTGCGTGGCGGGCCAATATCCGCCGGGGAACTCGGGAGACTTGTGATTGGGGTCCCGAGAGAACTCCAGGATGTCCCATTGGGCGATGCGCATATGTTCCAAGATCTCCCATGGCGAATGCTCCGCGCCCCTGGGCCTCTTGCCACGCAAATCGGCGGGAAGATTCTTGACGGCCAGGTCGAAATCCGCGTGAGCGTTGCCGCCATTGAGCAGATCGAGCAGGTGCTGGCGAAGCGATGCGTCGTTGGGCATGAATCCCTTCCTTCTCCTCATTGGATTGAGGGCTCTCCAAATACTTGGATGAAGCAAAAGGACGATTGGTCGCGCCTGTGGGAGCGGCAACCTAGCGCCAGAATTACGGCCGCCCCAATGCATACCAGATAATGAAGTCCGTCATGGGCGGCGTTGCCCCGAGCTGGCGCATTCGCGAGGCGTTTTGTCCGCGGTGATGCTGACTGTGCAGGAGCGCCTGCAGTAGCAACACACCTGCCGGCGCTTCAAACGGGCCCTTCGGCCCTCGCGGCAAGGCAATCATCCTTTGGAGATCGGCAGATCCGAGGGCCGCACTTAAATCTGCAAGAGCCTGCCGCATCGCCGCCTCCAGCTCATCGCCGGACTCCACGTCCTTCATCCCGGCGGTGTCTGGCGTCTCTCCGCGGGCCAGCGCGGTCAGCATCTTCATCGCCATCACCATGTGGTTGAGCCGCTTGCGGATTTCAGCATCTTCGAGCAGCGCGGGGTTTTCACGAAGCGCTCCCCAATGCGCCGCATCGGCCCAAGCCTGATGCCGCGCCAGGTCCAGCAACAGTTCTGCGTTCATCGCTCTCGCTCCCAAACTTCGTTAACGTTTTACCACGATATCCGACCCATGGTCCGTTTATTCGTTGGGGGGAAGATGCGCACGGTCTGGAGGGATTGAACGCGTCTGCCCTGAAGGGCAATTGCGCAGAACGTCCTCGTTCTTTGCTGCGGCTGGCTCTGGTGGCGGCTGGAGTCGGTCTGCACGGAGCCAAAGCGGCCAGGGCGGAGACGCTGGCCGTCATTGCAAGGGCTAGCGGGAGATTCTGGTACGGCTGGATGAAGTGCGGGTGGTGAGGCTGCGGATTCCGGTCTCCGGGCAAGTGCGGAGGGGGAAATCCTGCGCCGGGCAGGATCTCCCCATAGCATATACGGATTCTCTACAGAGCCGTTTCACCGCGTTCGTCGTTGCGGATGCGGATGGCTTCGTCGATGCGGCTGACGAAGATCTTACCGTCGCCGATGCGGCCGGTGCGGGCGGCGCCCATGATGGCCTGGACGGCCTTCTCCTTGAGTTCGTCGGTGACGACGAGCTCGATCTTGACCTTGGGGAGGAGATCGACGGTGTATTCACGGCCGCGATAGAACTCGGTGTGGCCCTTCTGGCGGCCATGGCCGCGGGCCTCGAGAATGGTCATGCCTTCGATGCCTGCTTCGAGCAGCGCATCCTTGACGGCATCCAGCTTGGAAGGCTGGAGAATGGCTTCAATCTTGAGCATGTTCAAAATGCCTCGTTTGACAGCGTAACAGGCGGAGCGGGTGGTTGGGGCCAGCCCTGCCTGGTTTTTTCGAGGACCCGGGGGCCCCGATGATTGATTCGGCCGTATGGTTGCGCCGAAGGAGAGCAAAAGCAACCGCAGGTCCTTCGACTCGCTTCGCTCGCTCAGGATGACAGCCTGAAAGTTACGCTCAGAATGACGGCCTAAAAGTTACGCTCAGGATGACAAATCCACTGGTTATGTGTTGAAGTCGTAGCCTTCCTCATTGTGCTGGGAGAGGTCGAGGCCGGCGGCTTCCTCTTCGGGGGAGACGCGGAGTCCGACGATTTTGTCGACGACGAAGAGCAGGACCAGGGTGCCGACGATGGAGATGGCCCAGGCAACGGCGACGCCGGCGAACTGGTTGAGCAACTGGCCCCAGTGTCCGTCGAGGGCGCCGGTGGGCACGTCCTTGCCGAAGGCGGCGTTGATGGCGCGGGTGGCAAGGAGGCCGGTGAGCAGGGCGCCGAGGGTTCCACCGGCTCCGTGCACGCCAAAGGCGTCCAGCGAGTCGTCGTAGCCGAAGAAGCTTTTGACGGCGAAGACCATGAAGAAGCAGACGAGGCCGGCGAGGAGGCCGATGACCAGTGCGGACATGGGCTGGACAAAGCCGGAGGCGGGGGTGATGGCGACCAGTCCGGCGACGGCGCCGGAGATGGCTCCGAGGGCGGTGGGCTTGCCGTTGTGAATCCACTCGGCGATGGACCAGCCGATGGCGGCGGCGGCGGCGGCGAAGTGGGTGTTGACGAAGGCGCTGGTGGCCAGGGAACTGGAGGCCAGGGCGCTGCCGGCGTTGAAGCCGAACCAGCCCACCCAGAGCAGGCAGGCGCCGATGAAGCTGAGCGTCATGGAGTGGGGCGGCATGTTGGTCTGCGGGTAGCCGATGCGCTTGCCGAGGTAAAGGCAGGTGACGAGGGCGGAGACGCCGGAGGTGACGTGGACGACGGTGCCACCGGCGAAGTCGAGCGAGGGGAAGTGGCCGCCGGTGGAGTTGAGCAGGCCGCCCACGCCCCAGACCATGTGGGCCATGGGGCAGTAAACAAACAGGGACCAGAGGGAAAGAAAGAGGGCCATGGCGCTGAACTTCATGCGCTCGGCGAAGGCGCCGGTGATGAGGGCCGGAGTGATGATGGCGAACATGAGCTGGTAGATCATATAGGTCTGCTCGGGAATGGTGGCGGCGTAGGCGGCGTTGGGAGTGAGGCTGACGCCGCGCAGGAAGAGGTGTTCGAAGCCGCCGATGAAGCTGGAGCCATGGCCGAAGGCCAGCGAGTAGCCGACGATGGCCCAGAGGATGGTAACCAGGGCCATCATGGCGAAGCTCTGCATCATGGTGCCGAGGATGTTCTTCTTGCGCACCAGGCCGCCGTAGAAGAGCGCCAGGCCGGGGCCGGTCATCAACAGGACCAGGGCGGCGGAAACCAGCATCCAGGCGTTGTCTCCGGCGGACTGGGCGCTTTGGACGGCCTGCTGGAGGGCGGCGATCTGGGCTTGGGTGGCGGGGGCCGATGCGGCTGGGGCTGAGGCGGGCGCCTGGGCGAGGGCGAGGACCGAAGATCCCAGAAAAGCGGGCAGTAGCAACAGATGAAGAGTGCGACTTCGCATGTTTTTTTCCGCTCCGAAAAAGGCGTACCCGCGTGGAGGTGCGGGCAAGGAACAGGGTTGGTTTTTCTGTGATCAGCGATCGAGTCCAAGCGATTCAGCGGCTGCTCACAGTTGACCCATGGGCGGCAAGGGCCGGCAACAGGTCAAAGGACAGTGGGACGTTGGTTGCGTGTTACACCGATTCTCCTAAAGACTGGAGGATAGCGCAAGTATCTTTCGAAATTTTCATCGATTCATAAGGGCCAGTGTCCTAAAGGCGCGAGAAAGACAGCCAGGCCTTGGGGGGGAAGGGGAGTTTCAATGGGGGATGTGCGAGGGTGAAAGCGACGGGGGCAGGATGAGAGGGATTTTGAGTGGGCGACGGGTTGGGCTCTGGTTGGCGTTGGGCATGGTGGCCATGGCGGCGGCGCGGAGCCAGGCTGGGACGCCGCTGCAGGCAAGCTGCGCAAAGGCTTTGCTGACGGGCGAGGTAAATGCCGGGCAGGAATGGAGGGCGGCATTCGGCGAGGGATGGGTTTTTCGCGTGCTGCCGATTCAAACGGGCAAGGGCGGCGTGCGTGAGGGCGTTTACAGCGGATGGGACCTGGCGGTGGACAGGGAGCAACCGGCCGGGTTCCCGGATGCGCTGCTGGTGGCCACGCCGCGGTATAACTCAATCAACGAGCGCGAGGTGGGAACGACCTTTGGACTGCGGGCCCGGGACGCGATCGGGTGGAACCCACACAGTTTTCGATTTCTCACAAGTTCTTCGCCTTTTCCGGAGAGCCAGAAGCTCTACCAGCCTCTGGGCCGGGACGGACAGTTGAGTTTGGCCAGCCCCGAGTCAGCCGGCCAAAATACTCCCGAGGCTGGGTCGATCCGGAGGCTGCTGGAGCTGGCAGGGCAATCGTCGGCGGGAATGTTTCGCATTGTGGACGCGCGGCTGACGGCGGGTGTGGCCGACGCAGCTCCATACGCCGAGAATTGGGCGCTTCAATCGCGCAGACGCCGCATACGTACGAGCCTGCGCCCGAGGGGTAAGTCCACGCCCAAGGGGAAGCTGGACTGGATGCGGTTTTCCGTCACGCTGTGGCTGCCGGGCGCATGGAAGGCGCCGGCCGAGCTTCATGCTGCGCCGGGCGCTTGTTTGGAGTAAGAGTTGACAGCGGACAGCTAAGAGCAAACAGCTAACAGTTGTCAGGATGGGAGACCGGCGATCAGAGAACAGAGAACAGGGAACAGGGAACAGGGAACTGAGAACCGAGGATGAATCTGCGATCCCCGATACCTGGCAAGGGCGATTCTCGTTATAGAGCAATTGTGACCACTTTCTAACCGGGGAAGTGGGGGTATATTAGTCGTATGGCCGCCACGGCAGAACGTGACCACTACCTCTTTGGAGCGCTGGAGAGCAGCGCACAGAACCGCATCAAGCTCAAGGAAGTCAGCTACGGCTACGAGCAGCAGGAAGGCGTCTTCCTGACTTCGATGGATTTTGCCGTGAACTGGATCCGGAAGAATTCGGTGTGGCCGATGACCTTTGGGCTGGCCTGCTGCGCCATCGAGATGATGTCGATGGGGGCGTCGCGCTTCGATGTGGCGCGGTTTGGCGCCGAGGTCTTCCGGCCCTCGCCTCGGCAGTCGGATCTGATGGTGGTTGCGGGACGCGTTTCGCAGAAGATGGCGCCGGTGATCCGGCGGCTTTACGATCAGATGCCGGAGCCCAAGTGGGTGATCTCGATGGGCGCCTGCGCTACGTCGGGCGGAGTTTTCAACAACTATGCGCTGGTGCAGGGCGTGAATCAGGTGATTCCGGTGGACGTGTATGTTCCAGGTTGTCCGCCACGTCCCGAGCAACTCTTGTACGCGATCACGCTTCTACAAGAGAAGATACAGCGCGAGCCACGCAGCTTGCTGAAGACCCTGAATATGGGGTAGAGGGGGGTAAGAGGAGAAATTTTTTCGGGCAAAGAGTTACCGAAGTAACCGATCATTGCCTGCGATGTTGATTGATTGAAGACTGCAACCTGTTGAAAAAATTGTGTTCTGCCGGAATTCACCTATGGTACGTTTGATAGTGCTGTAGGGACGGCAATGGTTCCGTTTTTTGCGGAGTCGAGTCAGTCCGAGGTTATTCTCGCGATCAAAACAACCTGCACACACTGGTTACTCAGATCTATTGCGGAGGAAAAACGCATGCACTCTCTTGTTTCGAAGTCTCTGAGCCGGGCTCTTGTGTTGGCATTTGCGGCGCTGATGCCCGTTGTCCTGGCTGCCCAGGATTCAACCAAACCGGCCGCGAAGGCCACTGCGGATGATTCACCATCGAAGTGGGACATCTTTTTGGGTTACAGCTACCTGGCGCCGAAGGGGACAGTAACCTGGGTGGGTGCAGGAGGGGGCACGCACACCGACACGTTCACGGCGATCAATTACGGCTCGATTTACAGCTTCGCCCGTTATTTCAACAAGTATACGGGCGCTCAGATCGAAATGGATGAACACATCGTGAACGAGTACCCCACCGGCCAAAGTGGGTCGACCTCTTCGTATGACGATTTCTCAGGAGGATCGGCAGGCTTGATCTTCCGCTTCCCTTCTGCGGACGTTACGCCGTTCGTTCACGCACTGGTTGGCGTGGAGCAAGCCGGCGGGATCTATCAGCCCGACAAATTGGGCGCGGTTCTGACGATCGGGGGCGGGATGGACTATGCCACGCCGTTCTTCGACCATCATCTGGCGATTCGCATCTTCCAGGCGGATTATCAGTATACCCACGAGAATTTCGGCGCTTATGGACGTGGGAATTTCAACATGCCGCGTTTAAGCGCGGGCTTTGTGGTTCACGTGGGCACGATTGCGCCGCCACCGCCGGTGACGCTGGCGTGCTCGGCGAGTCCGGCATCGGTCTTCCCCGGCGACCCGATCATGGTGACGGCGACGGCCGGAGCGCTGAATCCCAAGTTCAACGTGATTTATTCGTGGTCAGGAACCGGGGTGACGGGCAACGGAGTGACGGTGACGGTGGCCACCGGTCCACTGGCGGCCGGCACCTATACGGTGAAGGGCACAGTCAAGGAGGGCAGGGCCGGCAGGGAAGGCCTCAAGCCGTGGGAGACGGCCGACTGCTCGGCCAGTTTCACGGTCAAGGCGTTTGAGCCGCCGACCATCAGTTGCACGGCCAGCCCGAGCACCATCAAGCCGGGTGACCCCAGCACCATTACCTCAATCGGGCAGAGCCCGCAGAACCGTCCGCTGACCTATAGCTACTCGGCATCTGCCGGCACGATCAGCGGCAGCGGCACAACGGCGTCGTACTCCTCGGCCGGCGCACCGACAGGCGCGGTGGGGATTACCTGCAACACAGCCGACGACAAGGGTGGGACGGCAACCGCGAGCACCAGCGTGACCATTACGGCTCCGTATGTTCCTCCGGTTCCGCACACCCAGGCTCTTTGCTCGATCAGCTTCGCGAAGGACACGAGACGTCCGACGCGGGTGGACAACGAAGCCAAGGCTTGCCTGGACGAAGTAGCTCTCGACCTGCAACGGCAGTCGGATGCGACGGTTGTTGTAGTGGGCGAGGAGAACGCGAAGGAGAAGGACAAGGTAGACAAGGAAGAGCTGGCGGCAAAGAAGCACAGGCACGTCAAGGTCGAGGACTTTGCAGCCGAGCGCGCGGTCAACACCAAGGAGTACCTGGTGACGGACAAGGGCATTGATGCTTCCCGCATCAGCGTCGCGACCGGCGCCACGGATGGTCAGACGGTGGAAGACTACCTGGTACCCGCAGGCGCCACCTTCACGACCGACGTGACTGGAACTACCGTGGTGGATGAGACGGTGGTCAAACCTGAGGTGCGCAAGCCCCTGGGCGAGAAGCACCACCACAAGAAGGCTGCCGAGGCGGAAACGAAGTAGGCTGCACAGGCAATGAACCAGTTCGCCGGGCTTTCCGCAGTGGCGGAAAGCCCGGCGGACGCAAGACACAACGACTCCATCTGCAATCATTTGAGGCTGACTGGGAAGCCGGTCAGCCTCTTCCGTTTTATAAGGCCCCTTTGTTCATTAATCTGCTAGAAATATGGGAGCTTGTTGATTGAATGAGCCGAATGCGAATTTGTGTTGATTTGCCGAGCCGGCGCGGTGGTCTCGCGCGGGCCGTGGCATTTTTATATTTTTTACTCTCTGTACAAGGGCTGCCGGCGCAGGCGCCTTGGAGCGCCGTAGGTCCGGCGGGTGGCGACGCACGGGCATTTGCCGCGGTTCCGGGGCAGCCTAACCACCTTTACCTCGGCACCACCAACAGTTGGATTTACGAATCGGTGGATCAAGGCTCTTCCTGGCATCGGCTGGCAAAACTGGGCTCCTCGGACGACCTGGTTGTGGACCGCATCGTGGTGGATTCCGCGAACCCAGCCACTGTCTTTGTGGCCACATGGGAAGTAGACCAGCCCGACGGCGGATTGTGGGTGAGCCACGACGCGGGCAGAAGCTGGAAAGTGGTGGAAGGACTGCGCGGGCAGTCGATTCGTGCCTTTGCGCAAGCGCCCTCGAACCCCAAGGTGCTTTTTGCAGGGACCCTCGTGGGGGTGTTCCGCTCGGCCGACGCGGGTGCGTCGTGGACGCTGATCAGCCCGGCGGGGGACCGGGAGATTCACGAGGTGGAGTCGCTGGCGGTGGACCCCGTGGACCCGGATATCGTCTACGCCGGCACCTGGCACCTGCCGTGGAAGACGGCCGACGGGGGCGAGAACTGGCACAGCATCAAGAAGGGCCTGATCGAAGATTCCGACGTGTTTTCGATCATCATCGATCCGGCAAAGCCCCACACGGTCTTCCTGAGCGCGTGCAGCGGGATTTACAAGAGCGCAAACGCCGGGGAGCTGTTTCACAAGATCGCGGGCATTCCCTCGACGGCGCGCAGGACGCGCGTTTTGATGCAGGACCCGAGCAATCGCGCGGTGGTGTACGCCGGAACCACCGAAGGGCTTTATAAGACCGTGGACGGCGGCAGGACCTTCCAGCGCATGACCGGGCCGGACGTGATTGTGAACGACGTCTTTGTGGACCCGCAAGATTCGAGCCATGTGCTGCTGGCGACGGATCGCAACGGTGTGCTGGCGAGCACTGATGCGGGAGGGAGTTTTGCGGCTGCGAACGAGGGTTTTTCAGAGCGCAAGGTGGATGCGCTGCTGGTGGACCGCACCGATCCGGCACGGCTGTTTGCAGGGGTGGTGAACGACAAGAGCTATGGCGGCGTGTTTGTTTCCACCAATGGCGGCGCGGGCTGGGAGCAGATCGGCGGGGGGCTGGAGGGTCGCGATGTGTTTGCCCTGGCGCAGGCGCTGGATGGAACCGTGCTGGCGGGGACGAGTCACGGGATTTTCGCTCTGGAAGCGAGTGTTGAGCCCGGTGGCCCGCCTGTTTGGAAGCCGAGAAGCACAATCGCGAATACGATCGTGAGGACGGCCACGGAGATCCTCTCTGGGAAGCACATTAACGTGGAGAAGAAGGTGAAGGCCCCGGTAATCGAGTTGGAGAGCCGGGTGAATGCGCTCGATCTTTCGGGAGATGTGTGGCTGGCGTCCAGCAACATAGGGCTGCTGACCAGCAGGGACCAGGGGGCCAGTTGGCAGGGTGGACTGGTAATGGGCTCGGGGGAATACCTGTCGGTCGCCGCGCAGGGAGCAACGATGGTCGCGGCGCGGTCCGATGGGGTGGTTCTGTCCACCGATGCCGGCCTGACCTGGATGCCGATGCAGATTCCCAAGATGGTGACGCGCATCCATCGCGTGGCATTTTCCCCCGATGGGACGCTGTGGCTGGGAGCGCGGGAAGGGGTCTACTTTACCCGCGAGATGGGCAAGAGCTGGCTTTGGATCGAACGCCTTCCGTTCCGCGATGTAGACGATCTATGCTATGACGCTTCCCTTGGCAGGGTGCTGGCGAGTTCCCGGACCAGTGACGAGATTTATGGCATCGACCCCAAGACGATGAACTGGAAGTGGTGGCAGACCGGATACCGCATCGGCCTGGTGAGGGCGGCCGGAGAGCGGCTGGTGGCGGCTTCGCTCTACGACGGAGTACTGGTTGAGCCGCAGGCAGCCGGGGCGGAAACCGGGCAGAGGTGATTTGCTGTCAGGGAACAGGGAAGAGGACGGTTCTCGACGGGGGGAAGAGTTTATTTCTGTATCATAGAGCAATGTGCGCTGAAACCCTGGATTCCCGCGAACGGTCCCCCTTTCGGAGCTACGATCGACGGCTGGAGCCGATTGCGGCCAAGGTGCTGGCCGGTGAACGGCTCGATTTCAACGACGGGCTGGTGCTGTACGGCTCATCGGACGTGCTGGCGGTGGGCTGGCTGGCCAACCACGTGCGGGAACGGCTGCATGGGGACGTGACGTACTTCAACGTCAATCGCCACATCAACCCGACCAATGTGTGCGTGGCGGCGTGCAAGCTGTGCGCCTTCGGACGCAAGAAGGGCGATCCGGCGGGGTACACGATGGCGCTCGAAGAGGCGTGGGAGACGGCAGCCTCAGGGTACTCGGAGGCGGTGACGGAGTTCCACATTGTGGGTGGGCTGCACCCCGACCTGCCGTTCGAATACTTTCTCGACCTGGTGCGGGGGCTGAAGCAGAGGTTTCCGAAGGTACACATCAAGGCCTTTACTATGGTGGAGGTGGCGTACCTGGCGCGGCGGGCCAAGCTGACTATCGAGGATACGCTGAGGAAGTTGCGCGCGGCGGGCGTGGACTCGATGCCCGGCGGCGGCGCGGAAATCTTCTCCGCGCGGGTGCGGTCGATTATCTGCGACCACAAGATCGACGGCGAAGAGTGGCTGGAGACGGCGAGGCTGGCCCACAAGCTGGGCTTCAAGTCGAACGCGACCATGCTTTATGGACACATTGAGAACGACGAGGACCGCGTGGACCACCTGCTGAAACTGAGGGCGCTGCAGGACGAGACGGGCGGGTTCCAGACCTTCATTCCGCTGGCGTTTCATCCGGAGAATACGGCGCTCGACCACCTGCCAGTGACCACGGGACTGACCGATATCCGGCAGATCGCGGTGAGCCGGTTGCTGCTGGACAACTTCCCGCACATCAAGGCCTACTGGCAGATGCTGACAGCGAAGATTGCGCAGATAGCGCTGCGGTTTGGGGCGGACGACCTGGACGGCACGGTGATCGAGGAGAAGATTTACCACGACGCCGGGGCGACCACGCCGCAGGGGATGACGCGCAGGGAATTGTGCCGGCTGATTACCGAGGCCGGGCGGGTTCCGGTGGAGCGGGATACGCTGTACCACGCGGTGACGCGGACCGAGGACAGCTTCACGGTGGCGGTGTAAGGCGAAGTTGGAAAGGGGGCGAGCGCGATGGATGCTTTTGGACGGGCCGCACTGCTTGGACTCGGCCTCGGATTGCTGTGGGGAATCGGGTGCTCGATCGCGATCATGTACTCCATCTACCTGGCCGGCTACCGCAGGGCGATCAAGGATTCTCTTAAACTGGCAAAGCCGAAGCGGTTCACGGAAGTGCTCGAAAAGACCCAGGCCCGGCGGGCAAGAAAGGCGGTAGCGGCGTCCGCGCCGAAGTGAGTATGGTCCACGGACCTCTGGACAGATTGATCGAAAGGGCATCCCTGCATGACTCAAATGAACGCTTATATCGCTCTGCTGCGCGCAGTGAATGTTGGTGGCACCGGTAAGCTTCCCATGACCGAACTCAAGGCTATGTGCGAGACGGCTGGCTTCAAATCCGTCCGGACCTATATCGCCAGCGGTAACGTTGTGTTTACTTCCGCCAAGTCCGAGTCGCAGGTGAAGGTGGCCCTGGAAGCCGCTCTCGCTAAATATGCCGGCAAGCCGGTCGGCGTCATGGTCCGCACTGTCGCGGGGATGGCGGCGGTTCTCGCGAAGAGCCCGTTCCCACAGATGCCCGGCAACCGGACGCACGCTTTCTTCCTCGACGAGCCTCCGGCAGCCGACGCTCTGGAAGCTGTTTCATACCGGAAGGACGAAGAGATTCAGCTCGGCCATCGTGAGATCTATGTTTATTACCCTCACGGCATGGGTGACTCCAGGCTCAAGATTCCGGCGGCGAAAAACGGAACCGCACGCAACATGAACACCATTGCCACACTGGCCGAAATGGCCGGCAACCTTCTGTAGACACCGCTTTCAAGTGAGCCGAATGATCGGATCGTAGCTATGGCCGCACCACCTTGCCGCCTTTCATGACAAAACTCACGCGCTCGACCACGGTGATGTCGTCGAGCGGATTGCCGGGGACGGCGATGACGTCGGCGAAGTAGCCGGGCTTGAGTTCGCCAATCTGGCCTTCCCATCCGAGAAGCTTTGCACCATTTATCATGTCGGCCTGGAGGACGGCCAGAGGTTTCATGCCGTAGCGAACCATCAGCTCCAGCTCGACGGCCTGCGTGCCGTGGGGGAAGGGGCCTACGTCGGAGCCCACGGCGAAGGGAATGCCGGCGGAGACCTGGCGCTTGAACTCGCGGATCTTGTAGTCGAGCAAGGCGCCCTCGCGCGCGGCCTCGGTGGCCGTATTGCGGTTGCGGGCAAAGTACTCGAAGATGGCGAAGGTGGGGACGGCGGGAATGTGCTTTTCGCGCATCAGGCGCATGGTCTCGTCGCTGAGCTGGGTGGCGTGGTCGATGGAGGCAACGCCTGCCTGGGCGGCGTAGAGCGTTCCTGGCTCGCCCATGGCGTGGACGGCGACGCGCGTGCCCAAGCGGCCGGCTTCATTGACGGCGGCGGCCAGTTGCGCCTCAGTGTACTGGTAAGGGGTGTGCAGGACGCCGTCGATGAGCGTGTCGGGGCCGGTCTCGTAGATCTTGGCGAAGTCCGAGCCCTCCTTGTGCTGGGCGCGGATGACTTCGACGAGCTGGTCGGCGGAGTTGGCGTAGTCGGCGTTGGAGAGGACGCGCTGGGCGGGGTTGAAGCCGATGGCGTCCTCGTGTCCGCCGAGGAGGTCGATGGCGTTGCCGCTGATGCGCAGGCGCGGCCCAGGGATGAAGCCCTGATTGATGGCGTCGCGGACGGCGGTGTCGGCGGAGCCGGCGCCTTCAGTGCCCATGTCGCGCTCGGCGGTGTACCCGGCGAGGAGGTCGGCTTTGGCGGCTTCAGCGGCGAGAAGGGTGCGCCAGGGAACGGATTCCTGGACGGTTTGCAGGTCTTCGGCGCCGGGGTGCAGAAAGAGGTGCACATGGGCGTCAATGAGGCCGGGAAGCAGCGTGGCGTCGCCGAGGTCGATGATCTTGGCGCCTTGCGGGTGGTCAACCAATGTGGCGACGGCGCGAATGCGATCGCCCTGGACGAGAATCTCGCCGGGCCGGAGGAGCGTGCCGGCATCGATCTGGAGCAGGCGGGCGGCGTGGAGAACGATGGGCGCGGATGCAGGCTCCTGGGCGGCCATTGTCCCAGCGAAAGTCAGGCCTAAGGCAAAGCCTAGCATCAGGGCTGCCCGGGAAAAAGAACGAAGGCTCATGCGGACATTCGACATGGATACGACTATGCCGCATCTGCGCCGGGGTTGTCGATGGGCATTTTCGATGCGGCCCGCCTGGACCGAAGCTTCAGTACGCGGCGATGCCGGTGATGTGCTGGCCGAGGATGAGGGCTTGGATGTCGTGGGTGCCTTCGTAGGTCTTCACCGACTCCAGGTTCATCATGTGGCGCATTATGGGATAGTCCTCCGTAATTCCATTTGCCCCGAGGATGTCGCGGGCCATGCGGGCGGTTTCGAGAGCCATCCAGACGTTGTTGCGCTTGGCGAGAGAGATGTGCTGGTGGCCGACCTTGCCGGCATCCTTGAGGCGGCCGACGTGGAGCGAGAGCAACTGGGCCTTGGAGATCTCGGAGACCATCCAGACGAGTTTGTCCTGGATGAGCTGGTGGCTGGCGATGGGCTGGCCGCGGAACTGCTTGCGGAATTTGGCGTACTGGAGGGCGGTCGAGTAACAGTCCATGGCCGCTCCGATGGCGCCCCAACTGATGCCGTAGCGGGCCTGGTTGAGGCACATGAGCGCGCTCTTGAGGCCGGAGGCGCCGGGCAGCAGATTGGCGGCGGGAATGTGCACGTCCTGGAGGATGAGGCCGCTGGTGATGGAGGCGCGGAGGGACCACTTGCCGTGGACTTCAGGGGCGGAGAAGCCGGGGCGATCGGCTTCGACGAGGAAGCCGCGGACGCGGCCGCCCTCATCCTCGACCTTGGCCCAGACGATGGCCACATCGGCGATGGTGCCGGAGGTGATCCACATTTTTTCGCCGTTGAGGATGTACTCATCGCCGGATTTTCGGGCGGTGGTGGTCATGCCGCCGGGGTTGGAGCCGAATCCGGGCTCGGTGAGGCCGAAGCAGCCGAGCTTTTCGCCGCTGGCGAGGGCCGGGAGCCAGGTGTTCTTCTGCTCGTCGGAGCCGAAGGTGTAGATGGGGTACATGACGAGGCCGGACTGCACGCTGACAAAGCTGCGGAAGCCGGAGTCGCCGCGTTCGAGCTCCTGCATGACCAGGCCGTACTCGACGTTGGACATGCCGGCGCAGCCGTAGCCCTCGAGATTGGCGCCGAAGAAGCCGAGCTCGCCCATCACCGGGACGAGTTCGCGCGGAAATCGCTCGGTGCGGAAGCACTCTTCGATGATGGGGACGAGGTTGTCTTCGACGAAGTCGCGGGCCGTGCGGCGGACGAGGAGTTCGTCTTCAGTAAAGCTGGAGTCGAGATGGAGAAAGTCGAAGGCCTGGAATTTGAAACCCATGATTGCACCTGCCGTTCTTTGCGATAAACCAAAACAGGCAAGGGTAGCAGATGGGGGCGGAACGAGGGAACAGGGAACAGTTCACCACACGCAGTTTCAGAGATCAGTGATTCTCTCTAGTCTTCGGACTTTCCCAATCAAGGCGGGAATCCGCATCCAGCAAGTGCGGTCCTGCTCTCTGTTCCCCATTCCCTGCCTTACTCCAGGAATTCGCGGACGAATTTGTTGGGGGTGTGGAGGAGGTCGCGGAGGGAGCCGTCGAAGATGAGGCGGCCTTCTTCGAGCATGAGGAAGGTGGTGTCGGGATCGGTCTCGCCCTGGGGGAGAGGGACCATTTTGCCTTCCTCGGCGTCGAAGCGGTGGGTGCAGAGGGTGAAGGCGTCCTGGAGGCGATGGGTGACCAGCAGGGATGGGGTGCGGTAGACATCGCGCTCCTTGACGATGAGCTCGATGATGGTGGTGGAGGTGACGGGGTCCAGGCCGCCGGTGGGCGAGTCGTAGAGGATCAGCTCGGGCTGGTGGATGAGGGCGCGGGCGATGGCCACGCGGCGGCGCATTCCGCCGGAGAGGCTGGCGGGATAGAAATCGAAGGTCTCTTCCAGTTCGACAAAGCGCAGGGCATCGCGGACGCGGCGGTCGATTTCGTCGTCGGGGACGCCTTCCTGGATGAGTTGGTAAGCCACATTGTCGCGGACGGTGAGCGAATCGAAGAGCGCGCCCTCCTGGAAGACCATGCCGGTGCGGGTGCGCAGGGGGAAGAGTTGCTGCTCGGGCATGGTGGTGATTTCCTGGCCGAAGAGCAGAATGCCGCCCCGATCGGGACGGAGCAGGCCGTTGACCAGCTTGAGCATGACGCTTTTGCCCACGCCGGCGGGCCCGAGCAGGATGCGGGTCTCTCCCGGCGCAACCGAGAAGCTGATGTCCTGAAGGACCGGCGGGCCGTCGAAGGCAATGGAGACGTTGCGAAAGGCGACGACGGGAGGGGCGGCATCAGCTGAGGGAGCCAGGGATGGGGCGGATCCGCCTGGTGCAGGCTCGGCTTGGGCGGGATGGGCGGAAGCGGGCGGTTCGATCATGGGGCGGGGAAGAGGGTGAGCAGCACCTGGGTGACGAGGAAGTCGACGAAGATGATGAGTACAGAAGAAGTGACGACGGCCTGAATAGTGGAGCGGCCGACGCCCTCAGTGCCACCCGAGGTTCTCATGCCATAGAAGCAGCCGATGGAGGCGATGATGAAGCCGGAGAAAAGCGGTTTGGCCAGTCCCTGGATGATGTCGGGGTAACGGAGGTGTTCCCATGCCTGCGAGATGTACTGGGTGCCGTTCTGGTGATTCATGAAGACGGTGACGAAGCCGCCGCCAAGGATGCCGCATGCGTCGGCGAGGATGGTGAGAAAGAGAAGCATGGAGATGCAGGCAAAGAGGCGGGGGGTGACCAGTTTGCGCATGGGGTCGACGCCCAGGGCGCGCATGGCGTCAATCTGCTCAGTGACGACCATGGAGCCGAGTTCGCTGGCCATGGAGGAGGCGTTGCGGCCGGCAACCATGATGCCGGTGAGGACGGGGCCCAGTTCGCGGATCATGGTGATGGAGACGAAGCGGCCGGTGACGGCGGTGGCGCCGAACTCAGAGAGCGTGGCGGCGGATTGCAGGGCCAGCACGCCGCCGGTGAAGAAGCCGGAGAGCAGGACGATGGAGGTCGAACCGACGCCGATGATGTTGGATTGAATGAGGAAATCCGTCCAGTAGCGGGGAGGACGGAAGAGGTTCATGACAGCACGATGCGCGAACAGGGAGTAGTCCTGCACGGTGAGCACCATGTGCTTGGCGGTTCTTTCGATCGCTGCTATCGCCATTGGGTCTGCCGGCCTGCGGGGTGAGGACTTTGCCGCTCCCCTCGACAGGATAGCGCATGAGGCTGGGAGAGAGACGGCGGCGGAGGTTTGGCTAAGGCCGCCGGGGGAGTTGCGGGCTTTTTTGGACTGGTGGATCAAGGCAGGCATTCATCACTCGGCGGCGTTGCCGACCCCTGGCGGGTGAAACAAGTACTTGCAGATTATTTGGCCCCCCCCGTTTCTGCAAAGAAATTCCCTGTTTTCAGCGACTTGCGAGAGGGAGTCAGCCGCAAATTCTTCATTCTAAAGGAGTTGTTTGCAGAATATTGATTCCAAATGAGTTAGGAACTTTTTGGCGCCTTTCGGTCTCCGACGCCGTGCCGGGCGTATCTCTGGGCCTGTCTACTACCAACGATGGTGCAACAAAGACGCGTAATGATCTGCAAATTGCTTGCGGCGGGCGGGAACTTGCCGTTGCGCCGGAGGATGAGCGGGAGGCGATTGGGTGTGGATCACAGGAATCGCGGCGGTGATGGAGCTTCTCAGGCCGTTCCCTCCCAGGTCTCAAGGTTGAGACCTGGGGCGCCCGGCCTGATGCGGCGGCGGAAGTTTGGCTGCGGCCGCCGGGGGAGTTGAAGGGGCTTCTGGCGAGGCGGGCGGAGGCAGGGAACAGGGAATCGGGAAGAGAAAACCCCGAAAAGCCATGGCCCGGCGTCAGATCATGCTATGGGCCGCGCGCGCCAAATGGGATTTTTGTGCAGGCAAATCGGTAAACACTGGGCGACATATGGGGACTGATTCCGCCGTTGATTCACCAAGTAATTATTTCTAATGTAGTTATCTCTACATTGCCTGACCGGCTACCGATGTGCGCTATGTTCTCAGCTTGCCATTGGGATAAGAAGCCCTGCCCTGCGGACTGACCCTGCCAGGAACCAACATGCGCGTCTGTTTTTCCTGTGGCATCCCCACACATCTTTATGCAATACTTGTGTGGTATCAACACAGGAGCGGTAAATGGGCGAATCTAAACTTGACCTTTTGCAAGGCACCTTGGACCTGATGGTCCTTCAAACCCTCGCCGCCATGGGCGCGCAGCACGGCTATGGCATCGCCCGCCGCATCGAGCAGGCCAGTGGCGACGAAGTCCTGCTCAACCAGGGCACCATCTATGCCTCCCTCGTCCGCCTCCAGCAACGGGGCTGGATCGACGCAGAGTGGGGCACCTCCGACAACAACCGCAAGGCCAAGTTCTACTCCATCACCGGCAGCGGCCGGGACCAGCTCGCCAAAGACGCAGCCTACTGGCAACGCTTGTCCGGAGTAATGGGGCGCGTGCTGGCCATGTCCGAAGAAGGCGGCATCTGATGGGCGCCCTGCGGCGTGCCCTGAGCCGCCTCCTCTCGTTCTTCCGCAAGCCGCCGCTCGATGCCGAACTCGAGGCCGAGATCGCCGCACACATCGAGATGGCGACCGAGGAAAACATTCGGCGCGGCCTCACTCCTCTGGAAGCCCGCCGCCAGGCAATTGTGCGATTCGGCGGCGTCGAAACGGCCAAATACAAACATCGCGAAGCGCGAGGAATCATGACACTGGACATTCTTCTTCTGGATCTGCGCTATACCCTCCGTACCCTCAGCCGCGATCGCGGCTTCACTCTGGTCGCCATCCTTATCCTGGCCCTTGGCATCGGCGCCAACATCGCCGTCTTCAGCGTGGTCAACACGATTCTCCTGCGACCGCTGCCTTTCCAGGACGCGAATCGCCTGATGTGGATCGCGCCGCCTCCCACCAAGTGCGGCCTGTCGTGCGCCACCTACTCCACCGACGCCTACGACGAGTTCCGCATGTACAGCCGCACCTTTCAGGATGTGACCGGATACTTCGCCTTTTCCGGCCCCGGCAACCTCAGCCTCAATCGCGGCGGCGCACCCATACCCGCCACCAGCATCGACGTCATCGCCAACTTCTTTCAGCTTCTCGGCGTCGAACCGGCCATGGGCCGCGTCTTCCGGCCTGAGGATGCGCTCAACGGCGCTGCGCCCGTCATCCTGATCAGCGATGCCTGGTGGAAGACGCAGTTCAACGCCGACCCCGACATCGTTAGCAAGGCCTTCGACATGAATGGCCGCCAGACTACCGTCATCGGCGTGCTGCCCAGGAGCTTCGACTTTGGCGCAGTCTTTTCCCCCGGCGCAAAGATTGACGCCATCACGCCCCTCAACCTCTACGGCCCGCCCCGCGGCTGGGGAAACATCATCACCATGATTGGCCGGGTCAAGCCCGGCGTCACGCTTGCCCAGGCGCAGGGCGATGCCGAAGCCGCCGCGCCCCACATGTGCTGGAACAACAACGTTCCCAAGTCCTGCGGCTCGTACGCAGTACACAACGGCGAAGGCGGTGTCGTTCCGGTGCCGCTGAAGGATTACGTCAGCGGCAGGCTGCGCCGTTCGCTCGTTGTCCTCTGGTCCGCCGTCGGAACCATCCTGCTCATCGCCTGCGTCAATCTCTCCAACCTGTTGCTGGCCCGCGCCGCCTCCCGCTCCAAGGAGTTCGCCATGCGCGGCGCTCTCGGCGCCAGCCGATTCCGCATCGTGCGCCAGTTGCTCACTGAGAGCATGGTCCTCTCAATTTCCGGCGCAGTTCTGGGACTGGGCCTCGCCTGGATCCTCGTCTCCTGGTTCGCCCACCAGGGAGCGATCGCGCTGCCGCTCCTAAGTACCTTGCGCATCGACGGCGCGGCTCTCGCGTGGACGCTCCTCATCGCCGTCTCCGCCGCCGTACTCTTCGGACTTGTTCCGGGACTTCGCATGGCCGGCGGCAGCCTGCACGAGTCGCTCAAAGACTCCGGCCTCGGCTCGGGACAAAGCCGCAAGCACGACCGCATCCGCTCCATCCTTGTTGTCTCCGAGGTCGCGCTGGCCTGTGTGCTGCTGGTCGGCGCGGGCCTGCTGCTGCGCAGCTTTCTCCACGTCCTCGATGTCGATCTCGGCTTCCAGCCCGAGCGCGCCGCCGCAGTGAAGGTGGAATACGACGACAGCGTGCCTGGAGATAAAGACGGTACGCTGAGCGCTCAAAAGCGCGGCGCCATCTTCCAGGAAGTGATCGCACGCGTCAGCGCCATTCCCGGCGTCGAAGCTGCCGGTTTCACCGACTACTTGCCCCTCGGCCAGAATCGCGCCTGGGGCATGCCCTGGCCCAAGGGCATCAAGGCGCCCGACAAGAGCCCTGGCTCGCCCCTCGTCTACGTCGTCTCGCCCGGCTATCTGCGCGCCATGGGCACCGGAATCCGCGGCCGCGACTTCACCTGGGATGACGGGCCGAAAAGCCAGAATGTCGTGATGATCGACAAGGGATTGGCCCATTACCTGGCAGGATTGGCCAATTGGCCCAACGGCGACGCCATCGGGCACATGCTCGACACCGGCGGCGATGGCTCCCGCATCGTTGGCATCGTTGACGACGTCCACGAAGAAAGCACCGAGGAGGAGACCGGCTGGCAGATATACTACCCCAATACCCAGGCAAACCCAACCGGCGCGGAACTCGTCATCCGCACCACGCTTCCGCCCGCAACCCTGGCCGGGAACGTGCTCCGCACCGTGCGCGACCTCAATCCCAAGCAGCCCGCCGCGGACTTCAAACCCATCCAGACGCTGGTCAACCACGCCAACTCGTCGCGCCAGTTCTTCATGCTCCTGGTCGCCGCCTTCGCCACGCTCGGCATTCTGCTGGCGGCGCTCGGCATCTACGGCGTCATCTCCTACTCGGTCACCCAACGGACCCAGGAGATCGGCATCCGCATGGCCCTCGGCGCAACCATGGCCCAGGTGCAGCGCAGCGTCCTCATCAAGACATTGCGGCTGGCCTCCATAGGCATTGCCGCAGGCGCCGTTGCGTCTCTGCTTGCTTCCCGCGCCATTGCCGCACTGCTGTTCAACACCGCGCCCTCCGACCCCGCCACCTTTGCCGCCATGGTCCTTCTCATCGGAACCGTGGCGTTGCTGGCCGGGTACGTCCCGGCAAGAAGGGCGTCCCGGATCAACCCCATGGTCGCTTTGCGCAACAACTGAGGCATTTACAAAAGCGAAGAAAGGGGTGCATCGATGATCGAAACCGTTCGAAATCGGCCTCGCTGGCAAATCATTCCCCGCAAATGGCCCCCACCATTTCCAGCAGACGAATGCCAGCCAGATCTGGACTACTTTCTCTTGTAGTTCGATCGTCTGTCGGTTTACTCCCGGAAAACGCCGATATCGCCGGAAAGGGTTCTCAGTTGACGCAACATCGGCTTACCATGATCCCGGAGGGCTTGGAAGCCGCCTGAAAAGCGCATACCCCAAGGGCTAAAGCCCAGTTTCCTTTGTTGTGATTTCGGCACGACTAAAGTCATGCCCTGTTACAAAGCGATCCAAGTTGCGTTCGCCAGATACTTCCTGGTCCCTATCCCCTGATCCCCCGCCACTACTCTCTGCCCTTTTTGCGGATCTCGATGTTGAGGCGCTTGATCTTCTGGTTGAGGGTGGAGAGGGGGATGCGGAACTGCTCGGCGGCTTCGGTCTGGTTGCCGTTGCAGCGCTCGAGCTTCTCGACGATGATGCGGCGCTCGATGTCTTCGAGGATGTCAAAGAGCGAGGCGTTGGGGTTGTGCTCGAGGAGGGCGTCCTGGAAGCTGCGGCCGGTGATGTGGCCGGGGAGCAGATCGGAGCCGATGACGGGGCCGGAAGAGAGCACGACGCCGCGCTCGATGGAGTTCTCGAGTTCGCGCACGTTGCCGGGCCAGTCGTAATCGACCAGGGCGCGCAGGGCGTCGGCGGAGAGCCTGCGCGGCGGCAGGGCGTTCTCGTTGGCGTAAAACTCGAGGAAGTGGCTGGCGAGCAGGGGAATGTCTTCGCGGCGGGCGCGCAGGGGCGGCAGGTCGACGGTGATGACGTTGAAGCGGTAGAAGAGATCCTCGCGGAAGCGGCCGTCGCGGACTTCCTTGCGCAGGTCGATGTTGGTGGCGGCGATGATGCGCACGTCGACCTGTATCTCCTGGATGCCGCCCAGGTGCATGAAGCGGCGGTCCTGGAGCACGCGCAGGATCTTGGCCTGGGTGTCCATGCCCATGGTGGCGACTTCGTCGAGGAAGAGGGTGCCGCCGTTGGCGACTTCAAAGAGGCCCTTCTTGGAGGCTATGGCGGAGGTGAATGCACCCTTGACGTGGCCGAAGAGGGTGGATTCGAGCAGTTCCGAGGGCATGGCGCCGGTGTTGATGGGGACGAAGGGCTTGTCCTTGCGGGGCGAGTTGGCGTGGATGGCCTTGGCGATGAGCTCCTTGCCGGTGCCGCTCTCGCCCTGGATGAGGACGGTGGAGCGGCTGGGGGCAACCTGGGCGACGAGGTCGAAGACGCGCAGCATGATCTCGCTTTTGCCCACAATGTTGGTGAAGTTGTAGCGCTGCTTGAGGGTGCGCTTGAGCTGCAGGTTCTCTTCTTCGGCTTTGTGGCGGGCGACGGCGGAGCGGATATCGGCCAGCAGCTTCTCGTTGTCCCAGGGCTTCTGGACAAAGTTTTCCGCGCCGGCGCGGACGGACTCGACGACGTTTTCCACGGTGCCGTAGGCGGTGATCATAATGACCGGCAACTCCGGCTGGCGGTCCTTGATCAGCGGGAGCAGCTCGAGGCCGCTCTGGCCGGGCAGGGCGAGATCGAGGAGCAACAGGTCGAAGTTTTCGAGCTCGAGAATCCGCAGGGCCTCCTCGCCGTCGGCGGCCATTCTTACGGAGTAGCCTTCGAGCGTGAGCAGCACTTCGAGCGACTCGCGGATGGCCGCCTCATCGTCGATCACGAGGATGCTGGCGGCAGCAGAGTTGCCGTTTGCGGCAGACGCGGAGACAGGCAGATTCAAGGGCAGGTCAACCTCAGGCATGTACTGAATTCCTCAACAAGGGAAACTCGAGATGAAAGGTTGTGCCGGCGCCTACGGCGCTCTGGACATGAATTTTTCCGGCATGTTCCTGGATGATGCCGTAGGAGACGGAAAGGCCGAGCCCGGTGCCGCGGCGGTCGCCGGGCCGGGAGGGGGTCTTGGTGGTGAAGAAGGGATCGTAGATGCGCTTGAGGTTCTCGGGAGCGATGCCGGTGCCGGAGTCGGCGATCAGGGCCTCGACATGGCCGTCGACGAGCGTGGCCACGCGCAGACGGCCGCCGCCGGGCATGGCTTCCTTGGCGTTCAGGAGGAGGTTGAGGAAGACCTGCTGCAGTTTGCCGGGGTTGCCGTGGATGGGAGGCAGTTCCTCGGCCAGATCGAGATCGAGGACGATCTGCGCGGTCTTGAACTGGTGCTCGAGCAGGGAGAGAGTGTCGCGGATGACCTGATTCAGGTTGGTCTCGCGGAACTCGGTGGTCGAGGTGCGGGAGAAGTTGAGCAGGCCATTGGCGATTTCGGCGGCGCGGAAGCTCTGTTGCGTGATTTTGTCCAGCACCAGGCCCAGGCGGGTATCGCCCTTGAGTTGCTTGGAGAGCATCTGCGCGTAGGAAGAGATGACGGCCAAGGGGGTGTTGATCTCATGCGCGACGCCGGCCGCCAGCAGGCCGATGGAGCTGAGTTTATCGGCCTGGGCGAGCTGGGTTTCAAGAGAGACCCTCTCGGTGATGTCGTCCACCAGGATGATGCGTCCCACGGATATAAAGTCGCGCGAGAGCAGGGGGGCGATAGCGATGTTGGCGGCGCGCTGCTCGCCGGCGCGGGTGGTGAGGCGGAACTTGTAGAGGTGATGCACGCCCTGGTCGTTACGGAATCCTTCGAGCACCTCAATGAACTCGGGCGGGAAGACGTTCTGGAGCGGCTGGCCGATGGCCTCGGCGCGGCTGAGGGCGTACATGGCCTCCATCTGCGCGTTCCAGCTTTCGATGCGGTCGTCGAGATCGAGGGCCAGGATGCCCACGTTGATGGACTCGACGATGTTTTCGTTGAACTCCTTCAAGCGCTCGAATTCGCCGATTTTCTTTTCCAGCCGGGCGTAGAGGCTGGCATTCTGGAGGGCGATGCCGATGTAGCTGGCGAGAGACTCGAGCAGCTCGACGTCTTCGCTGGAGAGGAAATCGCCGCCGATGGTGCGGCCCAGGCCGATGACGGCGATGGTGCGCGTGGCCGATCCGTCCTGTACGCGGCAAGGGAGATAGTAGTTGAGGTCGAGCAGGGCGGCGGAGCGTTGCTGGGCCGGAGGCAGATGCAAGGCCTGCTGAGTGTTTTCAAGGAAGATGTGGGAGTGGTCTTTGGCCTGGTCGAAATCCAGGAAGCCGAGCGCCAAGCTGTCCTGCGCGGTGTTTACCTCAGCGGGGAGCCCGTGGGCCGCGGCCAGGCGCAGACGGCCGGAATTCTGGGTGAGGAACACCGCAACTCGCGCCACCAGCAGCGTGCTTGGGAGGCGCTCCACAATGGATGAGAGCAGGGCATCGAGATCGGTCTCCGAACTGAGGCCGCGGCCGAATTCGACCAGCGCCTTGCGGTAGTCGTAGCGATGGCGGTCGAAGGCCCTGTCCACCCAGCCCTGAATTCTGCGCTTGAGGGGGTCGAAGATGGCGGCCGTGACCAGAATGGCGATGACCAGGCCCCACTCCCTGACCGCTTCCGGCATGGCATTGTGAACCATGACGGAGATCAGCGCGATGGTACCGAAGTAGCCGCCGAGGATCAGGCCGGTGGCCAGCGTGTAGGCCACGCCGCGCTTGAAGATCAGGTCAGTGTCCATGAGCCGGTAGCGGACGATGGCCCAACTGAAGGTGAGGGGGAGAATGACCAGCGAAAGACCGGCCAGATTGGTGAGCAACCGGGGCGGGTTCAGGTCGAGAAGGAAGGGAACGGCATAAAACAGCGTAAAGGGCAGCACCGCCAGCAGTGTGCCGCGGGTAACCCACTTCAACTGTTGGCGTAGCAAGGGGGTGTTTGCCCGGCTATAGCTGAGCAGGAAGAGCAGTGCGGCCAGCACGTAGAAGGCGGCATCGTAGGCGGTGCCGATCTGGTCCAGACGGTGCCTGAGCAGTTCGGTGGCCTGCCTTGTCTCGATGGTCCAGATCCATAGGCCCAGCAGTCCTGCGCCCGGCGCGTAGACCAGCGGCAACAGCCAGCGGCGGCGGGTGTTCTTGAACCGTTCCTCAGGGAAACTGAGCGCAAAATGCAGGAAAAGCGCAGGCTGCAGCGACTCGGCCAGCACATTGCACCAGAAAACGGTCCAGTCGAGCGTGTGCAGGTCGCCGGTGTATTTCAACGTGAAGAGGGCGAAGGAGACCAGGCAGAACAAATAAAAGTGGGTAGCGCGGGGGGCGGTCCAGCGGCGAAAGAGCACGTAGATGCCCATGGCCAGGTAAATGAGTCCAATGACACGCTGCGCCTGGGCGAGGCTCCGATCCCCCGGCTCGGGGATGATGACGACGGGGGTGTCAAGGGGAATGCCGCCACGGGTGATGGCGTAGGCCGCTTTGCCGTAAACTTCGGTGCGGTAGAGAACGCGCTCCAGATCGGCTACCCGCACGATGGGGATGTAATTGACCTTGGGAAGCAGCTCTTTCGGCTCGATGTTGGGGCTCTGGGCTGGAGTCTCCGTCAGGGTCTTGACACCGGGAAGCAGTTCGGCGGGCTGAGTGGCGGCGGGCTGGGAGGGACTTTCAGGCAGGACCTGGGCCCCGGTGAGGAGGTCATTTACCTGGACGCCTTCGCGCTGTCCGGGACCGTTTGGGAGCACCTTTTCGGCGATGAGGCCCACGCCTCCGGGGGCTTCGCGCCACCAGACGCCGTCGTCCGGTTGCTGGAACTGGGTCTCCTGGCGGAAATTCAAGACGGCAAGCAGGACGAGGCCTGCCGTGGCCACGGCCAGCACGATCGCCTGCAAACGGTTGAGGAGGTTGGTATCCATGGGGGACGATCTACATCGAGCAGTTTTGTTGCACGTGGGTTGCCATGTGGGCGAAATGAGCTGGTTACTATGGTGCGAATTGCAATCGATTGAGAATACGCGAGATAGGGACGCCCGGTTCCGCAAAAGGTCAACCGGAGTTTAGAGAGATTCTGTAAACAATGCAGGAAATGGTAGGTGATATCCATAGAAAGGGATCAATCTATGGAAACAGGTAGGCTCTTGAAGGAAGGCGGGTTAGAGCGCGGTTCAGGGGGCGGGAGGGAGAATTGCGGCCCCGGAAATCGTTTTCCGGAGGGGTTTGGCGGCGGGATCAGGACTGGCCGTAGGTGGCCTTGGGGCCGTGCTTGCGCTGGTAGTGGTGTTCGGAAACGTACAGGGGAATTCCGGAATCGGACGCTCCGAGCAGTACGCTGCGGAAGGCGAGGCGGGCGATGAATTCGAGGACGTCGGCGTGTTCGACGGCCTCCGCGGGGCTTTTGCCCCAGGTGAAGGGGGCGTGGCCGGCGACCAGGACGCCGGGAACGGCGAGGGGGTCGAGATTTTCCAGGCGGAAGCGGCGGACGATGACGACGCCGGTATTGCGCACGTAGGCCTGGGCGACTTCCTGGGCGGTGAGGGGTTGTGTGACGGGAACGGGGCCGTGGAAGTAGTCGGCGTGGGTGGTGCCGAGGCAGGGAATGGGGCGGCCGGCCTGGGCCCAGGAGGTGGCGAACTCGGAGTGGGTGTGGACGATGCCGCCGATCTGGGGGAACTCGCGGTAGAGGCAGGTGTGTGTATCGAGGTCGCTTGAGGGGCGCAGGGAGCCTTCGACGATGTGGCCGTCGAGGTTGGTAACGACCAGATCGGCGGGGGTGAGCGAGGCGTAGTCGACGCCGCTGGGCTTGATGACGATGAGCGGCTCGGGGCCGGAGCGGTCGATGCCGCTGGCGTTGCCGAAGGTGTGGGGAGCGAGGCCGCGGCGGGCAATTTCGCGGTTGGCGTGGAGGACTTCTTCGCGGAGAGAGGGGAGGAGCATGGGGTTCAGTTTACAGTTGTCAGCGGTCAGTTGTCAGTTGTCAGGGGTCGGCGGGCCAGCGAGCGATGCAGCGCGCTGTATGGCTGTATCCTGCTATAAGCCTACAAAAAGAAGGAAAATGCCGGCCTTCAGGGCTACAAACGGAAGGGCTTCATGCGAAGCTCGAAAAACGTCCTATTCCATGGGTGCAAAAAACCGCAGAGGGTCCGGCTGGAACCCAACATAAAGCGCGTAAAACAGCTCAGAATTGATGGTTCTTGCCCCGTTTTCGATCGTTTTTGCCCCCGTTTCGATCCTCTTTTGTAGCCTTCAAGCAGGACTATGTGTTCACAAGGGGAGGGGATCAGAGGTACTTCGACATGCGCCTGCCGGCTGCGGCGACGCTGGGCTCGGCGCGGTTCTGGGTTTGGGGCAGGGGCCAGAGAGCAGGGGTCAGGGAGGGGCGGGTCGGCGAGCCGGCGGGTTGGGCGGGGAATATGGCGCGGGCGATCCAATGCGACCTGGTGTACGGGATTGTGCCGTGGCACCGATCGATCGAGGACCGGGCCATGGAGCTTGTGGAGAGGGAGTTGTGGAGGAAGAGGTATGGGCCGTGAGTGGGCAGGGAAGAGGAAATAGGAAGAGGCCAAGTCGGCAAGCCGGCGGGGCGGCAGGTCAGCCTCGGCGGGGCTATGGGAGGGGTCTCTTCGCTCGATTGCGAGATCGTCGGTATTGACAACCGGAGTATTGACATGTATACACAGATGTGGACATGAGGGAGGGCGCCAAAATCCGGAAGGTAATCGTGACTCGTCGCGGCAGGGCGTTGAATGTTTGGGTGTCCGAGAACCACAAGGAACGGCTTGACGAACTTGCAGAAAGGACACGAGTGACGCGCTCTGAACTCGTACGCCAGGCCTTGGAGTTGCTGTTTGATCGCGCGGATGGCGGCCAACTGCGAATTGGGTTTCCGGCGCAGACGGGCGAAAGCGGCTCGAAATAAAGAAGTGCGATCGATTTCAGTTTGGAACGCGGCCCACTGTGGACAAAGTATATTCGGGCCAGTGGACTTTCCCTTGAGATTCGCCCCTTTGGATGGTTGAATTGGGGGCAGAAAGGATAAATAAGCCGTGGTTAGGAAGAGCTTGGGGGCTGTGTACACACCTGAGTTGTTGGCGGATTGGGTTGCGTCCGAGCTTCTCGGTCGTCTGCAACATGTGAAGTCGCCTCTCGTGATCGATCCGGCGTGTGGGGATGGAGCCCTCCTTAAAAGCGTGCTGAGGACAAAGTCCCACTTCTCTATCGCAGTTGCAGGGATAGATATTGACCCAGGTGCGATCAGGCAGGCCAAGCGGACCCTTCCTACCGGAACCCTTCTCAAGGTCGCCGATGCGCTCCAGCCGGGCGGGAGGGGTTCTGATGTTGGGAGCGGATGGACCGGGTTGATAGACGCTAAAAGGATTGCCGGCGTAATTTCTAATCCCCCTTGGGGAGCTGGTCTGGAACAAAACGCCCCCGAGTTGCGCGGAGCTGGCTACCAGCTCGCGCAAGGTCAGTTTGATTCCTACGAACTGTTTATTCTGGACAGTGCCAGGTTCTCT
>PLGM01000371.1 GCA_003139795.1 Acidobacteriaceae bacterium | reverse complement strand
AGCATTGGTGATCTGCCTTCTTAGGAGGGCCGCAGTTGCCAACTCGGAAAGAGCGATATTTGAGAAGAGCTTTAAGCAGGGGGTTGGGAAGCATTCGGACTTGCATTTTCCTTCCAGGATGGATCGCTCCTATGGTTTGAATGAGGACGGTTCAGATTGTCAGAATTTAATCGCCAAGTGTGAGAAAAACCAAGAGCTTTACCTGTATCGTGAGCCAAAAAACGATCACGACTCAAACTCGATTCGAGTATGCAATGAGTCAGGACAGCCTCTCGGTTATTTGGAGAAAAGAACAGCGGCAGAGTTGGCTCCTCAGATGGATTCTGGCCGCCATTGGGCCGCGATAGTTCAAAGCATCGAGCCGTCGCCCTCTGGGAAGCGAGTGAAGCTCCACGTTTGCGTGTACCGCTTGAAGCCTGAATCTGTAGAAGAGAAATCTGGAACGCAAATCTAACTGCGTTACCCATAAAGCCAGCCGTTCCGCGACAAATGACCCAAGTATAATGTTCGTAGGGAGGAGTTCTCGAAATGGAGTGTCTCGATGCGATGGGGTCGGATTTGGGTCCTCTTTATGATCTGCTCAAGTACGAATGTCATACGCTCCACGTCGACTGGGCCGAATTCGAGGTTCTCTTCGGCGCAAGTCCAGAACGAATTGACCTGTTGAATGAAGCCGCAGCCGAGTTTTTCGGCCGACTGCAAGATGCGCACTTTGAAAGAGTTCTTCTACTGGTCGCTCGTTTGGTTGATCCGCCAAGCTCGGCCGGCAAAAGTAACGCAACATTATGCCGACTGCCACAGGTTGTTGATCCACAAATCAGGCCGAAAATCGAAATCCTTCTAAACATAGCGAAAAATGAATGTGCATTCGCTCAGGATTGGCGAAATCGGCACATTGCTCATCGGGACCTTGACCTTGCGCTGAATAGAAGCGCGATGCCACTAGACCCAGCCAGCAGACTGAACGTTAAGAGAGCTCTGTCGGCGATTGTCGAGGTTCTCAATGCGGTTGAGTTGCATTACTGCAGCGACTGCACCGTAGGCTATGAGATCACTCATTCTCCTCTCGGCGCAATTGCATTGCTGGACGTGCTGGAAGCCGGCGTTGATGCTCGTAAGGCGGAAATGGAGAGGATGATGTCAGGAAAGTTCTCGCCTTCGGACTTCGCGCCTAAGCTGGCGATTTGAGGTAAACAAATTCGTAAGACTGTTGCCGGGTGCTCCATGTCCGTATTCTCGGACCTGGGAGGGATTGCATGTGATCTTCACGACATAGCCGGTCGCTTAAGCCGAATGCGCCCTGCGGGAATCTGCGCAAAATCGTACTGCGCCTGCTGCGTAATCCAGCTTTCCGCGCTGCCGCCGAAGACCTGGGAGAGCCGGATGGCCATCTCCGGCGAGATGCCGCGCTTGCCATTGACCAGTTCGGAGAGAGTGGTGCGTGTGACGTCCAAGGCTTGCGCCGCTCGCGTGATCGTGAGGCCGAGCGGTACCATGCACTCGCAAAGAACTACGCTGCCGGGATGCGGCGGATTCTTCATCGGCATTGAGAAGCCTCCTTAGTGCATTCTACCGCCCATGAAACTCCGGCTTTCTCTTCTCAAGAAATGCCCGGATGCCCTCTTGATAATCTTCGCTGTCGTAAACCTCACGACGCAGTGACTGGATGCGTTCGTAAGCTTCCGGCGTAATGGGATGCGCCGAGGCCAGCACGCGCAGTTCTTCCTTCAAGATGCGGAGTACGAGCGGGGAGGTCTCCACGATCTGCATCGCCAACTGTTGGGTGAAGCTTTCGAGCTCTTCCCTGGGGACAACGTGATTGATGACTCCGCACTCCATCAGACGCTGCGCCGAAACAGGCCGGGCGGTAAACAACATCTCCTTAATGATTGGCATATTGACGACTTTCATCAGGTTCAGTATCCCCGACAGGTTGTAAGGAACGCCGAGTTTGGCCGGAGTAATTGCCAGTGTCGTGTCCTGGGCGGCAACGATCAGATCGCAGCTCATCACCAGTTCGCATGCGCCTCCCCAGACCGATCCCTCGACCATGGCGATGACCGGGCACGGGTGCAACTGGATGGCACGCACGATTTGGCGGAGCGGATCGTTATAAGTGATGGGATCGCGCCCATTGGTCGGTAACTCGGTAACTTCATGCCCGGCGGAGAAGACCTTCGCTCCGCGTTTGGCGCGGAGAACGATCACGCGCAGATTCCGCGCCTTCATGGTAGCCAGCGCAGAGGCGATTTCATCAATCAATTCTCCGTTCAGCGCATTGACCTTGGCACGATTGAGCGTAATCGTGCCCATTGCGCCATTGACTTCGACGATCACTAACGACATAAGATCTCCTGAAATTCACTTGACGAAAGTGGCGCAGCCCGCACGTTCCGTCCGATAGTTGCCGGGACTCCTTCGGATCATCTCGCTGTTGCCGGGACCTGCCTACAGGAGCTTGCCGGCGGCGAGGTCGCGGATCAGGCTGCGGTCGGCAGCCAGGAAGTCGTAGCCGGGCAGGTCTTCGAGCCTGGTCCAGCGCACCTCATGGTAGATGCGGTTTTGCATCTCGCCGGAGAACTCATGGACGGCAAAAAACTGGAGGTCGACGGCGCCGCCATGGCGGTAGTTGTGGCGGATGCGGGTGATGCGGGGGCCAATGATGGCCTGAATGCCGAGTTCTTCTTCCAGTTCGCGGACCAGCGCCTGCTCAGGGCTTTCGCCGGACTCGATCTTGCCCCCCGGGAACTCCCACCGCAAGGCCATCGGTTGATCCGGACGGCGCTGACCGATGAGGACTTCGCCGTCGCGCACGATGAGTGCAGCCGCTACAAAACGAAGGGCGGGACCGGCGGACCGCTGAGTGGAGTTCGGCTGATCTTCTTGCACACGTTTAGTGTAAACGCAGCAAAAGAAATGCGAAACCGGACCAGGCATTGCCGGCTTTGGCAGGGTGAAAAAGTGTTCTCAAGCCGGCCTGAAAGAGGAATCTTCCCGGAAGAGCTCTATTCCCCGTCAACCGCCGCCTCGAGGCCCTCGGCAGCTTGGGGCCGGAAGTATCCCCAGCCGTTTTTTGCCGCCACCTGAAGCAGCGCGGGGGATGGGTTGACGGGGAAGGCGTGGCGTGCGATCCGGAGCATGGCGAGGTCGTGAATGGAGTTGCCGAAGACCGCGTCAGGGCGCGCCAAGCCAACCCGTTGGAGTGCGCCGGCCTTGCCATCGTCGGTGGGCACGTCGACAATTTCGGTGGAGATGACGCCGGCGGCGACACGAACCTCCGCGGCGAGCACACGTTCTTCCGGGATGCCGAAATCGCGCACGGCTTCGGCAATCACCCAACGATTGGTGGAGCTGACGACCCAAAGCTCGACTCCGGTCCGGCGCAGGGCAGCGAGCAACGAGACCATTTCCGGAAATATCCGGCCGCGCACAAACTGCTGCACATACTGAGCCGCGGCGTCGCGCAACTCCTGGTCGCGCAGGCCGGCGTAGATCTGCACCATTTCGCCGCAGATTTCCAATTCGCCGACATGGCCGGACCGGTAGGCCCGGTGGCGGGCATCGATCCAGTGGCTGGTGGAACGCGAGACAAGGCCCTGCTCGAGAGACCAGACCATGAAGCCATAGCCCGAGTCGCCGCTCCATAGCGTTCCATCACCATCGAAGACAGCAACCTTTGGGTTGCAACCTAGAACCATCCGCTCGAACTCCTGGGCGGTCCACATGGGGATATCTTTCTGCCTAGATGTCAAGCCTTCCTCGATCCTGCCGGGGACTTAATTCGTTCAACTCTATTCTCTTCCAAACCGGCCGGGTTTTGCACGTGAAGAGTTGAAGAAGGGCCGAAGGGAGACAAGGAGACGGACGGATTCGCGTATGGGTGATGATGTTGATTCCTTGAGATACTTTAGAATCAATAGTTTACTGGATATAAAAATGACGATTGCTGAAGAATTATTGCCAGTTCCTTGAGGAAGACCTGAAGACCCCTCCCCCGCGTTCTCAAGTTCGCCGCACCTGAGAAGGTGGCACAGATCGTGCGCCGGGGCAGCGTGCTGTCAAGTCTGGAAAGCCGGCAGGTGCTTGACCGGGCAATCGTCACCGGACGGGGCGGCGCGTTCCTCAGCCTCACAGAGGGGCAGTGCTTCACGCTGAGTATTCGCTGAGGGGAGGGCGAAGGGTAACCGTGGCGCCAACTACCGGGGAACATCGGGGAGGTGCCTTTTTGATCCGAGAGGCCGCATGGGGAGATGTCGTAGCAGCTCGTTGAGACCGGCGCGGGAATGCAAGCGTCCAATGCGTCTACACCTTCGGGTAACGGGCAGGCTGGGGTTAGGAAGTGGAAAAGGTTGTCGGGGGTCCGATTCTCCTGAAAGATCACGACTACGTTCTTGATCTGCGGTGGGAACTGGGCAAACGCAACTCCTGTCCCGAGCAGAAAGATTAGCGACATTGTTCTGTATTTCATTTCGCAGTCTCCTTGGGCTGAAATTCGTCGGATGCGAGATCGGCCTGGTCGCGCCGAGCGCAATGCGACCACATTCCGAAGTTGCGGGAGGATGGCCTTGCTTTCTTGTCGTGAGGTGGTGCCGATGCGTAAAGCGTGGAAGAGAGCACAGAAGACCTCCAATGTTGAGTAAGTGGAAATGGAGCAGTGCTATTCCACGGAATCCCGCGCGCGCTCAGTCGCCTGAGCGAGAATGAGCGCCGGGACAATTCCAATAGATGCAATCAAATCAGAAACATGAGAGTTAGCTTGACGAACCTGTCTGACCTTCTGCATTCCGCAGGCTCGATCAGTCCGCTGGCTGCCGGCCTGACGAGTTGAACCCGAGGTCCGGGAATTTGTTGCGAGAAAAACTATTATTTACGAACGCGCGTCGCCATCCGGTCGCGACGCCCCAGGGTCCGGTGCCGCACCGTCCTCCCATATAACGGTTTTCGGTTACTTTCGTTTCGCCCGTCTGTTGGACGAGAGCCGCGATTACATAAACTGAGCAAGTTCTCGACGCAACAGACGCCAAATCGCGCATTCACCTGGGCTCAATGCGGGCGAACCACAGTAAAGCCCGAAACTGACGGCCAGGATTTCGAATTGACACCGGCAAGCGCCCTTGTGACCAATTAAGCGTCCCATGACCAAGTCAAAGCCCGGCTTCGCGAGCTTGAGAAACTGTCATCAGCTCAGCCGGAAGCCTAATCGAGCATTACTCCTGAATGACCGCCAACTCGGCAGTTACCAGTTGATCAACAGGGCGGCACACCGGCGGTGCCGGTGCTTTCTTCGTTGCCCTGAAGCTTCCGTTGGCAGGATTGCGGCGCTCTGGCTGGCCTCTTCGACTCCGACCGGAAACGCGCATCTCAACCCAAGAAGCCAGGCGCCAATTGCCGCAATCGTTGTGTATTCTGCTAGTTAGGGCTCCTCGCCGAAATAAGTCCTCGAATGTCTTAGTGCTGTATCTG
>PLGM01000337.1 GCA_003139795.1 Acidobacteriaceae bacterium | reverse complement strand
AAGCGATCGAAGAACCATCCATATCCGCCGCGAATCACGGTCTTTGCCTGGCTGGCGCCATGCACACCGGGCGCCCACGCGAAGGAAAGCCGCGGAGCCCAGTCGTTGTGGTCGCCGATCCCGTTTTGTGTCTCATAGCGAATACCATAGCTGAACGTGAAGTTGGAACGTACCTTGTAGTCGTCCTGAAAGAACAGGCCGCCGTCAAAGTAGATCGTGCTCGCCGCGGCATTTCCTGCCGTCACGTTGTACTCCGTGGGCGTATTCGCCTCGTAGGCAGCGAGCGAAGAGTAGATGTACTGGCCGTTGAATCCCGCGGTTGAAAAGCTCGCGTCCCTGGTAAAGCGGAGCCGTCCACCCGCGTTGATGGAGTGCGAGCCTCTGCTCACCATGGTGGTGTTCTGGAGTTCATAGCGGTCCTGGTTGTCGCGGATCACTCCGTTCGCGTTTCCACCGCCGGTGAAGGCTCCCTGCACCGTGATCGCTGGATCATCGCTCTGGGCCGTCTGGTTGTCGCGGTCGCGCGTGTATTGGAAGCGCGTCTCATTCACCACGTTGGCGCTGATGATTTGGGTGTCGCTCAGTTGCAGGGTATTCTCCTGGTTGGCCACGTTGTAAGCCTGGCTTTCCAAGGCAAATTGCGCAACCCCGCTGTTGGTCTCAACCTGCCGGTCGTACATGTAGCGGACGGTGAGCGTATTATTGGTTCCCAACTGGAAGTCGAAACGCGGGCTTACGTCCAGCCGTGACTGCGGGTTGGCGACAGCGGCAGTGTAGTTATAGGCGTTGCCACCGGAATCAAGAAGCTCCGCATTCACGATTGAATTCGATTGGTTGTCGCGATGGAATACGCTGGCGAACCACGAAGAGTTCTTCGCTAACGCGCCGCTCACGTTGCCCGTCAAGAACGTGCTGTAATAAGAGGGTTCGCTCGTCACAAATGTGTTAAGCGAGTTGAATGCGGAATCATTGCCGTTGACCATGAACATTCCGTGGAGCTTGTCGGTCCCGGGCTTGGTGAGAATCTCGATCCGTCCATAGCCAAGCTTGTCGTATTGCGCCGCGAACGGGTTCTGGTTGATACGGATCTCGCGGATGGATGACTTCGGCGGCAGTTGTCCGCCGGTGAAGCCGTCGATGTATATCTGTCCTCCGTTCGGTCCGGCGGCTGGGCCCGCCAGGGCGTTGAGCTCGTTTTGAAGTTCATCGGGATCGTCGGAGAGCGCATCCAGGTCCTTCCCCTTGATGATCATGGAATTGGCGTTGTTGGCGGCACTGGTATCCACGCTGATTCCCTCGTCGGTCACGTTGACCTGTTGCGTCTCGCCATGAATCTTCAGCGCGAGTTTCTGGTCCGTCGTCTTGTTGGCGAAGACCAGAACCTCAACGGGATCCAGGGGAGCAAATCCATCTGCAGTAGCAGTAATCAAGTAGCGACCCGGTTCCAGATGGTCGATGGCAAAAGTACCGTCGCCGACGCTGGTTGTAGCGGTGGAAAATCCGTTCTTGTTGGAGAGCGTAACGGTTGACGATGGGATCACAGCCCCGGATGGATCCGTTACGGTTCCGTGGATACTTCCGGTCTGCCCCGCGGCCGTCGCCGGAAGCCCCGCGAAGAGGATAAGCACACCGCATATGAGAGTGAAAATGTTCCGCCTTGTCATCATGCATCCTTTCAGCGCCAACACGAGCTTGCATATTCAGGAGACACTGAATCGCAATGCCGCGCGGTCACAATTGGTAAAGCTGTGTAACAAAGTGTCACGAAAGCCGTGACCATTTGTTACATTTTTCGCGTGGTGGGTGCGAAGGAATGGCGTACGCTAGATGCGTGGGTAAGAGATTTAGAAATGGACGACATTCTTCTCATTGACGATGACGTTGAGCTTTGTTCGATGTTGACGGAGTACATGGGACGATTTGGATTCCGCGTTACTGCCGTCCACCGTGGCGACACGGGACTGAGCGCTGCACTTGAAAAGCCGTTTGCGCTTGTCTTGCTCGACGTAATGCTTCCCGGCCTGGATGGGCTCGAAGTATTGCGGCGGATCCGCACCGTGTCTGCCATCAGCGTTCTGCTGTTGACCGCTCGGGGAGAAGATGTGGACCGCATCGTCGGCCTCGAGATCGGCGCAGACGATTATCTTTCCAAGCCTTTCAATCCGCGAGAGCTTCTGGCCAGGGTACGCGCGATTCTGCGCAGAACTGCAGGCGGCCAGGTCAAGCAGGAGCAGGGGCTGTTGCGGGCTGAGGGGCTGGAACTCAACCCCGCTGCTCGAACGGTGCTGCTGAACGGAAGCAACATTGACCTGACGGATGTGGAGTTTGCGCTTCTAGAGGCACTGATGCGCTCTCCGGGAACCGTGGTGACGCGCGAGGAGATATCGGAGAGCGTGCTCGGACGCAAGTTCCACCCCTTCGATCGGAGCCTGGATATGCACGTAAGCCGATTGCGGCGAAAACTGGCCGAGAATGGCGCGCCCGAGGCGCAGGTGAAGACGATTCGCGGAGTCGGATATCAGCTCACCGTCAGCTTCAATCCGCAGAGGGCAAAGGTCTGAACCATGCGCGGACTTTTCTTCAAGATTTTCATCATCTTCTGGATTGCCCAGAGCATGATCTTCGTGATCTCCACAGCTCTGATCGTGCAGCATCATTTTGCCAGCCCGGATGCCCTCTTCGATGCGCTCGACAGCAGCCTGCAAAACGACGCAGTAAGAGCAGCCGGCGCCTATGAGGCAGGAGGCTGCGATGCATTTCATGCGTATGCTGCCACCATTGCCCAGAAAATCGCGTTGGAGGACTCAGCGGGACAGGATCTGTGCAGCGCTGCCGGCATGGAACTGCTCGGCCAGCACCCGCCAACTCCCGAGCGCATCATCGGAACCCAGATTGGCCGGCAATACATCTGGAGTGTTCCGGTCTCATCCGCCAGTGGAAAGCGGTACGTGTTGCTGCTCAGCCGTCCCCATGAGCCAAACGACTCCAGCTGGTCTCACGATCTTCTGCATTTCGCTTTCCCGCAGCTTCCCGTCGCCATTGTCGTCGGAGGGCTCACGACGTTTGTGCTGGTACTGCTTTTCACGCGTCCCGTTGC
>PLGM01000146.1 GCA_003139795.1 Acidobacteriaceae bacterium | reverse complement strand
ACTTGTGCAGAGTCTCCTTAGCGCCGTTCCAGACGAAGCAGAGCAGCATGCCGACTTGGTGGTTATCGGACAAGCCGAGGACTTATGGCCGCGCCTGCTCGCAGACGCGCGCTACGGCCGTTTGCAGCGCGTTTATCGGCAGCAGCAGCGGCCCTCGCTTCAGGGGCTTCGCTACTCCCGCGACATCTTCAGAGGAAAGCGCTACTTTCGCAACAACCTGGTTGAATTCGGGCGGGGCTGCCCATACTCCTGCGGCTTCTGCTCGGTAAGCCAGTTCTTCGGGCGCAGAAAGGAGTGCCGGCCCGTAAGCGAGGTGATTGACGAGATTCGCACGCTGCCTCGCCGCATGGTTCAGTTTGTAGACGACAACCTGGTGGGCGACTTTGCGGGCGTCAAGGAGCTGTTTCGCGCCCTGATTCCGCTGCGCGTTCGCTGGATGGCGCAGGCCGGCATCGAGATCGCCTTCGACGACGAATTATTGGACCTGGCCGCGGCCAGCGGGTGCGCCGGATTGCTGATTGGGCTTGAATCGCTGAACGAGAAGAGCCTGCGGCAAATGGGCAAGGGCGCCCGATGCCGCGCCGATCGGTTCACCCATGCCGTCGCCAGAATCCACGCGCGCGGCATCAGAATCTGCGCTTCGTTTCTGATCGGCTATGACGACGACGCCTCCGATGCATTCTCCAATACGCTGGAGTTCGCCAATGCACAGAAGTTCATGCTGGCTTTCTTCAACCCTCTTGCTCCGCTGCCCGGCACGCCGTTGTATGACGAAATGCAGGCGCGAAAGCGGCTCAAGTACGGCCAATGGTGGCTCGCACCCGAATACCGCCTTGGCGATGCCGTGTACGAACCGCAGCATTTCCCGGCCGACCGTCTTGAGGACGGTTGCCGTCAAATCGCGCGCAGCTTTTACCATCCGGCTAACATTCTCCGCCGGGCCACTTTGCCAGCCAACCGGCGGAGACTTGGCGAATCCCTTCTGCTGAATTTTCTCTTGCGGAAAGATGCGCAGGGCAAGCAGGCATATTCGCTCGGGAGGAACCCATCGTGATCGATATAACCGGGAAAGGAGACTTCATGTTTTCGCATCGTTGCGCAGTGCTCCGAATGCCGCTGTTACTGGCGGCCATCCTGAGTTTTCCGCTTGCCTTGGCGGCAGCCGAAGACCCCAGCCGCGCGGCTGACTACGACGCGCTCCGTCACCTGCGGTCCACTTATGAGGACGCACTCAGCAGCAACAACCTGGCGGAGGTCAAACCGCTTCTCGCCGCCGGCTTCACCGGGGTGATGATCTCCGGCGAGGAGATCAAGAGTTACGAGGATTTCGAAGCGTTCTGGATGCGGTTCAGGAACCGGATCGGAGAAGGCGGGAAGTATCAGGTCAAGGTGATCACGAATCAGACCGATTTCTTCGGCGACGTGGGTCTTTCGCGCGGCTATACCGAGGAGACAATTCACACCGCGGCGGGAAAGGAATACCAGATTCGGGCTCGCTGGACCGCCGTGACCCGGAAGGAGGATGGCGAGTGGAAGATCGTTCGGGTGCAAGGGACCGTGAATCCGATCGACAATCCGGCAATCCACGAAATGGTTAATGGTACGCGGCTGATCTTCGGCGCCAGCGGCGCGGCGGCAGGGTTCATGCTTGCCCTGCTTGGCTGCCTCCTGTGGCGCGGGCGGAACAAGCAACAGAGCGCCGGATGAGCCGAACAGGCCTGCTCATTGCGTTTCGCTTCGGGCTTCCGCGGAGCATGTATGTGGAGGCCGATGCTCACACCCTCATCGGCGGCCAGTGAGGTTTACTCTTGCCGCCGCATCAACACACGATCCGGCGCCGCTCCTTGACACCGATTTCGAAAAAAGGATTCAACCCGTATCCATGCGCATTCTGCTCATTGGCGCTAACGCTCGCAAGATGAACGATGGACGGCGCTGGCAGGAAACTCAGGTGCGGGCCGCCTACGCGCCCACCACGCTGACCACGCTGGCAGCCCTGGTTCCACCGGAACTCGATGCCGAGGTCGCGGTCATCGATGAAGCAGTGGATCGCGTTCCGGAGGATTTCCTCAGAGCGGATCTGGTTGGCATCAGCGCGATGACCTGCGACGCGCCGCGGGCGTATCAACTGGCGCAAATGGCGCAAGCCAGAAAGATTACAGTCGTCCTCGGTGGCTACCATCCTACCTTCATGCCGGAAGAGGCAGCCAGGCACGCCGATGCCGTGGTGCGCGGGTTCGCTGAAGCCGCATGGCCGCAACTTCTTCGCGACTTCGCGCGCGGAGTTATGAAGCCGCTCTACGAGTCCGCATGGGAACAGGCCTTTGCCTCCGGCGCATGGATTCCGCGCCGCCATCTTCTTCGGCGCAAAGCCTATTCCACGGCCAACACTCTCGAAGCCTCTCGCGGTTGCGCGAACCAGTGTTCGTTCTGCATCGTGCCCCCGATGCATCGGAAGCGCTTCGTTCTGCGCCAGATGGAGCGAATCCGTGCCGATATCGACAGCATGCCCGCCGGACCCATTGCCCTGCTTGACCCGAATCCGCTCGAGAGCAGCTCAAGCGCCGCGGAACTTCTTCCAACTCTCGCCGGCCGCAAGTGGCTCGCCGCCGCTTCCATGAAATCCGCAGCCAATAGGTCTTGGATCAAGGCGGCCCGTGCCAGCGGCTGCCGGGGCCTTGTGATCGGCTTTGAGTCGCTTGACGCAAATACCCTTGCCGCTGCCGGAAAGTCATTCAACGATGTGCGCGTCTACGAGGAAACCTGCAGAATGCTGCGCGGAGAAGGCATCGCTATTCTCGGCAGCTTTGTCTTCGGATTCGACGGGGACAACAAGGGCGCCTTTGAGCGCATCGTGGAGTTCGTTCACCGGAACCATCTGAATCTCGCGCTCTATTCGGCCTACACGCCGTTCCCGGGCACAGATGCCTGGACGCGGTTCAACAAACAGGGGCGAATCCTGACCGAGGACTGGAGCCTGTACGATGGACGCCACGCCGTCTTCGCGCCGGCAAATATGACCGTGGACGAACTCGAACAGGGACTCTACGATGCCTGGAACGAGACTTACGGCCTTCGCTCAATCTTGACGCGGGTTGCGGGTTCGATGACATTGCCGCTGGTGAGTCTTGCGGCGAACCTGGGCTTTCGCTATTACCGGCGGACCTTCATGCCGGCCGAAGAGACCCGAACTTCACGAGGCGAACCATGCGAATTCTCCTGATCATGCCGGACGCACACATGCACAAACTGCGTCTCGGACCCTACTTGCGCTCCATGCGCGAGGCGCCGTTGACCCTGACCACGCTGGCGGCGCTGGTGCCGGACGATCCGGAGATCGAGGTGAAGATCGTCGACGGCAGCGTGGACCGGATTCCGCTCGACGATCCGGCCGATCTGGTGGGCATCAGCGTCATCACGGGGTGCGCTCCGTCGGCGTATGCAATTGCCCGCCATTACCGGCTGCGCGGTACTCCCGTGGTGCTCGGCGGCGTGCACGTTTCCGTTCTGCCCGGCGAGGCGATCCAGCATGCGGATGCGATTGTGGTCGGTCGCGGGGAATCCGCGTGGCCGCAACTGATCCAGGATTTCCGGCGCGGCCGCATGAAGCGCGTCTACCGCGAGCACGATCTCTTGGACGATGTGCTCGCTGGCGTGCCTGCTCCCAGGCGCGACCTGCAGCGCAACTCCGGATACATGATGCCCAACACCGTGCAGGCAACCAGGGGCTGCCGGCGCAGGTGCGACTTCTGCTCGGTGAATGCGGTGTGGCCGCGCTATCTCAAACGGCCCGTCGCCGACGTCGTGCGCGACCTCCGTGCAATGCCGGGAAGGATTGTCGCATTCAACGACGTCAGCCTGGTAGACGACGAAGAGTATGCCCGCGAGCTGCTGACCGCGATGATCCCGCTCAAGAAGAAATGGGGCGGTCTGGTCACCGCCGACAGCCTGCAGAACACTGGCCTGCTCGATCTCATGGTGGAGAGCGGCTGCGTCTATCTTCTCGTCGGCTTCGAATCCGGCGATCAGGCCACATTGCGCGGCATTCGCAAGGGCTTCAATCAGGCCGCGCAATACAAAGACTTCGTGAACATGCTGCACCGTCGCGGCATCACGATTCAGGGCTGCTTTGTCTTCGGATTCGATCACGACGACAAGAGCGTCTTCGACTCGACGGTCGATTTGGTTCAGGAGTTGGGCATCGACATCCCGCGCTACTCGCTCTACACACCTTATCCGGGAACGCCATTGTTCCAGCGGTTGATGAAGGAGCAGCGCATTCTCAGCTTCAATTGGAACGACTACGACACGATGCACGTAGTGATTCAGCCGGCGCAGATGAGTCCGGAGGAGTTGTATACAGGCTTCAAGCGCGCGTACCGCGAGACCTTCAAAATACGCCGCATTGCCGGGCGTGTGGCGCGCATGGATCTTCGCTGCCCGATCAACTTTGTGGGAAATCTCTGCTATCGGATTTTTGTGCGCCGTCTTTACAGCGAGCCGCGCTTCGCGGCGCCGTTCTCGGCAGCGAATCCCGGAGCGCCGCCGCCTGCCGGGAGCTGGCAGGTGCCTGCGGAGCTGGAGGAGGCGCTGTGTTGCGGGTGACGCTCATCCATCCTTGAATCGGCAAACGCGCGGGTGAGCGCCATGGGCTCCGAACCTGGCAGATGCAGCCGCTCTGGGCTGCTGCGGTGGCCGCGCAAACGCCGCCAGGCGTCGAGATTCGCTTCCATGACGACCGCCTCGAGAGTATTCCTTTCGACGAGCCGGCTGACCTGGTCGGCATCAGCGTGGAAACCTACACCGCGCGCCGCGCATACCAGATTGCCAGCGAATACCGCCTGCGCCGCGTTCCCGTAGTCATGGGCGGAATCCATGCTTCGCTCTGCCCCGGCGAGACCGCGCGCTACGCCGAAAGCGTGGTTACCGGCTGCGCGGAAGGCGCCTGGCCGGAGCTGATCGGCGACCTCGGGCGCGGGGCTCTCAAAAAGTTCTATCACGGCGGTCACGCTCCCACCGATGCCGCCTGGCGCTATGACAGGAGCATCTTCAGCGCAAAGCGCTACCTGCCCGTGCAACTGATCGAATTCGGGCGCGGTTGCCGGTTGAGTTGCGAGTTCTGCGCTGTCCAGACCGCATTTCACCGTACCTATAGCGGCCGGCCTGCTGAACAGGCGATCAAGGAAGTCGCAGCCGCCTCCTCGGGGGCAAGCCGCAACCAACTCATCTTCTTCGTCGACGACAACCTTGCCTGCGAGCCGGATCGGCTCAAGCAATTCCTGCGCGATCTCATCCCGATGCGCGTGCGATGGGTCGGCCAGGCCGGCATCAACGTGGCGCACGATCCGGAGATGCTCGACCTCATTGTGCGCAGCGGCTGCCGTTGCCTGCTCATCGGCTTCGAAAGCTTGAAGCCGGCCAACCTGAAAGAGATGAGCAAGCCGATCAACGAGGCGCGTGGTGGCATCGGGCAGGCTGTCCGCGATCTGCGCCGAGCCGGCGTGCCAGTCTATGGAACCTTCGTCTTCGGCTTCGACGACGATCTGCCGGACGATTTTGAGCGCACAGTCGCCTTCAGCGTCGAGCACGGCTTTCTGCTGGCCGCCTTCGCGCATCTAATGCCCTTCCCGGGGACTGCTCTCTTCCGCCGACTGGCCGCAGAGCAACGACTGCTGAACGAAAGCTGGTGGCTCGATCCCGGCTACTCTTACAACAGCGTTGCATTCCAGCCTCTCCATCTGAGCCCCGACGAACTGCGCCGCTACTGCCTCGCCTCGCGACGCCAGTTTTTCTCCTGGTCGAGCATGATGCGGCGCAGCCTGGCCACTGGATTCCACCAGCGCGAATACTGGGTAGTGAACCTGTTGCATCGCGTCGAACTGAGCTTGCGAAACGGACATCCGCTTGGCGATCAGTCCTGGAACAAGCCGCTGCTGCCCGCTGGATGAATTTGGGCCCTATCCGCAATCCCGAGCACCGAAAACGGCGAAATGCGTGTGCATCAGGACAGTGGGGAATCCTCAATCTTCCCCGTTCCGATAGGATTGCCGCCAAATCGCAAGTTACTCTGTGGTGAACATTTGCCACGACCAAAGCACCAACAGACCAGCATTGGTGAGAGTGTCAGCCTCCCGACGCCCCAATATCGACGGTTTCCTGTCCGGCTGACAGAATTTGTCTCCGAAAGCGCCCATGTCGCCTGGAGGGGTTTTGGCAATACGCAAGATTTCCACCACTGTGCTTCGCGGGCGGTCGTCGAAACGCGGTTTGGCCTGTTAACCGGCC
>PLGM01000393.1 GCA_003139795.1 Acidobacteriaceae bacterium | reverse complement strand
CGAGAACTTGGCACTGTCCAGGAATAATAAATAATAAAAAAGCGCTTACCGAAACTTGGAATTGGCCACGGAGTCCTGCCGTACCAGACTTTCGTGTTCCATCGAGGCGTGTATCCGCTGGAATCCAAAGGAGAACCAGGCCCGCCAGGGCGCGCTTGAGGATCCATCCGACCGCAAGGGCCCCAAGGCCGCCGCGAACGCTACCGTGCTCGAGATCTCAAAACCACACCAACGCGCCGAACCTCAGTCACTTCTGTGAGACGGCCGGGGTTGCCAAGGTTCTTGTCTTTGCATTTGTTTTTCTTCTTGGCGTTTTTGTTTTTGTCGTTGTGGTTTGTTCGTGTTTTGAAGATTCATCTCGGGCTTCCATACGCACTCGATGTGAGCCGGGGAACCGGGGACCCTAGGGGAGGCCAACGCGGGGGCCAATGCTGGTGTGAATCGGACTGAAGACGAGATTCAGTGTTGCAACGTCAGTTCGAACCAAGCCCTGTTGGGCATCCTCTCTGCTTCCGTTGCCAAGTCTGACGTGGGGGCCAACTTCAGTTGGAGCGTGTCGGACGGGCGCGCGGTCTGGTTTATAGTGTCTGCACGGGATCGAGTCCCCCTGACACCCCTTGAAAAGAGATACCGGAATGCAACCAATTGCGCAGTTGGCGTCCCTGGCAGCTTTATCCATCACCATCAGCGCGGGTTTCGCCCCGTCCGCACAGGCGCAGGCCAGGTCACAGGACGCCCCCGCCATTGCCCACCGCAACGCCATCGAAAAGGAACTCGAGTCCATTGCCATCATCGAGCGCAAGGTCATGGTTCCCATGCGCGACGGCAAGCGCATGCAGGCCGACGTCTACCGGCCCAAAGACCAGTCAAAGAAATATCCCATCATCTTCGTCCGCACTCCGTATAACTTCAATTTCTGGGATGTGGAACTGGGCGCGCCGCGCGATATGTCCACCGAATTGGATGCGGTCAAGCACGGCTACGCCTACGTCGAGATGAACGAGCGCGGGCGTTACTTCTCAGAAGGCGACTATGACATTCTCGGGCCGCCCCTCACTGACTCCGACGATGCGCTCGACTGGATGGGCGCGCTGCCCTGGTCCGCGGACAAGGTCGGCCTCATCGGCTGCTCCTCCACCGCGGAGTGGCAGTTGGCCGTGGCCTCGCGCGGCAACAGGGCCCTCGCCACCTTCATCCCCGAAAGCTTCGGCGCAGGTGTTGGCCGCGTCGGCCCCTACTACGAGCAGGGCAACTGGTTCCGCGGCGGCGCGGTGCAAATGCTATTCACCACGTGGCTCTACGACTCCGGCCTTCAAACCAACGACGGCAAGCCCAACTTTCCGCCCGGCATGTCGCAGGAAGCTCTGGTCACTGCCGCCAAATCCTACGATCTCTCCGCGCACCCGCCAGCAGTGGACTGGTCCAAGGCCCTCCAGCACCTGCCGGAGAAAGACATCCTGGCCGCTGTCGGCAGCGCGCACGGCATCTTCGCCGATACCACCCCCTCCGGCAAACCCGGCATGATCGCGCGCACCCCCAACGATCCCTCCTGGTACCAGGGCGGCCTGTGGAACGACCTCATGCGCATCGATATTCCCGGCCTGTGGCTCATGACCTGGTATGACGTGAGCGTCGGCCCCAACCTGGCCGCATACAACTACGTCCGCAAAACCGCCAGCCCCGCCGTCGCCAATGAGCAGTACGCCATCATCGCGCCCGTCCCCCACTGCAGTTACAAGCGCGCCGCCGAACATACCATGGTCGGCGAACGGGACATGGGCGACGCGCGCCTCGACTATGACGCCTTCACCTACGGCTGGTTCGACCACTTTCTCAAGGGCGAGGACAACGGCCTCCTCGCCAAGACCCCAAAGGTCCGCTATTACACCATGGGCAGCAACAAGTGGCAGTCGTCCGACACCTGGCCGCCGGAAGGCGCAAAGCCGGTTACGTATTACCTGGCCAGCGGCGGGCGCGCCAATTCCCTCAACGGAGACGGCGCTCTGCTCCCCGCGCCGGAGCAGAAGGACGCGGTCGACGAATTCGTCTACGATCCCTTCAATCCCGTCCCCACCCACGGCGGAGGCTTCTGCTGCATGGGCGCCGATTTGAAGCCCGGCGCAGTCGACCAGCGCGGGCTTGAAGCACGCGACGACATCCTCGTCTACAGCACCGGCCCGCTCAAGGAAGGCATCGAGGTGAGCGGTCCCATCGACGTCACCCTCTATGTTTCCAGCAACGCCAGGGACACCGACTTTACCGTCAAGCTCATCGAAGTGCTGCCCGACGGCGCCGCCTACAACATCGACGAAAACATCCAGCGTGTCCGCTACCGCGAGGGATATGACAAGCCGCCCGTGTGGATGGAGAAGGACAAGGTCTACAAAGTCGCGTTCCAGCCCATGCAAACCAGCAACTACTTCGCCCCCGGACACCAGTTGCGCATTGAAATCAGCAGCAGCAACTTCCCGCGCTTCGACCGCAACCTGAACACCGGCGGCGAGAATTATAACGAGTCACAAGGCGTAGTCGCCCACAACGCGGTCCACCACTCAACGCAATATCCCTCCAGCATTACCTTGAGCGTGGTGAAATAGTAACCGTCGTGGGCAAATAAGAAAGGGGATTCCAATTTGAACGATCAAATTGACGGCTCGCGGGATGGGCGAAACCCTGACCGCTTTCCGCGGCCTCGCAAGCCGAACGCTCCGACCTGAACGGCTCACGCGCCATCAAGCTATGGAGGCTCAACTTGAGCAGTTGCGAAACTAACTACATCCGTGTCGACAAGCCGGCCGCAGCTGCACCCTGGGGCGTTTTCAGGCGCCTTGACAGAGGTTGTGAGCATGAGGGCGCAGGAAAACGCTGCGCGAGAATCGCTGGTTGAGGCACGGCCGCGTTGGTTACGATAGAGCGTGGCAAGACTGGAGGACAGAGCATGAAGGCTTTGGTAAAGAGCCGCGCCGAACGCGGGCTGTGGCTGGAAGAGGTTGCAGAGCCGGCCATCGGCATCAATGACGTTCTGGTGCGCGTCCGATATGCGGGCATCTGCGGCACCGACGTGCATAT
>PLGM01000090.1 GCA_003139795.1 Acidobacteriaceae bacterium | reverse complement strand
TTGCGGCACTGCGAAGCTTCTTTTCATTCGTGACCAGCCACGAGCCTCTGCTCGCGGCGCAGTGCGCAGAAGTCCTTGGAGTTCCGACAAAACGGGCGCCAGTTCGCTCGATACGGTCCATGGAGGTTGAGGAAATCGAGGCAATCCTGGCACAGCCGAACCGAAAAACTCCGGAGGGCCAGCGCGATCATGCACTGTTGGCCCTGCTGTATAACACCGGTGCCCGCATTCAGGAGGTGCTTAACTTGTGCTCTCAAGAAATCCGATTTGAACCGCCCGCCCGCGTCCGCATCATTGGCAAGGGGCAGAAAGAACGGTACTGCCCCCTCTGGCCCGAAACGGTAGCCTTATTGAAGGCATTGCTCATTCGCCAGCCCCGAGGCAAGCAAGAGCGGATCTTCGTGAATCGCTATGGCGATCCACTTGGGGCTTCTGGAGTCCGTTACAAGCTGCGAAACTATGTGATAACAGCCGCAAAGCAAACACCCTCTTTGAGCTTCAAACGCGTTTCACCGCACCTGTTTCGGCATTCGACGGCTTGTCACCTCCTGGCTTCAGGAGTTGATATCACCGTAGTCCGCGACGTGCTCGGACACGCCCATCTGGATACCACAAGCCACTACGCCCAATCCAATTTGGAAACAAAGCGGAAGGCGCTTGAAAAAGTGGCGACGCGCCCGGACAAGCCGCCTCGCTGGAAACGCGACCAGGATCTCCTGGCTTGGCTTGATTCACTCTCAACTTAGCACGCCGTACAGGCAGCAAATAATGCGGAGGAAGACGCGGATACAGTGACTCTCAAACACTTTCTTTGAAGTGCCTGAAGCTCTAAGTGACCGCGTTCCTTCCCATTATTCGGTCCTGCCGATTAGCCGGCCAGCTGGTGCAATTCATCCGCGATGGCAAAGTCGAACCATCCGCCCATGTACCTTCCGATGAACTCAATCGGCGCCATACGCTGAATGTGGCAGCGTTCCAAGGGGAAGAAAGTCGTCGGCCCCCTCAATCGCATGCAATTCAGCGAGGAGCGAAAGATCGGGTCGGAATCGCGCAAGCGTTTCGACGAAGCACCCCAGGCGCTGGGAAGAGGCATAGAGGACACGATAGTAGCCATCCGGATCGTCGAACCTGTTTCCGAACGTGCCGTCACTATGCGCCAGAAACCAATTCGGCGGTTGCCAGGCATCCGGACGGCGACCAAGGCGAAAGACCGGTCCATCGGGCCGACGAGTCTCGAGTTCCATAGGTCTATGCTCCGGCGAGGAATGCGCGTGCGGCACTCAGGATCGCAGGAGCTACAGCGTCGATATCGCTCTCTCGCAGGAGGCGTAGCGGGACGCGGTCTCCAAGTTCCGGATTTACTCCGGTCAGCCAGGCCTGTACCACGGCAGGCGAATCATGCTCACTCAAGGTACGGACGACCTGAAAAGCAAACCGTAGGCGTGCTTCCGCATCTCCGTAGATCTCGCCACCTGCAATCCAACGATCCACAGCGCGCGCATCTTTCACTCCCCCAATGTATGCGGTTAGCTTGCGCCCAACGATCTCCACCAATTTCTCAACGACCGCGGTTGCCGGAAGCCGCAAAGCCTCCCGATGTGCAAAAAGGTCGGGCCTCGGTTGCGATACTGTTGCCATGGCAGATCCCCTCGTAATCGTCTCTATAGTGAGTATCGCACAATTGCAGATAAATTACACGCAAGTTACATCTAAATACCGTCGAAATGACGAATTGGGTACAAACCGACTCATTGCATCTGGAACTGTCCTCCAAAATCCTCCAGCCCAATGGCGAAGTTCTCCGGGCCACCATCCTGCAGGGCCCGGAGCAGAGCCTTCTGCTCCGCAGCTTGGACCCAGCCTTCGAGGTCGCGCCCGTTCAATGCCCGATCCTTGGTCTGGTCTGCCAGCAGAACTGCTCCGTCGTTCAACGAAAAGCCTATCTTCTTGCCCGTCAACAAGTTAGTGAGTAGCCGAATGCGGGCATTCCGGTCCGGCAATGGAATGACGAGCTTCTCCTGAAACCGGCTGCGAACGGCAGCGTCAATTCGCTCGAGGTGATTGGTGGCGGCCACAAGGAAAACGTGACTGTCGCGGACGTTGATGCCGTCCATTTCCTGGAGGAGTTGGCCTACGATCTCATCCGTCAACTGGTCACTTCCGCCAGCCGCCGCACGGTCAGGCGCGATGACGTCCAACTCGTCCAGAAAAAGGATTGCCGGCGCGTTGGACCGCGCGCGCTCAAAGAGCAGTTTCACCCGATTTCCGCTCTGCCCAAGGTAATTGGCCTTCACATCGGCCGTGGTGGCCGCAAGAAAGGTCAACCCACTCTCATTGGCGAGCGTTCGGGCGACCTGGGTTTTTCCCACGCCGGATGGACCGGCCAACAAGAGACTTCGTGGAATCGAGACTTTCTGCGCCTGCCACTTCTCTGCATCACGAAGCAATGCGCAGATCAGTTTCAGGCGATCAAGAATCGCGTCTTCGAGCACCAGCGTCTCCCAACCAGCCTTGCCGTCCACCTTTGTGTTGTGCGACTTTCTCGCGGAACCAATAGCGTCGAGGAAATGCTCACGTGTGGGTTCCGCGGGGTACGCAATCGCACGAACGGATATCGCGAGTTGCTTGAGGTCCCGGCCGCTCATTCCCTGGGTCAGCGCCGCTGCTTCCAGCGGCGCCTCCATTAAGAGGCCCAGGGCCTGAACCTCCTGAGAGAGTATCTGTCGCCGATCATCCTCTCCGGGAAGTTTCAACTCGATCTCCCAACCGAACCGGGACAGGATGGCGTCATCGAGCATATCGCGCCGGTTGGTCGCTCCGATTACCCAGACTTGGGCGTTCCCACGGATGCCGTCCCACTCGGCCAAGAATGCTTGGACGATATCGGTGGCAAACGCATCCGTTTCGGCCGCCCCCCTGCGGCCAAGAATCCCGTCGCACTCGTCGAGAAAGATGATTGCGGGCTGATGCGTTCTCGCCCGATCCCAGACTTCGCGGACGCGCTTGCCGCTCGCCCCCACTTTCTGCTCCTTAAGGTCGGCAAGCGACAGCATCTGAAAGTCGCAGCCCATCATGTCTCGAAGTGTACGGGCCACCAGAGTGGCTTTATGAGGGAAAATCGGCCTTAGTCGTGGTTTTTCGTGGAAAGTCGTGCTAAGTCGGGCTTTTCCGCGCTCACGCGCCGTACCCTCCGCTCCGGCATCCGTAAAGGCTCTCCGCTACGCTTCGCCCGCTGCACGGCTCCCTTCGGTCGGCCTTGACTGATGCCTCCGCTGCGGGTGTTTTTCATCTATGAGAAGAATGTCTTCTTCTCATGTTCCACATGACCAGGACGACGACTCCCGGCCCACAGCGGCGCGGTGAGGCCCACAACAGCAGAGCACGGAGTGCGGGGCAAAGGCGGACAGCGGGTTGACTCAGTGGCCGATGTGGAAGGAGACTCCCCCACCCTCCTTGAGAACGTCTTGCCTTTGTGCTGGGTCAGTTGGGAATCCTAGCCTCTGGTGCGGCGCACCGACGGCAGCGTGCACCCGAACGCCCGAACTACCAGCCAATTGGTTTGGGGCGGAAATCAGTCTCAGCGAAGCTTCCGTGTGGGTATATCTGCGGGTACGAGGTCCATCGCCAATCTATAAACTACTGATTATCAATGCTTTGACGCACTAATAGGAATCCCTCTCCCCCGCCACGCAGTCTAAGTTGTTCGTTTTGTTCAACTTAAATCGATAAAAGACCCCGTATTTCGGGCCTTTTCTTGGAATTTCTTCCACCAGAGAATTTCTCCCGCCGCCAAAATCGTGCCCCAGAATAGGCCTTTTCTCTGACCTTATTGTCGAAGGTCCGGTTTTTGAATAGGGTCCGGTTGAGAGTTCGAGGTCTCCACCTCCCGTCACGCAGTCTAAGTTGCCTATTCTTATGAACCTTAGCCATGCCCCGACATCTGAGAGGTAGACAATCTCGGGTCATAAGGTCGGGGTCCCCAACCTAGAGTTCATCACGAGCAGCCATTTCGCGAGAGTGCCCCTCAAACATCCGAGAAACGTTTTTTCCCGGGCGTGGGCGATCACTAAACCTGATCCCCGAGAGCAACCCAATACAACGGATCGACAGGGAACTGATTTTGAAGGCTTTCAGAAAGACGGCCTAGGAGGATTTATGGGGAAAGCAAGCCAAGTCTTAGTGCTGTATCTGGA
>PLGM01000254.1 GCA_003139795.1 Acidobacteriaceae bacterium | reverse complement strand
TACCGAGTTTCGTAACAGACTGTGAAGCGCGGGGCTAACCACCGCTGTGCCTCCGGCACGATAGAAATCGGAACCAGTCTGGTCAACAAAATGGATTCATGCGATTGCCCTGCAAAAGGCTCGCGGCTTGGGCCAGGCGGCGCTTCCACGGGCTATACTCTCTTCTGTCTGATTTTGAAGGGAGCTTTCCGATGTCTTCATTAGCAGTTGATTACGCCCGCCAGAACTACCCACGCTTTCTCGATGAGTTGAAGGCGCTGTTGCGCATTCCCTCAGTCTCAACCCTGCCGGAGCACAAGGGCGATTGCCGTCATGCCGCGGAGGTGCTGGGGGCCGAACTGACCCGCATCGGCATGGAGCACGCGCGGCTGATCGAGACCGCCGGCCACCCGCTGGTTTATGCCGATTGGCTGCACGCGGCGGGCAAACCCACGGTGCTGGTGTATGGGCACTATGACGTGCAGCCGCCCGACCCGCTGGACGAATGGCTGTCTCCGCCCTTCGAGCCCACGGAGCGCGACGGCAACCTCTATGGACGCGGCGCGGATGACGACAAGGGGCAGGTGTATTCGCATGTGAAGGCGCTGGAGTCGCTGCTGGGGGCCAACGGGAAGCTGCCGTTGAACGTGCGCGTCCTGCTGGAGGGCGAAGAAGAGGTTGGAGGGGAGGGAATCAGCCGCTATGTGGCGTCGAAACCGGCCGAGCTGAAGGCGGACTTTGCGCTGGTGTCCGACACGGAATTGTTCGCGCCCGACCTGCCCACGCTGTGCGTCGGCCTGCGAGGCATGATCTACACGGAGCTCGAGGTGCGGGGCGCCAAGACCGACCTGCACTCCGGCATGTACGGCGGCGCGGCCCCCAATCCGTTCATCGCCGTGGCGCAGATTCTGGCCAAGCTCAAGGACGAGGACGGCCATGTTCTGATCCCCGGCTTCTACGACGACATCATTCCTCCCAGCCCGGAGGAACTGGCTGCCTGGAAGAGCCTGCCCTTCGACGAGGAGCAGTACCGCATTGCCGAGGTAGGCTCGCGCACACTGGTGGGCGAGGCCGGCTACAGCGTGCTGGAGCGGACCTGGGCGCGGCCCACGGTGGACGTACACGGCATTCCCGGCGGCTTCACGGGCGCGGGCGCCAAGACGGTGATCCCGGCCAAGGCGGTGGCCAAGGTCTCGATGCGGCTGGTTCCGGGCATGACGACGACCAAGGCTTTCGCGCTGTACAAGAGCTACGTGGAGAAGATCGCGCCCGCCGGCGTGGATGTGGAGGTGCGGCTGATTTCCGCCGGCGACCCGTGCCTGATTCCGGTCGACAACCCGTACGTACGGGCGGCCACCCTCGCCCTGCATGAAGTGTGGGGCAAGGACACGGTGTTTATCCGCTCCGGCGGGTCGATTCCGATCGTGGGGGACTTTGACCGCCATCTGGGCATCCCAAGCGTGATGATGGGCTTCGGGCTGCCTGACGATAACATCCACGCTCCCAACGAGAAGTACCGACTGAAGAACTTCGCACTGGGCATCGAGTCCATCATTCGCTTTCTGGAGGAGGCTGGCGGTTGAGCGAGGCAGCCCGCGATGCGGCGCCGGACGCCGTGGGCTTTGTGCTGGCCGGAGGGCGGTCCAGGCGCATGGGCGAGGATAAGGCGCGGATCCGGCTCGGCGGCCAGCCGCTGGTGGCGCCATGCTCTGGGGATTTTGCGGAAGGCCGGTCTGGGGGCGTCTGTGGCGGGCGCGGGCTCGGTATTTGGGGCTCTTGCGCCGGTGGTGGAGGATGCAAAACCCGGCCTGGGCCCTTGGGGCGGCATTTGCGCAGCGCAGAGGGTCAGCAGCGGATTCTCATCGCGTAAGCTGATTTCACGGCCATGTCCGATTCCGCATCCAATCCGGAGTTCCCCGAGATGCTGCCTGAAGTTTCTGGCGCGGAGCTGGAGGCGACGGTTGCTATACCCGCAGATGAGCCCTCAGTCCCCATGATCTCCTTTGGCCACGTCTCCATGTGGTTTGACGAGCACCAGGTTCTGGATAACGTGAGCTTTACGGTGAACCGCGGGCAGACGCTCTGCATCCTGGGCAGAAGCGGAGTGGGGAAATCAGTGGTTTTGCGCATCCTGATGGGGTTTCTGAAGCCGCAAGTGGGCTCCATCCGGGTGGACGGCGAGGAGATCAACGGCCTGAGCGAAGAGGGAATGCAGGCCATCCGCAAGCGCGTCACCATGGTTTTTCAGAACGGCGCGCTGTTCGATTCGTTGAGCGTGCGCGAGAACGTGGCGTTTCCGTTGCGCGAGCGCGGCGGCCTGGCCGAGGAGAAGATCGATTGGATCGTGGCGCAATTGATTGGCCTGGTGGGGGCTGAAGACGCCGCGGATGCTTTTCCGGCCAGCCTCTCGACGGGGCGCAAACGCGCGGTGGCCATTGCCCGGGCACTGGCCGCGCAGCCGGAGGTGGTGCTCTACGACGAGCCAACCACCATGGTCGACCCTATAATTGCCCGGCGTCTTGGCGACCTGATCCAGCGGGCCAAGGACCAGCTTGGGTTCACCAGCATCGTGGTTACGCACGACATGCGTCTTGCCGGGCGACTCGCCGACCAGGTACTGTTCCTGGATCAGGGCCGAGCCCGGTTCTATGGGCCGCTCAAGGGTTTTCTTGACTCCCGCGACCCGGATATTCAACAATTTCTTACGTTGGACGCGTACATATTACCGTCGGAATGAGTTGTATACCAACTAGTAATCGTTGAATCTAAAGATTTTTCTTGCCAATGTCCGGGAGTTTGGGGCTATGCTTGAACTTCAGCTTTGCCGGAGGCCTGACAGAAAGAATTTGGGGAATGAGATCTTGGACGTGGGGTGCTTCGACCGGGCTCGTTTTGGTAGAATCTGCTTCGATCATTGGGTTTCGCCCCAAAGAGGACGGCTTTCAGAATTCAGTAGTTCTGTTTGGCTTTCATACCTTGGCCCTTATCCATTTGCGGTAAAATCAGCGCGCTTGCGGCAACAAAGTTCAGCTGACGGTCCACGACGACTCACCCCACCCCTCAGTCGCCGGGCGCCAGCGAAGGGTGACGCAGGATCCAAGAGTCGTGCGACGGCACAATCAGGCCAGCACGGCTCACCACAAGGAACGAGGCGGGTTGCATTTTGACCGGCAACCCAAGACCGTAAAAAGAGTCGAACGAAAAATTAGTCCACATATCACTGGGCGCGATTTACTTTCCTCCCACAGCTCGTTGGTGGGAATTTTCCCAAGGTATCCCCGTCGAATTGGACGTTTGAGGTCTGCGGAACGCATATGGCGACATCGGATTTCTGGCAACGGGTATCGGCTTCTGTTTCTTCTTCTTCTGAATGGGCGGGCGCGTCAGCAGAAGCCCCTGCGCGCAACTCAAGGGGCACGGCCAAGTTGTGGATGGTTCTGGATGGCATCACCATCCTCGGGTCGGCGATGCTAGCCACCCTGTACGAGATGCATAAGGGGCCGGTGACCGGGGTAAAAGGCTTCTGGCATGGCACGCTGATTCATGGCCGTTCGATGGGCATCCTGCTGGCGCTTCTGTGCGGATTTGCGGTGTCGCTGATGATGACCAGCCGGCGGTTGCATTTGTACACGCCCATACGGCTGACGAGCTTTCTGCGTGAGCAGCGGCTGAGCGTGCAGGCCTGCTTCACCTCCGGGCTGCTACTTACCGGGACGCTGTACCTGATTCATGCCGAGGACATTCCGCGCAGCATCGTGCTGATCACGGTGGGTCTGGTGACCATCTTGCTGAGCCTGCGGCGGCTGGTTTACCGGATGCTGATCTACCGGCGGTTCGAGCGCGGCGTGGGCACCCGCAACGTGCTGATCGTGGGCACCGGACCTGAGGCGCAGGCACTCCGCCTTCACCTCGAGAACCTGCGGCATCTGGGCTACACCTTCAAGGGCTTCATCGACTTTCCGGGCTCGGGTTCCCGCTTTAAGACGACCTCCGGCGATGTTGTGGGCACGCTCGATACGATGTTCCAGGTCGCGCGCAAGCAATTTGTGGATGAGATATTCTTTACCAATCCCTGCGCACGCGGGATCGTGCAGGAGGCATTGGCGCAGGCGCGGACGCAGGGCGTGGATCTGCGCGTGGTTCCCGACTTGTACGACGGCCTGGCATGGAACAGCCCCATCGAGTACATCGGCCAGTTCCCCACCATTCCGCTGCACTGCGGCCACGTACCGGAGATTGGCCTGCTGCTGAAGAGAACCATGGACATCGTGCTCGCGACCCTGTTCCTGATCGTGATTTCTCCCGTATTGCTGGCGATCGCACTGGCGGTGCGGCTGGATTCGCACGGCCCGGTGTTCTACTTCTCCGAGCGCCTCGGCAAGAAGGGCCGCGTCTTCCGCTGCATCAAGTTCCGCACCATGGTTCGCGACGCGGAGAAGCGCCGCGCCGACGTGATGCACATGAACGAGCGGGACGGGGTGTTGTTCAAGATCGCCAACGATCCGCGCATCACCAAACTGGGCCGGTTCCTGCGCAAGTATTCGCTGGATGAGCTGCCCCAGTTCTTCAATGTGCTGCGCGGCGACATGAGCATCGTCGGCCCTCGTCCGCCCATTGCCAGCGAGGTTAAGGAGTACGAGCTGAACCACCTGCGCCGGCTGGACGTGACGCCGGGCATCACCGGTCTGTGGCAGGTGCAAGCGCGCCAGGACCCGTCGTTCGACAACTATATCTCGCTGGATGTGACGTACATCGAGACCTGGAGCATCTGGCTGGACCTGAAGATCATCGGTCGCACCGTCGGCGTGGTGTTGGCGGGAACGGGCTCCTGAACTTGCTGTGAGCTTCCCGGGCTTCATGGGCCGTCTCTCTAAGAGGCGGCCCATTTCAATTGGGGGAACCCCCGGCTTTGCCGGGGTGGCAGTAGCAGTTTGACATTTACGGGAGTTTGACATGGGCCTGCGGCGCACCCATATGCATGAAAATCCGGGCTTTCCGCCCTGACTTTCGACGGAGTCTCTCCTCCCGGTTGTTCTCGCAAGAACGTTAGAAGGG
>PLGM01000083.1:3956-11976 GCA_003139795.1 Acidobacteriaceae bacterium | reverse complement strand
CGCATCCGCCGGATATGCTGCACTGCCAGAACCGCCAAGCCCGTTCTCCCGCCTTTTCCGGATTCTCAATCGAATTCTAAGCGCTCGGGCCGGAATTCTCTGCAAAAAGCAGCCGCCACCTTCTAGCTGCCAGCTTCTAGCCTGGGTTCCGGCCCCAACCAAAGCCCATCCGCGAGCCCGATGCCTCTCCTGCTCACATCCGCATCCAGAAGCCGTGAGCTGGTTGCCGGCAGCCACGAGCTGGAAGCTAAAGCCTGGAGGCTGGCAGCCAGAAGCTGGAGGCTGGAAGCTACCGGCTGCCCCTTCCCAGCAGCTCCGCCCGCGCTCCCAGGCCGATCGCCATCGCCATCACCCGGTCGTCGTGCGTTCCGGCCCGCGCCCCCGAGCTTCCATTCGGCAGCCTGACAAAACTCCTGCATTCGCCCAGCAATCTGCGGCTCTGGAACCGTTCCGGCTCCTCCACCAGCCCCGCGCCCAGCCGTCCCAGCGCCGCCGGCCGGCTCACGGACGTCGTCAACCAACCCGCCTGTCCCCCCTGCCGGTAGATCCGCCGATAGCCGCAGTTCGTTTCCACATGCGCCAGCACCCCGCTGCCGTGGTTGTTCCTCTCCACCACCAGCCACGCCTGGTTGTACTCCGCCGCCAGCTTCGTCACCAGTTGCGCCAGCTCCAGGCCTCCCACATGCCCGGCAAACTCCGCGCACTGCAAGCCCGTTTCCATCTCCAGCACCTGCGCCGCCGAGTAATCCCCCGCGCTCCCGCCGCCCGCCGGGTCCACCGCCACCAGGTACTCCTTGCCCTTTACCGGGGGCAGCCACACCTCCAGCTCCCCGTTCAGCCGCTGTTCGATCGGCTCTGTCGTATCTGCCAGCCGCGCCTCGATCGCCGCCAGCTCAAAGACCGAGTTCCCACTGGCCAGAAAGCAGCTCTCCTCGTCTTCCGCGTACTCCTGCCGCGCCAGCCCGCGAAAGTTTGCCCGGATCTCCCTCCGGTAGCCGATCTGCTCCCCATCCAGCCTGTGCCGGGCCATCAGCTCCCGTTCCTCTTCCGTCAGGCTGGCCTCGTCCACCGCCATGGCCCGGTACCGCCGCTCCATCCACCACGGGAAAAAATGCCGCACCATCCCCGTCTCGCCGGCCTTCTGCCACTCCTCGTGGAAGCAGCCGCCCACCCCGTCCGGCGTCGACTCCAGGATCAGCTCCGCCCCCGGCGCCATCGCTGCCCGCAACCCCGCCAGCGTCTCCACCGGATCTCCCGGCCATCGCGCCAGCTCCGAGCAATGCAGATTCTGCACCGTCAAACCCCGCCCTGCGTTCCGCTCTCCCGCACTCACCACCCGGTACTGCGCATCCATCTCCGGAAACACGATCTGCCGCGCATTGGCGCGCGACGTCTTCAGCGGTCCTTCCCGCAACTCCTCCGGCAGCCAGTTCACAAACCGGTGCACAATCCGGAAAATCTCTTCGGCCGCCTCCCGCGTGTGCGCCACCTCCAGGGTCAGCGTGCCCGGCCGGGTAATGGTCCTCACAAAAAACCGCGCCGCCGCCCACGTCGTCAGCCCCATCTGCCGCGCCTTCAGCACGATGTTCCGCTCGCCCCGCCGCCGCTCGAAGGCCCGCTGCGCCGCATTTGCCTTCAGCGGCCCCGTCCAACCCGCCCGCGTCCTCACCAGCAGCAGCTTCTCGGCCAGCGCCATCCCCACCGTCCGTCCCCGCAGGCTTATCGGACGCTGGTCCAGAATCTTCCCGAATCGCGCCAGTTCCTCCCGGTCCAGGTCCTCCGGGCAAGCAATCCACTCCCGCGCCTCGTCCGTGCCTTCAATCCCTGTCTCCGCCACGGACCCCCCATTTGCCCCCGGCCCCTCAGTCCATTCAACCGGAGCCCACGCTGTTCGCTGCCCTCGGATGCCGCTAACTTGCTGACTGGCTATCCCCGCACAGCGGCGCTATAGCGGAACCAGGGACGCTCTATCCCGTAACCGCGACCCTCAAGTCGACGCGACCACCAGGGAGCAGCGACCCTCCCGGATATTCAAAAGGACAAACTACTCCTGGTTCCGCTCTAACTCGCCGGGTTCGTCGGAAGACCGTCCCCCTCGGCTCTGGAAGTGAGAGAAGTGAGAACAGCCTTAATCCCCACCGCACCAATACCGGATCTGGTACGCCGTGCTCGCCGACAGCGCCGTATTGGCCGTCAGCGTCACTGCCGTCGTACTTTCACTCCAGCTGATCGTCGTCACCAGCCCCGTCCCGCTCAGCGTAGTTGTCACCACGCAGTTGGCCTGATTCGTGTGCGTATTCGGGAAGCCCAGCGTCGCCAGCGTTCCCGTCGTCGGGCTCGTCCCCGTGGTCAGCGCCACCGTCCCGCTCACCCCGTCGCACACGTGGCTCGTCGCGCAGGCGATCGCCGGCCCCGTCCCCGACGCACCGCCCGCCGTAAGCGACATCGTTCCGGAACCAGCCATGAACTTGCCCGCCAGGAACCCCGCCGCCGTCGTATTCCCGCTCCCCGAAACCGTCAACACCGCCGATGGGCTGGACCCTCCGCTCTCCACCAGCAAGCCGCTTGTGCCGCTGCCGCTCGAGCCGTTCACCACCACCGCATTGGCGCCCGCCCCGGCGTTCACCACCGTCTGACCGTTCTGGTAAAAGAGTTCCCGGTCCAGCGAGTTCACCACGTCCGTCAAGCGCAGGTAGTTGCTCGCGTCCTTCCTCAACTTCCACTCCGAGATCCCGGAGTAGTTATTCCATCCGAATGCGCCCACCTGGTCTGCCCCCGTTCCCGGCTGGATCGTCACATCCTGTTCCCCCGCCGCGCCGTTGGCAAACGTTGTTGTGTTCCCAGTGAATGTCGGCCCGCTCGCCAGCACCACATTTCCAGAGCCCGTCGTCGAAGCTGCCACAAGCTGCGAACTCGAGTTGCTTCCCAGCACCGGCGCCGACGCCGGAATCGCCGCGCCATTCACTTTAGCTACTGTCGGATTCGGATAAGTACCGCTCAAGTCGCCGCCCGCCGCGCCGGCTATCGAACCTCTGTGCTGTACGCCGTCCGGAGTGATGCCGAGCACGATATTTCCATCGCCCGGCGTAGTGATGGGCACCACCAGGTCCTGATCGATCGGCGCCACGCTGACCTGCGAAACCACCATGTCATTCGGGTCGGACGTCGGCCCGTACGCGTCCTGACAGATGATGCTTGAGGGCCAGAATCCGACCGGCACGTTGTAATCCCACGAGGTATTCGGCAGAAAGTAAACCTGGAGCGTCCCAATCTGGCACATCGGAGCCACGGCGTTGCCATCGGATGCAACGTGCATCCGCACGTATCCGCCGGTCGTATACGTGGGTGTGCTCGGTGTCCAGGTCATTGAGGCATTGGCTCCCCCCGCCTTCCCTGAAATTGCGCAAGCGGCGGAAAGATAGGAAGAATAAGGCGAGGCGCTTGTGCAGGTGGCCGTGCCGCCGCCAGCGGTAGCCGGAACCCCGGAAGCCATCGTCACGCTCGATGGATTCACGCCTACGTAGTTGACGATGGCAAAACTGTTGGCCGTCCCAGGCACCACTTGAATCCGCCATGTCGTTGCGCTGGAGCTGGCCGGTATCCACGCCCTGAACACATCGTAAGCCGAGTAACCTCCGGCTGTCGGAACCGCCATCGTCGGATGCATGGACGCGGTGTAGATGGTGGTGGAGGATTGACTGTCATATACGTTGACTGTAACTGGTCCATTAGCGCCGTTCCACTGCCCGACTATAACAAGTTCATACTCGGCGCTTGGCGCGAGCGTCTGTGTTGTGACGTAAGCGCCGCTGGTTGCGTCCGTGGAGGTTATCTGGACAGACTGCCCGGCCTTGGCTCCCGGAGCCGTCAGGGACAGGCTGGTCAGAGTCACATTGGCCGTAGTCCCGAACTTGGTCCAGCCTGCCGTTCCTGTTTGTTGCATCGGATCGGCAGTCAAAGTCGGCGTTTTATATTGCTCGCTCCCATCCATGTTGAGCGCCTGCTGGCCGCTGCTGCTCGATGACGCGAGGTGTATCTGGTTGCCAACTCCGTTGTCTATGACCACCGCGCCCGATCCTCCGGCGGCCATGCTGATGTCGATGTTGCTGTCGACGCAACTGTTATCGAGAAAGACGTTGCCTGATGCAATGTTAGCCCCGATGACATTGAACTGAGCCTGTCGGCAGCGAAAGGCGAGTCCCGCCGCATCTCCGGTTCCACCTCGCGGAATCCGCTCGAAGTGGCCTCCATGCCAGTTCAAAATCGGCGTCCCGTTGGTGCTGCTGAAATCGACGCCGATGGTCACAGCCTCGATGTTCGACTCCGTAAAGTCGGTGTTGGCCTCCGACGTTTGGATGAATATGCCCGTGTTATTCGGGTTGACCGTCCCGTTGGAATCCGCGCCACCGAAGCAGCTGAGCCGATTGAACTTCATCTCCGCAAAGCCTGTTGTAGACGTTCCCGGAGCATACAGGCAATACGAGTTAGTCGCGTTGGCGGCCAGTTGTATCCCCAAGTCCTCAACAGTGGACAAGTTGTTCTGGTACATCCGCAACAGCCCGTTCGGATAACTCACGTTGTAAGCGCCGAGCAGGCCGATATTATTCAAAATCGTGCCGTTCAGAAGCGATGCGCCTGTTCCTATCTGCAACAGCGGGGAGTTTGATTGCGCGGTTGCGGCGTTCGTTTCATCCACCAGGGTGCTCATGTTGGACGTCTGGCCGCGCAGGATGAACTTGTTGGTATTGAACGTCACGGCGGCTTGGCCGGCAGTCGAAGGCCCTGGCAGGATTGAACACATATTGCTGGAAGACGCGGGTATTTCGATGCCTGCCCCGTTCGCATCGGCGGCTATCGTCTGGAAGGCCGATGTATCGTCCGTTCCGCTCCAAACACTCGATGTGAGAAGACCGTTGCAAACGGCGCCCTTGGAACGCGCGTCGAACCAATAGGTTCCGTTGCGATATATATCGGTTTGTAACGGTCCCGCCATTGACTGTAAAGAAGACAACAGTGAAGATAAGCCGCCCAGGTTCGCCAGCGCCGCGCCTGCGGTGGCCGCGCCTGTCCCGCCCGCCGTGACGGGAACCGTGCTCATGCCGCCGACCGTTGTGCCGTTGCCAGTGTAATAGGCGATCTGACCGGCGTTTGCCGAGCTTACCGTGCCGCTGCCGCCGCCGGAGCCTGATCCGCAGGCTGAACCGGTATTGGTGATATAGCCCGAGTTATCGATCTGCACGCAGTTGTGGCCGCTGCTCGCCGCCAGCCCCGGAAACTTGATTGCCGTCGTTCCCGTGAAGCTCGCATACAGGCTGCCGCTCCCGCCGCCGTAGACATTGAATCCTGTTCCCGACCCGGTTTCGTAGTTCACGCGCACCAACCCTGAAGGATTCGAGGCATCGATATACGTGTCGCCGCTGTTGGTGCTCTGGTAGGCCTTGAAGCTGTCCAGTCCGCCCGTTGCCGAGTTCAGCGCCCAGTTGTTGCTGGCGTCCTTTACCATGTACCACTGGCTGTTCCCATTCCAGTCCTTGTAGGTGTATGAGCCTTTCTGACTCGTGGTGAGTCCAGGCCAGAGATAGTAATCGACCTCGGCGTCGGAGTTATTGCGCACCGTCATCGTCCCGGTTGACTGCGATGTCCCACTCACCAGCAGCGTTCCGTTGAATTGCGCGTTTCCCGCGTTGCTGATCGTCGCCACACTCGTCTCGCTCGCCCCGCCCGAACCGAATATCACTCCTCCGGTTCCCGCGTTATTCGATCCGTTCAACACCACCGCGCCTGTCCCGGCCGCATTGATCACTGTCTGGTTGTTGGTGCTTGACTGCCCGTTGTTATACTGCCCGATCGACAAGCGGTATACGTTGTTCAGTTCATCCAGAATCTGATAGAACTGCTCTCCCGCCGTCGCGTCGCTCAACCCCATCGTCCACCGGTAGCCGTAGTCCGTCTGGTAACGCTCCTGCAGTCCGCGCTCGTTCCCCAGCCCAATTCCGATGCGGTAGTGGTTGGTCACCGTGGCGTCCTGCTGGCTCCCGTACCAGTCACCATTCAAGCCGTTGAAACTCCGGTGAAATGTATCGAGGAAGCTGTTGCGCGTGCCGTTGTCTGTTAGGTGGCCGGTGAACATCGTTCCGCCGGTCATCCAGTTGTTGTACGAGCTGCCCGCGTCCGCCACCACCTGACTGTTCGAGTTCTCGTTCCGCAGCCCCACGATCGTATTGTTCTGAGCGTTCGCTCCCAGGTGCAGTACTGTATTGCATCCTTCTACATCTCCCCCGGTGAACGTGTTTCCGTCCCCCTGCTGCAGGTTGATCCCATAGGTCCCGTTGATCGGGTTCCCGCCGCTCGTCGGACAGTCGATGTGCAACCGCACAAATGTGCTCGCGTTCATCCAGTCCGTCGTTGCCGCGTTCGCAACCTGGTGCCCTATGGCGTTCACCGCCGTCTGGAATCCGCTGAACTCGTTGTCGAAAAACGTTCCGCCCGTATAGTTCCCAGTCCCGTCCAGCGTCATGCCCGTCTGGTTCTGGTTTCCCAGAAAATACAGGCTTTCCAGATCCAGTTCCTGCGTGCGATAAGCCACCAGTCCCTGCGCTGTCGCGCTGCTGGCCGCTGTGGTGTTGATCACCACGTTGTCCATGTGAAAGCCCGGCGTATCCGCCGCATACGTCGGGTCTCCCACCTGCACCATCGCGCCCGTCCCCGAGTACTGGAATGCTGTTCCGCCCTGGCTTCCGCTTGCCTGGCTCCCGCCCCGCAAAGCGCATCCGCGCAGCGCCACATTCCGCGTTCCCGCCGTCACCACCACCTGGTTGGCCGTCGCAATGGTCGCGCACGGCAACAGCACCGTGGCGTTCCCCGTCGATATCGTCAGGTTCGATCCCATCGACAGGCTCCCCGTAAAATTGCGCGCGTCGCACGTTCCGCCGTAACTCGCGCTCACCGCATTCAAGCACGCTTGCACCTTGGCCCCAAAGTCCGCTCCGGGAAACTGGTCCACCGGGTATGCGCTGCCCACCGTGCTGCTTGCCACCAGCGCCGGATAGCTTCCTCCGCCCGGCAACATTCCGCCGCCTCCGTCCAGTTGCGTTCCATTGCTCTCAGAGCTCGCCGCTTTCCAAACCGTATAACCGCCGTTGCCCTTCAACAGGTTTCCGGCAAAGAACGTCATGTTCTGCCCGCCCACCAGGTTCACCGGCGCTGCCGTATCCCACGTCCCCGCCACGTTCACGCTCGCCGTCGTCGTTCCTGAGCAGCCCACGCCGCCCTGCGTCACGCTGACTGTCCCGATCGATCCGATGGCCCCGTTGGACCCGTTGCTGTTCACGCTGGCCGTGGCCTGCGCCGTGCAACTCCCGCTGAACTGCAGCGGAACCTGCGTCCCATACGGATCGAATCCCAATCCGTGCTCTGAACCCAGCGTCACCCCGGTCACCGCGCCGCCTGCGGCCGTCACCGTCAGTTGCGGCTGCACCGCGTCCCACACCGGCAACACCACCGCATTCCGCACCGTCCAGCCCTGTTGCGAGCCCGCAAAATCCAGCACCACCCCCGTCGGCGGCTCGGCGGTCGCGGCAGAATTCCCCGCCATCGCCACCACGTTATCCAGCACGTTGTTCGAGCCCGCCGCCGCCGTAAACGCGTGCGTCGCCTGAATCGTAATGTTCTCCCACCGGTTCGAGTCCGAATTCAATCCCGCCGGCGCCGTTCCCGGCAGCGCGGGGATCGCAATGCCCGTATTCAGCCCCCGAATATCGATATTCCGGAACTCGCTCCACTGCGGCCACTGCGCCAGATAGAGTCCGCAGGTGTGTGTCGAATGAGCCCCGGGATACTGCGCCGCCAGCGGATCCACACCCGTCGCCACAATCTCCACGTTCTCGAGCTCCGCCACGCGCAGACCGTTTCCACCCGCTCCCGTTGCCGCCGGCATCGCAATCGCGCAATTGCCCACCGACCATGCCGCGCCCGTTCCCGCCGTCCCCGTCAGCCCGTTTCCGCCCGGCGAAAAAATCGA
>PLGM01000083.1:0-3948 GCA_003139795.1 Acidobacteriaceae bacterium | reverse complement strand
AGAACATCCTGTCCCGGAAATCCCATCAGCGCCGAAACCTGCTTGCCCATTCCGCCGATCGACTCCCCATGCCAGTTCAGCGCTCTCGTCTTGCACGTCCCCTGCGGAATCGTCAGCGCCACCCCGTGCGTCTGCGCATAACTGATCGCCGCCTGCAGCGCGTTCGTATCGTCCGTAGCTCCGTCGCACACCGCGCCGAACTCCTTCACGCTGCGCTCCTGCTGCTGCGCGCCCGTCGGCCGCAGATCCTTCACGTACACCCCGTTCGGATTCGTAAACCCGTCGCTCCCCGCGTACGTCGGCGGAATCTCCATCGCCCCGCTGCTCCCCGCCGCGTTCATCGCCGCCTGCAGCGTCGTCTGCGAACTGCCCGCCACCGGAGACTCCACTCCATTCACCGCTGGCGCTTGCAAGGCCCCCGTCATGTTCCCGCCGGCCAGCGGAACCGCCTCTGCGAACGTTTCGTCCACATAGTGCTTGTCCGCTGCCTGCAAAGGCTGCGTCGGATCCCCGCTCAAATAAAGCGGCCCGGTCAGAGTCCCGCCCGACGCCGTCAGCAGGCTCTCCGTCAGCTCCGCGATCGCCTGGTCCACATACGCCTTGCTCACCGCCTGCACCGCCTGCGCCGCCGGCATCAACTGCGCCTGCACCTGTGCCAGGCTCGCCTGCGCCGCCGCCGGCACCACCCAGTACTGGGTGTTCGTCGTGCCGTCGCTCATGTAGAAAACTGCCGTGTAATACAACCCCGCCGGCAGCGCCCCCAGGTTCGGCGCCAGATTTATGCTCACAAATCCATCCGGCGCAATCGTCACCGTCGTGCTATCGGCGGTCACAGCCTGACCGTTCGCCGTTGTAAACGCTGGCCAGCTCACCACCAATGTCCCCGCGCCAACCTGCCCATTCGCCAGATACACCGTTCCCTGAACTGTCGTCGTGCTCACCGCCTGTGCGTTGGCCACACTCCCCAACGCCATCCCCATCAGGCACAAGCCCAATCCCAGCCACAGTCCCATCCATCTGCCGGCGCCGAACAACCACTCGTCCTTTGTGAGCTTCATCCGTCTCTCATCCTTCTCTTTGGGAGCCCTCGAAAGAGCCCAATCGTCTCTCCGCCGCTCGCCCTGCCAAGTCAATAGCCAGCCCCACCGGCGCCCGTTTCCGCGGCCGAATCCGTCAACTCTCCGCACCACTGCGGCTCGTCCGCCAGCATCAACGCTGCGCTCCGCCGTTCCCGGTCCACCATTCCACGGGCCTTCGCACTCCCCGTAGAAAGGAAGAAGGGGCAATTCCGCTTCGGAATTACCCCTCGAACGCTATTCCAGAAATGTCATGGCCTCTTCCTCTCCTCTACGCCTGCGAACCCGCGGAGATGGCTCGAAGAAGATCGGGAAAGCCTCATGCGCTCTCCCCTGTTCATTCATTTCGTTTCAATGTTCTTAGCTTAACCAATCGCACCGGAATTCTATGCAATCCCGCAAGACCCACTCTTCTCCCTTGCTTTCAATCACTTAACCACTCAGCCTCTCCGCGAATTCTTTGACACCGCACCAAAATGGATCACCAGGAAACAAATAAATCCCCAATGGGCCCCGGCCGGCGTGTCGTCTCGCCTTGGTGATGGGTTCGGGCGGGTAAGCCGGCGCCTCAGCTGGCAGGTCAGCGTTTAATTGTTCAGCCTCACGACCTCCTTTACACATTGTCCCTGGACATCCCTTGCACTCTCGCTCTCCACAGGGGGCTGATGGAGCAGGGATGTCCGCCTCAACCCGACACGCATCTCACCCACCCCGCGCAATGCTCTACTATAATCTCCGTGACAACCCCGGCCAAACACGCTCCCATCCTCCTCGTCCACGGCGGCGCCTGGGCCATCCCCGCCGACGCCGCAGCCGCCCACCAATCAGGCGTCCGCAGCGCTCTTGAAGCCGGCCACGCCATTCTTTCCCGCGGCGGTTCCGCCCTCGACGCCGTCGAAGCCGCCGTCACCGTCCTCGAAGACGATCCCACCTTCGACGCCGGCCGCGGCAGCTTCCTCACCTCCGACGGCCGCGTCCAGCTCGACGCCCTGCTCATGGACGGCGGCCGCATGAAGGCCGGCGGCGTAGCCTGCGTCGAGCGCCTCCGCAATCCCATTAAGGCCGCCCGCCTGGTCCTCGAAAAAAGCCCCCACGTCTACTTCGTCGGCTCCGGCGCCGAGCAGTTCGCCCACTCTCACGGCATGGCCCTCATTGACAACGCCGAGCTGGTCCTCGACCGCGAGCGCCAGCGCCTCGCACAGGCAAAGGCCCGCCACGCCGCCGGCCTCGCCGACCTATCCTTCACCGGCCAAGCCCTCCAGGATGATAAAGACCCTGAAACCGGGGTCCCCAGCGACGGGCCTTCGTCGCTGGGGTGGGAAACCGGCGTCCCCAGCGACGGGTCTTTGTCGCTGGGACGGAAAACCGCCTTTCAGCCCGATCCCGGCCTTCTCGATGACCAACGCCCGGACTCCGCGGCTCCCGGCGGCTTGGGCGGCAGCCCTCAGGACGCTGCGAGCGATCCTGGCCAGTTCTGGTGGAAGGACAATTCTTCCTCGAAGGGCTGGTCCCACGACACCGTGGGCGCCGTCGCCCTCGATGCACGCGGCAACCTCGCCGCCGCCACCTCCACCGGTGGCACCCTCAACAAAACCCCCGGCCGTGTCGGCGACTCCTCCCTCATCGGTTGCGGCTGTTACGCCGACAATCTCTCCGCCGCCGTCTCCCTCACCGGCTGGGGCGAACCCATCATGAAGCTGGTCCTCGGCAAGTGGGCCACAGACCGCGTCGCCGCGGGCTCAGCCCCCGAAATCGCCGCCCGCGAAGCCATCTCCTACCTCTACAATCGCCTTGGCGGCCACGGCGGCATCATCCTCCTCGGCCCCGACGGCCGCTTCGGCCTCGCCCACAACACCCCCGCCATGGCCTGGGGCCTCGCCACCCCCTCCGGCCTCCAAACCGGCCTCTCCGTCTAGTCGCCTCCCGCCCCTGCAATTGCAATTCAGTGCTATTCTGGAAAGTGGTAGGAATTCTTCCTACCAAGGAGCGTGGCCATGCCCTCCGTCGAGAAAATCAGTATTGCCCTCCCACCCGAGATGGTCTCCCTCGTCCGCCAGGCCGTCGAATCCGGCGAGTACGCCTCAAGCAGTGAAGCCGTCCGCGACGCTCTGCGCGACTGGAACCTGAAGCGCAGCCTGCGCCAACAGGGAATCCAGGAGCTGCGCAAGGTCTGGCGGCAGGCCATGGAGGACAACTCCCCCGGCGTTGCAGTTGACGATGTCCTGGACCGGCTCGAGCAAAAGTATCAAGCCATCTCGGATGCGGCCAGATAATGCGCACAGAGCTCTCCAGGTTTATCGAGACTGACCTTGAAGCCATTGCTGACTACATCGCCCAGGACAACCCCGCCCGTGCTGTGACCTTCATTCGCGGGATTCGTAAGAAGATTCGTCTCGTCGGCCGGAAGCCTCTGCTCTATCAGCTCCGTCCGGAGATTGGCCAAGACGCGCGCCTTGCAGTCGTGGACCGCTACGTCATCTTGTTTCGCATCGTTGGTCAGATCGTCAGGATCGAGCGCGTTGTCTATGGCGGCCGTGATCTTCCCCCCTTGTTCCAATAGCGCATGACCCCGACAGAAACCCATCAACTCTCAAACCCGTCCCCTGCGATAATCCCAGTATGCTGATCCTGGCCTCCGGCTCGCCCCGCCGCCGCGAACTCCTCACTCAGGCCGGCTTCTCGTTTCAGGTTCATCCCGCCCACATCCCCGAGGACCCCAACCCCAACGAAGAACCCATCGCCTACGTCATCCGTCTCGCCCGCGAAAAAGCCCAAGCCGTCTTCCGAGAACTGGCACTGTATCAGGGCACGACTTCAGTCGTGCCGCATGAGTCCCAAAATGAAGGACCGGCTTTAGATGGGATGAGACGGC
>PLGM01000218.1 GCA_003139795.1 Acidobacteriaceae bacterium | reverse complement strand
AGAGAACCTGGCACTGTCCAGGGCTGAGAAGTACGGGGTTAATTCAATTGCGACGGAATGCGGCGAGACCCTCTATCCGACACCGGCGCCAGCCGAATGTCAGTATCGCCTAGAGCTACCTCCCAGCCCTCGAACGCAGGCTCAAGGAACCCACCGCCACGATCCTGTTCAGGATTGCAAGGCTGTATGGGAAATCGATCGAGTGGCTGTTGACGGGGAGCGACGGCGAGGGTCGATGAGGCTGGCGCCCCCACCCGCGAGGGTCGTCTGCGCACTATTGACCAGACGGCACATCGCGGAGCTGCTAAGTTGATCCCAGTGCATATCAACGAGCTGCCTTCTCTTAGGAAAGCGTCAGCTCACCGACGCGGGCCCCCCCCGCCCTGCACGTCCAAAACCCCCGTCCGCCTACTCGGCCGACGGGGGTTTTCAATTGCCGGCAACCCGTCTGAGCGCAACGATGCAATTCAACCCGAGTTCTTCAGGCGCTCTCGTTCCCCAAAAGGAACCCGGCGCCACGATCCTCTTCAGGATTGCCAGGCTATATGGAAAATCGATCGAGTGGCAGTTGACGGGGAGCGACGGCCCCGCACTCAGCAACAAAGACCATACTATTTCGGGAAACGCCATAACGCTCACCGGTATTTTCATTCGGGATCTCAACGCGTCGTCTTTCTTGAAACCCAGGCCTTTCCGAACCGCCGGCAATAGTTTCCAAGATTGAAAGCGCATACGGCAATGCCCGCGCTCGTTACGGCCCAGTCGGGAAGATTGGTACACACGATCGCGTCCAGGTAGTTGAGAAGGAAACTATCGTGGTACCCAAAGCTCACCACACGGCCACAACGCCACAGCGGCCGCATCTGGACAGAGTGATTCCCTGACCGCGTCTACGCCTTGCTCACGTCCTGACTTCGCGTCGGCGTATCCAGACACACAAAGACCCACCGAGACAGTCAGCCTGGTGGGTCTCTTTCTTGCTAAGAGAATGCTAAAAAGACTTCGAGATTTACCGAGATTTCCGAGATTCCCGAGATTTTCCTTTCCAATAAAATCAATGACTTACTATTTCCAAAGGGATTACTTGGCTTACCTACCAACCAAGCTGATTCTCCTTATAGCGCGGAAAAGCTCCCGCACTCTAGCTTACACCTGCACTTTAACGGCGATGGGAAATCGGCGCCCCATGCCAAACGATTTGGAGGTCACCTTCAGGACCGGCGCGGCCTGCTGGCGTTTGTATTCGGAACGCTCCACAAGGCGCACCACCTGTTGGACGAGTTCCAGGGCAAATCCGTGCTCCCGGGCAATGCGCTCCGGGCTCTCATAGCGCTCCACATACGCTTCCAGGATGGGGTCCAGAACCTCGTAGGGCGGCAACGAGTCCGTGTCCTTCTGGTCCGGACGCAACTCCGCCGAAGGCGGCTTTTTGAGGATCGCCGCGGGAATCACCTCGCCGTCGCGGTTCAGCCAGCGGCACACCGCATACACGCGCGTCTTCACCAGGTCGCCGATCACTGCCAGGGCCCCCACCATATCGCCATAGAGGGTGCAATACCCTACCGCCATCTCCGATTTGTTGCCCGTGGTCAGCACCAGGGCGGAGAACTTGTTGGAGAGCGCCATCAGCAGGTTGCCGCGAATGCGGGATTGGATGTTCTCCTCGGTGGTGTCCGGCTTCATCCCCGCAAAATGCGGCTGCAGCGCGCGAGTGTACTCCTCGAACAATCCGCTGATGCCGATCACCTCAAATCGAATCCCAAGGTTGGCGGCCAGCCGGCGGCTGTCGTCGATGGAGCCGGCCGAGGAGTACGGGCTGGGCATCCCTACTCCAACCACGTTTTCTGCGCCCAGCGCCTCTTTGGCAATGGCCGCCACCAGCGCCGAGTCGATGCCGCCGCTCAGGCCCACCAGCACCTGGCGAAATCCGCACTTGCGAACGTAATCCCGCGTGCCCAGGACCAGGGCGTTGAAAGCGGCTGCGGTATCGTCCTGTTCCGCAGCCCTCCCCTGCATTTCCGGGCCCGGCGCAGCGAAGGGATCCAGCACCACCAGATCCTCCTCGAATGAGGCCGCCTGGGCGGTCAACTCGCCCCGCCCGTTAAGGGCCAGCGACGAGCCGTCGAAGATCAGGCTGTCGTTGCCGCCCACCTGGTTGCACATCAGCACCGGCACGCCATCCCGCCGCGCAATCGCTGCCAGCATCTCACGGCGTATCGCCCGCTTGCCGTGCCAGAACGGCGACGACGACAGATTGATGTGCACCGCGGGCTGCTGGCGCATCAGCTCTTCCATGGGATCGACCGTATACAGCCGCCGCGGCCAGAAGTTCTTGTCGTTCCAGGCGTCCTCGCAGATGGTAATGGCGAGCCGCATCCCGTCCAGTTCCACCACCTGCTGCGGACGGGACGGGGCAAAGTACCGTTGCTCGTCGAACACGTCGTAAAACGGCAACAGACGCTTATGCTGCTCCAGCAACAGGTGGCCGCCATCCAGCAGAACCGCGGCGTTGACGGCCGGCTTGCCGCTTCCAGCCTCCGCCGCCAGCGCCACGCCCGCCACCACGGCGGTCGACAAATCGCCTGTAGCCGCGGCCAACTCATCGACCGCTGTGCGGCAGCGGGCCAGGAAACTCGGCTTTTCAAGAAAGTCGGCCGGAGGATAGCCGCAGATGACAAGTTCGGAGAAAACCGTCAGCCGCGCACCCTGTGCGGCGGCGCGCCGGCTGGTGGCAACGATTCTTTCAAGATTTCCCCTGAAATCCCCCACCGTGGGATTGATCTGGGCCAGTGCGATCTTCACACTTCCAGTTTAGTCCCCTGACAGCCCTTGACGAATCTCAGGTTTTGAAAGGGCGCGGCCGGGTACCGGGGCGCCCTTCAGGGTCGGGGTGCCGTGCAGTAAATGGTTGGTAAGTATCCTCCGGCAGTGGGGTACCAGACCAAAGGTCTGGACAATAAGGCAAGGAACAAAGGTTGTTCCTTAGGAGAGCCGGAGGCTTTATGGTTGGTGGCCCCTCAAAGGGGCGTGTGTAGAAGCGCTCCATGCCGGCAGCAGCCCGTCGCCCGCGCCGTAGGCGCAGTGGTGGTTAGCCCCGCGCTTCACAGTCCGTTAC
>PLGM01000079.1 GCA_003139795.1 Acidobacteriaceae bacterium | reverse complement strand
CAAATCCACGCTAAACAAATACGCCGGCGTCCGCGCCCTGGCCGCTCAAGGGAACGATCAGCGGGCTGTTCAACCCATTCGAGGTGATCGTCAGCGTGCCGGTGACAGGTGCATCGGTCGGGGGCGTAAACGTGAGGGTGGCCGTGCAATAACTTGATACAGCGATCTGGCCGTTGCAGTTGTCGCTCTCGGTGAAGTACGAGAGGCTGGCCACAATCGAACTAAGCGTAACTGGTACGCTGCCCAGGTTGCGCAGGGCGATGGTCGTCGGGACGCCGTTGTAAACCGTCGAGCTTACATTGACCGGAACGCTGGTGCCAAAGTTCACACCGTTCGGAGCGGCAATCACGTTGCCCGCGTTGGTCATGCTGACCTCGGCGAGCCAGGAACCGTTTGGACCGGGCGCGGCGGTGGTGGTCACGGGAAAGTCGGGGGATCCTGAGTAGTATTGATACAGGCTCCCTGCCAGCCAGGCATTGCCGGAGGTGTCCACGGCTACGTGGGGCGTGTAGGCCGAGGTTTGTCCAATCGATGGAGTTCCGACCCCGTAACTAGACGACTCCTCCTGAAAGCTGGTCAACCCGTTCAGGTAACCCGAGGTAACGGCCGCCGAGCCGGTTCCGTTGATGGCCGTCAAGAAGGCGGCATAGTTACTTCCCCCGACGGTCGGCGGGGCTCCGCCAACGCCGTTCACGACTGGAAAGTCTGAGGCCAGTGTTTGCCCAGAAATGAACGCCGTGCAGGCCGACGAGCAGCCAGGAACCAGAGCAATGCTGGTCGGGTAGACTTTCCCGCCGTTGGCGACGCCGCTCGGCCCACTGAGGAAGGTTGAGTAGACCAGGCCGCCGGTCGAATTGAGTTCGAGGGCAAATCCGTCAGGATTGTTGACCTGGTAAGCCCCCGCAGTAGTTGGGAAATCCTCCGCATAGATTCCCCCGCCAGTCAGGTAGGCGTTCTTACTGCCATCCACGGCCACGGAGGTCGGGGTACCCGGCCCGAGATAGGCTGAATAAACCAGCGCGGTGCCGTTGGGATTCACCGCCGAGACATACCCGCAATTGTTGCTCGTATCGAGCCCGGAGTAGGAAAATGCGCCCGAGGTTGTCGGTACGTCGTAGGTGCATTGGTTGTTGCCGACGGCCAGATATGCGTCGTTTGAGCCATCGACCGCAATGCCGTTCAGATAGGTATTCGACCCGCCAATCAGGGTTGAGTACACCAGTGAGGCCGTGCCCGAGGCCGAAGGGTTGAACTTGGCCACGAAGCCCGCCGGATGGCCGCTGGTGTAGGTGGTCTGGTACGCGCCCGTGGTCGTGGGGAAGTTCCCGCCGCCGGCCTGGCCTGCGAGATAAGCATTTCCCGAGCCGTCCACGGCCAGCGCAAAGGCATAATCGGGCCCATAGCTGCCGTTGGCCGTGCCGCCAAAATACGTGCTGTAGGTCAGCGTGGAACCATTCGAGGAGAGCACAGAGAATGCTGTGTTGAAATTGCCGCCGTAGCTCGTGTTCGGGTAGGTCGTCTGATACCCGGTAGAGGTTGTGGGATAGCCGCCCCTATCGCTGGCGGCGACGTACGCTTGGCCGCTCGCATTGACGCGAATTGCGACGGGGTACATGTTGTTCGAGCCGCTCAGTGAGGAGAATGTCGCCGTGTAAACCAGCGCCGCCGCCGAGGTAAACTTCTGCACCGTCATCGACTCGTAGGACGAGTCTGTGGAAAGCACGTATACGTTGTTCAAGCTGTCCACGACCAGATCGATGACGTACCAGTCGGGCAACGCGCTGGTAGCCGAGGAAAGATAGGTGGCAAAGGTCAGCACCGGGTCGATGGTCAGGGGCTTCGACGCATCGTAGCCTTGCAGGCGGAGGCCGATGCGCTGGCCGTTGTGGCCTTCCGCAGGCAACTGGGCATAGCTGACCTCAACCGGCTTGCGGTTCTGCCCGTCCGGCTGCCAGGCCAGAGGCTTGTGGAGCACGATCTGCTGGCCGTTGACTTCGATGGTCAGATCGCCATTCTTGCCGATGGTTGCCCGGTCCGCGCCGTCCAGATCGAAGATCAGGGCGCCGGCTTTGGCGCCGGGCGCCACATCGAGATCGTATTCAAGCTGGCCGTCACGTCCGTAAAATGTCGCGCCGATGCCGGGATAGACCTGATCGAGCCGCACCCGCTCATACAGAGGAATGTCCGAGCGCCAATTGGCCTCCGCGCCCTGGAACCAGGCCCCCTTGGCGTCAAGCTCGTCCAGCCCCACCAGCCGGGCCGTGGCGCTGGCCCCTTCAAAGCGCAGCGAGACCTCGCGCGGCGGAGTTGCATTGAGGGCGGCGCCGGGCAGCGCATTGGGATTTAGCTTTCCCAGCGGTTTCAAGTCCTTCGGGTTCGCAACCAGGAGCGTGACGCCTTCCTTCCCAAGGGCGATGCCATAGCCGTAACCGTAGGCGCGATAGGCCTGGCCGGCGGGCCACTGGCCGCGATTGGCCTCGAAATAGCGAGGCATGGATTGCGGCTGCGTGCGGCCCGATTCTGATGCGGCTACAGCGGCGGTGGCAGCGAACGGCGGCGTAAGCGTTGCAACGGCAACGCTCAATGAGACTAACAACTTACGCATGGACAAACCCCTCGGCAAAATGAGCGTACCGCTCCTGAAGCGCAGTTATGCACTTGCATGGTGGTCTCATGGATCATGTGTGGTTCTGCTGGAATTCTTGCCACGATGAGAAGCTTGGCAATCTCAATGAGGAATTGCCACACAGCTATCTCGGCACCGGCAGGTAGTAGTGCTAGAAGTCGTAGTAGGTGAAATCAAGTGTATCAATGATTCCGCGGCAGCACGCCGCGGTATAGAGCCAATTGAGCATAGTTTACCTAGGGAACCTCTGCGCAGGTGCGTGA
>PLGM01000251.1 GCA_003139795.1 Acidobacteriaceae bacterium | reverse complement strand
GTATGCCGGCCTCGTTGACAAGCTAATGGTCATGGGCGATTTCCTGCCCGAGGGATTTGTATTCAAGACTGAGCTTGAAGAGTTGGGCCAATTCAGCAACGCCGTCGCTCGCGTACGTCCTCTTGTGCGAAGCAAGCCTATCTCGACATGTTCGTCTGTCGCCTTGAGGCCGTAATTCTATGGATAACCGCAATCGAAAGGAAGATTGCTTCCTTTGGAGGATGAACAGTTCATGCCTGTCCACGCGGAAACGGCTGGGTGAGGCAGCCTGCCTCATCGACCCTCGCCCTCGCTCCCCGTCAACAGCCATTCGATCGATTTCCCATACAGCCTGGCAATCCTGAAGAGGATCGTGGCGCCGGGTTCCTTCAGCCCGCGTTCGCAGGACTTCAAAGTTCCGAACAGCGCGCTCATATCCCTCATCCCCGGATCAAGCCACAGGTCGTGGCCAACCTTCCCGAATTTGAGGGCGCGGAGCTGGCTACTTTCTCTTCGATTTTGAGGTAATCAAAGATGGTTACCTTGCTGCTTGTTTATATGTATCTAATGGCACAGTGAATAAGCTTTAGATTTCCACCTTTTCGCCATTGCTCTGAGACAATCGAACGAATAGCTTCTAATCCAGCAGTCCACCCAGCGCCCTTTGTCCTCGTTTGAGGACAATCTCTCGCACTGGAGTTCCAATGAGCCATGCCTCCCGTACGGCGAATATCGAAGAACTGGTTGATGAACTGATAGCACTCTACCTGGCTCAGGCCGCCGATCTCCGCGAGTATGCCCAGGCAGCGGTGGCAGGAGAGGGAACTGTACATCTGAAACGCACCCTTCGCCACCGGGAAGTTCAGCGGGCCGACCTTTACTGCCAGTTTGAGCAGGCGGCCTTCCCGGTATCCCCAGCGCTAGACCTCGCTGACCAAACTTGAAGTGGAGAGCCGGGGGATTTTTGGGAGGGTGCGAAAACTTCGTGGGCAGGTTTAGGTGAACTGCCGGCTTGGGTAAGGCGCAATGTACTCTCCGCTATACCCGAACGCCAAAGAATTGGTACAAAATTTGCTGCCGAGTCGCGGTTCGGAACGGAGGAACTTCTCTTGAAACGCCATTTATTTACACCCATGGCCGCAACTTGCGCGGGGAGCATGACCTGCGCAGACAACCGGAGTGATTCGCGGAGGACCATGTGGCCCTTCTGACGTGGAACCACGCCTGCGCCGTCGGCGTAAAAGCCATGGACGATCAGCACGGCATCCTGTTGGATACGCTGAGCGAACTTCGTCTTGCGATGGTGCGCGGTTGCGGCCGCGAACAGGTAAGCAAGCTGCTGGACCAACTGATCGAGTTCACGCGCATGCACTTCTGGAGCGAAGAGCAACTGATGGAGCAGACCGGCTTTCCCGGCCTGGCCGCGCACCGCGCCGAGCACCACCGCTTGCTGGCGCAGATCCTCCACTCGGCCCACAGGCTGCAACACGGCGAGGCCGTGCAGATGAGCGATTTTCTCTGCTTCCTGCACGGCTGGTTCATCGACCACGTCGAGGGCCTGGACCAGCAATATGGCCCGTGGCTGAATGAGCACGGCGTGTACTAGGGCCAACTGGGGATCGACATTGAACCCTGAAAAGCAACTGACCACTTGCCGACAGTCGACTCAGAACCACCTGCGAGGAACAAGCCGGACGTTCATAGCCTGGGGGAGACCGCTCTCAACGCTGAGGGCCACCGCAAATAGGCCTACACTGGAGCCGAGGCGTGAATTATGGCTCCCGCATCGGCCTGTGCTTGCTTTCGCTTTTATGCGGAATTGAACGATCATCTGCCACTCGGCCAGCAGTTTGGGTTGGTGGAGAAACAGTTCTTCGTGCCTGCTTCCGTGAAGGACATGATCGAGGCTATCGGCGTTCCGCATGCGGAGGTGGATCTGATCCTGGTGAACGGCGAGTCGTCAGACTTCACCCGCCTGATTCGAAACGGCGATCGCGTGGCGGTGTATCCGGTGTTCGAATCGATCGACATCACGCCGGTGTTGCGACTCCGGCCGCAACCGCTGCGGGAGACCAAGTTCGTGCTCGATGTCCATCTGGGCAGGCTGGCGGGTTATCTGCGCATGCTTGGGTTCGACGCGGTGTATTCAAATCGCATCGGCGACCTGGAACTGGTACGGATTTCCTGCCAGGAAAAGCGCATTCTGCTCACACGAGACCGAGGCGTGCTGAAACACTCCGCCGTAACCCATGGATACTGGCTGCGCGAGACCGACAGCCGCCGACAGGCCGCGGAGATCGTGAGACGATTCGATCTGGCCCAGTCACTTCGCCCGCTCACCCGCTGCATGGTTTGCAACGAGCCCCTCCGCGCCGTCTCGAAAGCCGAGATTCGCGGCCGGGTTCCGCCAGGAACTTTGCAATGGTGCGATGAGTTCCGGGAGTGCGCGGGCTGCGGGCGAGTGTACTGGGAAGGCTCGCACTGCCGGTGGATGCGGCAGTGGATCGAACAACTGGCTGCTACCCCGCAGGCGCCATAACTTGGGCCTGAAGGCGCAGGCCCCACCTTCTTACGGTGGTCCCTGACCTGTTTTCAGGAGCGAAACCAAATCACAAGGGCGGTGAGACCGCTGACCAATATTGGGAACCATACCTGCGCCACCCATGGCACGGGTATCAAGAACAGCACGTCGGAGTCGATCAGGGAGCTGGGCCAGCCAATCGTAAGACGAAGCCAGACATAATAAAAGATATCCCAGAAGGCGAAGGTCCATAGAAACGCAACGACCTTCTCCTTCGTGTTTTGCGCGGTAAGCAAAGCGATGCCGCCAAGCATGATCATTGTTGCCGCTTCTCTGAAACACTCGATTCTATATAAGCTCTCCGGGATGGCGGCGAGTGTTTCAGCATGCGAGCCAGGCAATAATCCGGTGGCGGCTCTCAGATATACCACAACAGCCGCTTCCACAAACCCAAATGCCATACCAATGATCGCGGCTACCAGAAGTCGCTTCTTACCAATACGAATCTTATCCGCCCTTGATAAAAGATAGGGGACGGTGGGAATCAGAATGAGGAAGTTAACCCACCAGGGCGTGGCGAATAGAACAAAGCCGGACATAACCCAAGTCTACGGCAATACCCCGGAATGGGAGCTTGACGGATCGTCCTTGTCAGCTTGCGTCCGGCTGCCTGCACATGTCGCTCAGACAGGACGAGATCGATCCTGGGCAGTGATGGGCATCATTGAACCCTGGTTCTTTTCGAGCAGGATGTTGGTGTCAGTTTCCCAAAGGCGGCCGCGGAATCCTTCTTCCGCGACGCCCTGCTGCCGTGCCGAGGAGGGGCTTGGCTCCGATGCCTCCCTTGTTGCTGCGGAATTGGAAATATAGCAGGCGGCATGCTGAAGAACCGGCCGGAAGTCTGGAGAAGCTTATGGTTACGGCCTCCGAATTGCGGGAAGGGGTGGCGCTCCGGCTTGGCCGGGAGGTCTACAGAGTCCTCGAAGTCGAGGCCAAGGCCGGCGTCGCCAAAATGGGAGGCACAGCACGTGCCAGGCTCTCGAATGTGCGCACCGGGCGCCTATGGAATCAGCACTTTCTGCCCCGGAGAGATTGGAAGACGCGGAGCTGGAGAAACGCGAACTGTGGTTTCTTTACAGCGATGGCGGCAACTGCATTTTTCAGAGACTGGACTCCTTTGAACAGGTTGAGTTTCCTGCGGTCCCAATAAGCACCGGCTTCTGACCCGAAAGTATCATTGACCGCATTAGAAGATTACTTTAGGTTACTTGGGTGTGCATGTTTTGGGTACCATTGCCGGCAGTACGAACAGCGAGAACCGGCTGGGGCTGCCTTGAAGTATCGAATGGCAGCTATTTTCCGGTTTAAGGACGACTGATGATTTTCCCTCTGACAATCGTCGCAATAGCAATTGTGGCATTCGCCGATCCTCCGGGCGATTGCGTTAAGGGGACCGGAGCATGATGACTTTCTGCAACCAAAGCGGACTTTCTTTGCAGTCTGTTGGGCCATTTCCCTTCCCTTCCCTGCTGTATCTCGTGATCCTTGGTTTTGTTCTCTGGCGGAGTCTTGGTCAATATGGACCCCGCCGAGGGTTTGCCATCGCGGTAACAGCCCATCTTAGGAGAGACAAATGATAGGCCTCGCCCAAAGCAAGCCGTCTTCGTGGCAAGTCGCCAAGGCAGCGGAAGGAATCGCCGCCGCGCAATTCGCGAGATGCGGGTTCGATGTGTCAGTTCAGCATGGAGCTGACAAGCCCGGATACGAGCTGGTTGTGGCCAAAGCGGACAATCTTCTGAAGGTTTCTGTCAAGGGCAGTCAAGACGGGTTCTGGAATCTTGCCCAATCCTATTTGAAGAGGGCTACAGAACTGAGCGGCAAAAAAACTGACTTCCACGGTGCTATTGACTTGTGGCTGGACCAGCATGGTCCACGGACAGTGTGCTGCTTTGTTCAGTTCCAGGGAGTGGCGATCGATCAGTTGCCTCGCATCTACCTGGCATCTCCAGAGGAAATCGCCCAGAGATTGCGGGAAACCGCAAAGGGGCGGGTCAACTCGGTTCTCTACGAGGAGCACGAGTGGTCATCCACCGGTGACGGAGTCGGAATCATAGAAAAGCTACTGTCGGGCTGGCGTTTTTCGCATGAGCGGATTCAAGAGCTGCTTGCGAGCCAGGGGGCTGCTTCGGTCCGAAGGCCACCACTTCCAAGAGTGGATTCATCTACTCTGGTCGCCTGGATGCCTTATCCCACACAGGAATGTGCATGACGACGCCGTAAGCCCCGGTTTCGGGTCCCCGCCCAGCTCGCCGGGTTCGCTCATGCAGACTTTTGCCCTGTCTTCGCCTATGCCGATCCTGGCGTGGGATTCGTAATGCAAGACCGGAAAAAGGTCGTTGTCACCTGCAAACGATGTCGCCGGGATGTCCCCGCAGGCGCGTGTCGAGGTCCGCTTCCGGAGCGGGCTGGCCTTCCGAATTGCCGGCGAAAAATTGTCTGGATACTGGAACATCGACAGTGTATAACTCTTGGTAACGCCGACTGCGGTTTGCGGGCATCAAGAAGCCTCGAAGGCGCTTTTCGCTCCGGGCTGCAAGCGGTGGATCAGGCATTTTATTCCCAGCGGCGGCGCGGAGAGATGAGTCTTTGCGCCGGCACAGCAGTTGACCCTCCCCCTAATTTGGCTACCCTGGCTTCCTTACTGGTTGCCTTGGTTTCCTCAACCGTTCGTCACCAAACGAGGTTTGCATGAAGCCGTTTGCCCTGTGTGTCCCAAGCAAGTTCTGGTCAATGTCGAAGGGTATTTCTGTGCTGGCCGCTCTGGCCGTGTTTGCTTCTCTGCCTGCACTGGCGCAGTCTCAAGTGCCCAGGCGCGTCACGCAGGAGATCGACGAAACCAGGCTCACAACGCTCGTGGGCCACATTCACCCTGCTGCCAACGCCATCAACGACCGCGGCCCAGTGGACGACAGCGAGCACGCAGGCCACATCATGCTGTTGCTGTCACGCACCAAAGAACAACAACAGGATCTGGACGCGCTTGTGGACCAACTGCACAACGTCCACTCGGAGAACTACCACAAGTGGTTGACGCCGGCGGAGTTTGGGCGGCGCTTCGGACCCGCTGACGCGGATGTGACGGCCGTTGCGGAATGGCTGAAGAGCGAGGGCTTCACCGTCGAGGAGATTCCTCCGTCGAAGACGCATATCACCTTCACTGGCACCGTGGGCCAGTTGCAGCAGGCCTTTCACGTGGAAATTCACCACCTGAGCGTCAAAGGCGAAGCCCACGAATCCACGATGAACGAGCCTCAGGTGCCTTCGGCTCTGGCGCCGGTGATCGGCGGCCTGCACAAATTGAATGACTTTGAGCCGAAACCGACATACAAGAGGACGGGCACGTTCAAGACCGACCCCAAAACAGGCAAGGTGCGGCCGGTTGAGGGAACCGTTGCCGCAGCGTCTGTTACACAATTCACCGACGACTACGGCAATTACCAGGTAGGGCCTCAGGACTTCTACACCATCTATAATGAGAATCCCCTGCTCACCGCCGGTGTCACCGGCGCGGGCGTGACCATTGCGGTGATTGAAGAGACCGAGGTCAACCCGGCAGACGTCGGCAGCTTCCGCTCGCAGTTTGGCCTGGCGGCGTATCCGGGGACTCCAAACGCGACCCAGGGCGGGGTCAACTACATCTATGGCGCCCCGGGCGGCGTCGGTGGCGATGCGGCGTGTACGGCTCCGTTAACCGTCGCGCAGGGCGACGCCAGCGGCGATGAAGGCGAAGCCGATATCGATCTTCAGTGGGCCGGCACAGTCGCGCCCAATGCCACAATCGACTTTGTGGCTTGCGGCCCTGAGCTATCGGTCAGCCCCGCGAATTTCGGCAGCTCGGGCGTAGATTATGCCGCGCAGCATATTGTCAATTACCTGTCCGGCACGGTGACCGCGGCCAGCCTGAGCTACGGCTGGTGCGAGTCGGCGCTGGGGACCTCCAGCACCACCGGGACGGGCTACTACAACAACCAGTGGGAGCAGTTCGCGGCCGAAGGCATCACGGCCAGCGTTTCCGCGGGAGACAGCGGCACCACAGCCTGCGATAACGGCGATTATTACGTAACTGTTGACCCGTCGGTGAACGGAATGGGAAGCTCGGCCTATAACGTCTCGGCCGGCGGCACGGACCTCGGCGACTTCTATATCAGCGATGATTACACTACCAGCCCAGCCAGCACATGGTGGGGCGCCAACACCGCTTCCTATGGCTCCGCCAAGTCCTACATCCCCGAGATCACCTGGGGCGGCCTTTGCTCCAACTCGCTTTTCTCATCCTATGTTGATGCGAACGGCGATGGAGGGCTTTTTGGAACCACCCCCGAGGCGCTGTGCAACAATTCAACCCTCCAAGGCGATGGGTATCTGTCGGCGGGGGGCGGGAGCGGCGGCGTCAGCACAGTTACCGCGGCTCCCACCTGGCAGAGCGTCTACGGGGCCGGACTGTACTCGGGCTCGACAACCCAGCGGACTCTACCCGATATTGCCCTTTTTGCCGCCAGCGGCTTCTGGGGTCACTTCATGCCATTCTGTGAATCGGACGTGGCGGCCTGCACTGCCGACCCGAACACCGATCAGGGCGCCGGAGGCACGTCCTTTGTCGCTCCGCAAATTGCGGGGCTGATGGCGTTGATAAACCAGAAGACCGGCGCCCGCCAGGGCCAGGCCGACTACACGCTCTATAACCTTGCAACGCAGGAGTATGGAACCCCTGGCTCGCCCAACACCAGCAATCTGTCTACATGCTCGGGCTCGGCACAGGGCGCCAATGTCGGGGCTACCTGCATCTTTCGCGACATTGCCGCGGATACGCCCAGCCTGCAGGGCGGCACCATCGCCAGCGAGATCGTTCAGCCTTGCGTATACGGCGCCATCACTGACTGCTACATCGCCACCTCAGGCGATACTTACGGTCTTTCATCGATTCCGGGCGCCGCTTCTTCCACGCTGGCCTACTATGCAGGCGCGGGCTATGACATGACCACGGGCCTGGGCAGCGTGAACATCGCCAACCTGGTCAACAACTGGAAAACAGTGAGCCCAGGGTTTGCCAGCACCACGGCGTTGAGCGCGAGCGCCGGGACCATCAGCTCCTCCGGCAGCGTGACCCTGACGGCAACCGTCATGGCCACCGGTCGCGGCGGCGCGGTTGCCCCCGCCGGCGTGGTCGGGTTCTACGAGGGCTCGACCTCGGGAACGCTGTTGGGAACTGGAAGCATCTCCCCTAGCTGTACGGGCAGCGGCGCCAGCACGGCCTGCGACGGCGTTGCAACCCTCATCGTGGCCGGCACAGCACTTAACCCCGGCAGCAACAGCATCGTTGCCTACTTCGAGGGCGACGGCGCCAACGACAGCCCCTCGACCTCCGCGGCTGTCTCGGTCACGGTGAACTCGGCGCCCCCCGCGCTCACCTCTCCCGCGCCGG
>PLGM01000058.1 GCA_003139795.1 Acidobacteriaceae bacterium | reverse complement strand
TTCACGTTCTCGGGGCCCACGCTCCCGGTCACGCTGACTCCAACCCAGGTGGCGACGCTCGAAGTGCAATTCGATCCGACGGCCGCGGGGGCGGCCACGGCTCAGCTGACCATCACCAGCAACTCTTCAACCAACGGCACGGTGGTGATTCCCCTGACCGGTACAGGCACGGCGGCCTCATATGCTGTCGACCTGAGTTGGGATGCGCCCAGTAGCTCTACGGATCCGGTAGCTGGCTACAACGTCTACAGAGCACCGAGTGGCAGCTCCATGTATCAACTCTTGAATTTGTCGGTCGATACCCAGACGACGTACGTTGATAGCACAGTCGAGACCGGGCTGACCTACGATTACATCGTAGAAAGCGTCGACTCTTCCGGGAATGAAAGCACCCCGACCAGCCCCATCGTCGTGACAATTCCCTGATATGAAGTGACCCTGTCAACCGCTGCAAATCTTAGCCGGATGCATTTGACGATTCGAGGACAGGACTAGCAGGAGTCGGGGAAGGCATGCGCGAAGGTTGGTCAGACTGACATTTAATCTCCTGCCGCCTCGGCGTTCACCGGGTTCGGTTGCGATTTCAATGGCCAATTCTCTCCCCTCCGGAGTATCCAGAGCAAAGCGAAGATGCCGATCAGGACGATCCCGAAGAAAACGATCCCTCCCTGGTGATGTAGCTTTCCTGTTAGATACCCGGGATCGACTCGAGTTCCAAGCATCGCAATCGTGAAGATGCGCAAGCCATTCTTGGCAACTGACAGAGGAACTGCGAGACCAATTACCAATGCCTTTCGCCATGGCGAGCGCAGGAGAAGCTGAGCCAATATCATGGTCGTCACCAGCAACATCGAGCTGGATCGAATACTGCTGCACTCGTGAGCGACCTGGAGCGTCAGGCCAGGGATGGTTAGCAGAACACCATCCTGTGCCACAGGAACACCGAATGCTGCGAAAAGCATATGCGCCGTCCAGGCAGACCCTTGCTGCAACAAAGCTACGATCGCGTTTAAGAGGAGCTGTGGAACTGGGACTAAACCCAACAGGAAACACAAGGGAAACAAAACCAATCGCGAAGCTCGAGAGCCAAAGCAGAGTACAAAAGACCCTATCCACGACAACACGAACGCAAGCATCCTGATCGAGAGCTGCACATCGGAAGGTAGCGAAGCTGACCAGCCAAGCGAGGAGCAAGCGATTAAAACCGCGATCGCCAAAAGAACGGAACCAGTACGAACATTCAGAGTGACCATCGTCCGCAGAGGTCGCCACTCCAGAAAGATTAGAGCTGCACTGATGGGAAGAATCAGAAGTATGTGCGTGTATTCATCGTCACGCAACGACAGCGCGAATGTGTCGACCAGGGGACGCCACCCGACGAGCAAGGAAACGGCCCACAAAAGGGCGAAACCTACTTGATGTTGTGCCAACCTGGTCATGGATTCTTGCGCTCGCAAACCAACGTCAGATGGATTTTACACGACGTTGCTGCATTCGCGCGGCAAGCATCCTTTGTCACTTCGCCTCACAGAGTAGCAGTTCACCTTGCGACGCATCGGTCGGTTCGTAGACAAGTTGGCCATCCACCTCCTTCGCAAATGCCAGTACGGCACGTTCGGCGCCCTCCCCTACAATTTGCCATGATTCGCCATCCTTGACAATGGACATGCGGCTTCGCGCTCGCCACCAACTGTCGATCTCATTAGGGAGTGCGAACCAGACGGCTTCCCGCCCACGCAATTCGCTCAACATGGCGAGCAAGTCTTTATAGACCTCTTGTGTCTCGGACTCGATAATGTAGTCGGGATGAACAATGAAGCTCGCCAAGCCGTTCTTGGCAAGAATCATCTCGAGCTGGACCCTCCACAAATCGATCGAATGCTCGTTCAGGACTTGAAACAGTGAATAATCCTGGATGGTAGTAAGCGGCAATTCGAGGATGTCACCGATAAGGTAAGGCATGACCGTGCAGCAGCCACCGCGTTGCGGGTCAAGCTTGGCGACATTCGGCATCGACATGTCGAAAGAGAAATCAAGATCCTCGTACCATTCCGGCTTGCGATAAAGCACCGCCGATCGAAAGCCTTTTGCCCCGTACTCCCGGCCATAGCGATTGATCAGCGAAGCGCGGCGCCGGAACTCTTCTCGCTCATCAAACAGCCGGCCATCGTGGTTCAGGTCCTGAACGCCCACTTCACTCCCACGATCCCGCAATCGGCTCAGAAATTCCGGCGTGACCTGGTATCGCCCCTCGGGGACGATCTGATAAGACGCCTTGATTCCAAAAGAGTCATCGATGTCAAGCAATTGCGCACAGAAGTTGCGTCCTGCAACGGCTTCAACATCGTGTGTCATCGAGACGCAACCGCGAGCGCCATCAGGCCAGAACCATATGAATGGAATACGGTCGACACCGCTGGCCCGCAACGAGAGCAACAGCAGGTTTTCGCAAATATTCTCGACAGTGGTGTCAACCGGCCATTGGGGGAAACGCCTCTTTTGCCAATTGACCGCTCGAAGTCTCTGAATGCCCTTGCGCAGTGAGCGGTTCGTAAGGGGACGGAGCCAGTAGTAGATGCCCTTCAACGCTTTCTCGCACTTACCCAATTGGCCGCTGGGGTAGCGCTCTAACCGAAGATTATCGATGACTTCATTCGGATCGAATGGCAGCACAAGCTGCGTCCCATCAAATAAGACACTGGGTAGCGTGTCGCAGAGGGAAGAACTCAGTTGCGCTTGATGAGCACTCTTCAAGGTGCGGCCGTAACAAGTCGTGTCGGGACCAAATTGGAAGTATCCCGGGTCCGGAGACAATTCTTCGCTGAGACGAAAGTCGAGAAATCCCTCCGGACAGCGATAGCGATCGCGCACGGCTTGTACGAGCGTACGTTCATCTTCCGCGGAGGCTCGGGACATTGACTGATATTCTACCTGCACTCTTGACCTTTCGCCATCCACAATCGCGTGGGCTGAGCGCATTCGTAATCATAGAACAACTAACCGATATGCCGGTACAGCAATCGGCCCGCCCTGGATGAGAGCGCGTCGGGCAACACCGAGAACAGGCGCCGCGCCGCGGGCAGGTCCGACGCCGCCACGTATTTCTCCCTCGAACTCCCTGGATATCGAAGATAAGTGAGCCGCCTGCGGGTGGTTCCGAACTGATCTTTAAACCTAATCAGGCCATCGTTTTCCAGTTCGGTGCGACCAAAATCGATCTGCTCTGCACCCGCCGTCTTGCCTTCCTCGATCAACTTCCAAAACAGAAACGGCATACCCGCGAGATGATGGAATTTTTCGTCAGAGCAGCCATACTTGTAAACCACGGTACGGCGGTGACACAGCGTGAGGATCGCGGCGATGGGAATTTTCTCTTTGCGGGCCAACCGGATCTCCACGCTGGGGCCCATGCAGGCAAACAGGTTTCGGAACCAGGCGCGGGGTTGCGGGAGAAGCTGATGACGCCTCCTGGTGATCATGAGCAGCCGGTAGAAGTCATTGAGAAGTCCCTCGGAGCAGCCTCTCTCGTACGAAAGTTGCTCGCGCTCGGCGCGCCGGATGCGGCGCTGGATAGAGTTCTTGTCTAAATCGCGGAAAATCTGCTCGAGGGAAGGCGTCAGGTCGAGAGTATGAAGCCAGAAGGACTGGCTTGCCACCAGAGGACAGTCCGAATGCATCTCCCAGGAAAGTGGCCGAATTTCGATATATCTCCACTTGTGCTGACCGCACTCTGTTCGCATCCACTCGGTGAGCTCGAAAGAGTCGCTGAACTCATTCAGCAAGGGCTCAGAATGGTCTGCGAAAGGCAATGAAACCAGCCGGTTTCCGGTGATCCAACTCTTGACCTCGCAGAAAGCAATCCCGTCCGACAACCGCTCCCCAGGCGGTGTGCTTGTCAGCGCAATAGGGCGATAGCCGTAGGTTCTAGCCATGGCCTGGAGCCAACCCTTGTGATGAAACACGGACGCCTTGGGGTGAGAAGCAACCAAATCATCCCAACGGTGGTCCAGCGTCGGGTCTAGGGTGTAGAGCTTCATTGAAGGGTGGGAAGCTAGGGATTTTGAACCGGTGGAATCTCCAGTATAGGGCAGTCGTCATTGCCGATGACAAAGCTGTCGTCGTGTGGCTTGCTGGCAGGTGACGCAGCGGGCTGTGCGAGCGAAGCCTCCCCCTGCGGGCGCCGGGAGTTCGTTTTTACCTAGCGTGGTGGCTGGCGCATGAGCCACAGGGAGCGGGCAAGAAGGACCAAAACGAATTTGAAGCCAATTGGGTGAGGGGCTCCATGTCTCATAACGGATACTGTCGGCTAACTTGGAGAGATTTGGTTCTCGGTCTGGCGCTTTGCCAGGATTTGTTCTCAAATAACGGACGCCTGGGGATTTGTCGGTCCCAATCCAAAAGTATCGTTCAGAGTCTATGCGACACCCGCCGTATCGCGCTGGGCAGTTGGTGGCGTTCAGCGTCACCGCCGAGACTCCCGCCCCGCTCGGCGTCCCCGAGATCAAACCCGAGGCAGCATTCACCGTGAGGCCGGTGGGCAATCCCGACGCACCGTAACTGGTGGGCGCGTTGCTGGCGGCGATCTGATAGGTGAAAGCGGTCCCCGCCGCCGCTGGTGATCACTCAAGGCGCCACGACTAAAGCCGGCAATCCTATCATGACCACTTGCCAGCCATCCGATGGTGAAATCGAAAACTGGCTCCGGTAGGAATCGGGCGACGACACGCTCTCGAATACCGCCGTCAGATAATTCGGCGTCGAATTC
>PLGM01000087.1 GCA_003139795.1 Acidobacteriaceae bacterium | reverse complement strand
TATTATGCGAGACTCAGTAAGCAGCGGGATCGGGGCTTCGACGAAGCTACGATGGTGGAAAGCTTTGTGGTGCTGAACGCGGTGGGCGGAGAATGCCTGGACGACTTCCAGCAGCTGCGGGAAGATGCTGGGCTGAAAGAAATGCTGGGCCACGAGATGCCTTCTCCAGAAGCGGCGCGGCAGTTTCTGAACCGGTTTCATTCCGAGGCGAAGCTGGAGCAGGCCCGAGAGCAGCGTAAGCCGGAGCAGATCGCTTTCATACCGGAAGAAGCCGATGAGCTGAGCGGTCTGGGGGAAGTGAACCGAGAGCTGGTGCGGGAGCTTGGCCGCCGCTGTCCGGATCAGCGCATCGCGACGGTGGATCAGGATGCGACGATCATCGAAAGCCACAAGCAGCAGGCGCTCAGGACCTATGAGGGGGAGCGCGACTACCAGCCGATGCTGGCGGTGTGGGCAGAGATGGACGTGGTCTTGGCCGATGAGTTTCGCGATGGGTCGCCGCGGCGACTGCCGGCGATGATGGCTCCGCTGGCGGTGGCCAGCTTCTACTATCGCGGCGATTCCGCCAGTCACGAAAAGGAATTGCTCGGCTGGCTGCGGGACGACAGGCGCGCCGATGGTCCGCAGGGGAGGATTGGTTTTGCCATCAGCGCGCGCATGAGCGAGGCCTTGCATCAGGCCATTTTGCAGATTCCGGAGGCGGGTTGGACTCTCTACGGCAAGGCGGACGGCAAGGAGATTCGCGAGTGCTCCGAGGTGGATTTTGTGCCGGGAGAGAAGACCGAACAGAAGGACGCGCAGCCCTTGCGCTATGTGGCGATTCGTATTCGTCCCCGGCAGGAGGAACTGTTTGCCGACGGCAGCCGGGTGAAGCATATTGCCGTGGTGAGCAACATCTGGGAGTGAAAGCCGGAGCGGTTGATCGCGTGGCATCGGGAGAAGGCGGGGACGATCGAGGGTGTGCACGATGTGCTGAAGAACGAGTTGGCCGGCGGGGTAATGCCAAGTAAATATTTTGGCGCCAATGCGGCCTGGCTGCGGCTGGCGGTGATCACGCACAACGTGCTGACGGCATTGAAGCGGATCGCATTGCCTGCGGAGTTGTTGCGTGCCCGGCCCAAGCGTTTGCGTTTTCTGATCATCAACACGGCGGGGCGCATCGTGCAGCATGCACGCAAGACGCTGCTGCGGCTGGCCGCGCTGGCAGACCGCATCGCTTTATGGAGGGAGGCCATGCGACTGCTACCGGTCACTCCATGAGAAGAGGGTTCCGGAGTGGATATCGATGACGTTTTCCTGAGCCGATTTTGACCGGGCCGCGGTCAACCGTGTCTTGAAGACCCCGCGGACAGGCTGATCGGGAGCCAGACGGGGTTCTGATCGCTGTGTTGTCCATCCCGCAGACCATATCCACAACTCAGACTCGCCCCGACGATCCAAAACACCGGCCTGGAAACGCCTCCCAAACCTTATCGACGGATTGGGGTCTGCGTGAACCCCTTGATTCACAGGCCTGTCAAGCGAAGTATCATTTGCATTCTTCACCATTTGGGTGACCTCTGAGAATTGGTTCGCGAAGCTCTGAACTTCGCGTCCCTACTGTCTTAAAACAGAATTCTCAGAGGTTCCAAACGGCCCTGTGCATTATTCAGGTGCCAAGCTTCCCCGACCCGCAGACTTTGCGTCGCTTAGATCGATTCTCGCGAGAGGGATGTGAAAGCGACCTATCAATGCATCGATGGCGTCGCATTCAAAGAAAAGGGCAATAAGAACTGGCCTCTCGATGACTACGTGAAGTTCCTTCGGTTTTCACACAGGACAACTGTAACCACCGGGTGTGCTGTCGTCGGTCACACCATTAACCCGGCATTGCCCAGCAAGCGGCAGCCGCGCAAGGCGGTGCTGGTGGCCTCGGCGGCCATGCCTGGATTCCTGATTCCGCTGACCACGGGAGCGGCGCGGGCGTTGCGTGTGACGGCGAAGATGTTGGGCGCAGAGCCGGTGGACCACGTGTTGATCGGGCTGGCGGCGGGAGAGCCGCACCATCCGCTTTCAATGCGCACACACGAGCGGGCGCGGCGGATGGGGTGGAAGCTGGCGTGAGGCCCGGTTCGGCGCTGCTGCCTCAAACAAGGCAAGCCCCGCGCTCTCGTCCGGAGAGAAAGCGCCGGCAGAGCTTTCCCTGTCGGAGGCGGTCTTCTCCTTTGAAATACGGGGGCTAGCTCAACAGGCGATCTTCAATTGCGCCTGCAAGGCTGCGCCCGTCAACCGCGAGCGTCGGAGGGGTAATAGGCCCAGTAGCCCGACATCGACTTCCGGGTATAGGCCGAGCCGGTGGCATGTTGCAGCGGATGGTCCTTCCGTTCTCCCCACGGGCCGATGTAGTACTCGCCCAGGGCAAGCCCGGAACCTGCCCCGATGATGCCCGGTGGATTCCGGTTGAAATTCTCCTTCCAGTACCGTTCGGAGAAAAACAGCGCGCAGTAGTCCGTGCTCATGTACTCGTCGATGAAAACGTACCCCTCATCGACCAATCGGGGCCAGAGGTTGAGAACACATGTATTCAGGCTGGCTTCCAGGTCCACATCGATGAACGCCAGAACAATCTTCCGGTCAAGATGCGGAAGTGTATCCTGGAACCAGCCCTGCACAAATTCGCAGCTGCCGATGTCGCCGTATTTGGTGATGTTCGCACGAACCTCATCCAGAGAGCCGCAAAAATCCCCCGGCTTGTATTTCGCCGCGAAACGGTCCAGCGAGTCTCTCGGGGGGAGCCCCTGGAACGAATCGCAAACGATCAACTTGCGGCCGACAATCTTGCACGCCAGGGACAGGCTCGCCGCGGTTCCGCCCTTGAACGTCCCGCATTCAACCACAACCCCGGACACCTCCGGAGAAAGTTCGAACAGTTTGAGCGCCATCACCAGCAACGGCTTATAGCTGTTTGCCGTCCGCAGGCGGTGCCTATTGCGCACCACGCGAAGTCCAAACACAATCTTCTTCCACCAGGTCAGCCGGTACGCAGGGTGAATCCTTTTTGAATGGAGCAAAATCCCCAGGCTAATCGGGATCGTCAGGAGATAGTACAGCTTCATCAGAAAGCGCCCCATTTTCTTCCTTTTCCCCTCTTCTCCATAATAAGCCGGGATTTCCATTTTGCCTCTCGGTTGCGAACCAATATACCGCCAATTGCCTCCGCTTGCGATCTTTTGCATTTGTTCCAAGGCCAAAGCTCCGGGCGTACCCGGCTGGGCCGCCTCCGAGACCAAAAAACCATCATTTACCCCATTTCGAAGCACTCTTTCGGACACCTCCCCCGTCAACTCCCCTCCGTCACCCAGATTGGTTTCGCCTCCCTGCCGCGCCTACCCAACTGGCAGCGGCAAAGCCTCCATCCGCCGCAGCATGCTTGCAAACAGGCGCCGCGTGAGATGGCTCTCCGCCAGCAGTAGCCAGTAGTAACGGGCATGCATTACCAGCCGCCGGTCCTTATCCTCAGCGGCTGCGGCTAGCTAACATTCTTGAGAAAGCAGAATCCCGCGTGCAGGCGTGAAAATTATAGCCGGTAGATGCACGTTTCTTGACATTCCGCACGTCTGCAACCGAGTTCATTCGCGTCAGGGTGTTTTGTTTGTCGCAGTAGAAGATGTCGAACTCGAAATTGTTGAAGAAGTATTCGCTAATGTGACACGAAAGATCTTGGCCGTGGTCTTCATACAGAACCGCCACCTCACGGGAACTGAGAACGCCTCGCGCACCCTGCAGCGCCTGAATCTCAGCATCCTCAACATCCAGTTTAATCGCAACCCGAGCATTGGGATTTGGAATGTATCGCTCGCAGACCGAGTCGATTGTAACGCTCTGAACCCCATATTCATGATATCCGGCCTGTCCTACCTTCTCTCTGCGATTAACGACACTGGACCCGGCATGTCTCCGGTCGTGCGCGACAATGACAAGGGTATCGCCGTCTCGCAACCATACCGCGCCCAGAATCGCCTCGAAGCTTCCGCCGTTCAGTTGTGCGTTCCGGCGCAACCGCTCATATTGTGGCGGCGATGCCTCCAGGGCCACCACCCGGCCTGGTGGCAATAGCCGGCTTGCAACGACGCTCCAGTATCCGATATTGGCGCCAAGGTCCAGAAAATATGTATCCGGCTGGGTGAGAACGCATTTCAGGACGTGTTCAATCTCCGCTTCGTACTTGAATCCTTTGAGGAACAACCTGGACCAGTAGCCGTCGTTCAAATAAACCTGAAGTTTGCCACCCGATGGCAATTCAACCACCGCCGCATTCTGGCTGTCGAAGAGTGGCGCCAGATCCCACGTCATTCGCTGCATGCCGCGATTGTGAAGAGAACCGGAAAACGCGGCCGCCGCCCTGAGGCAAAACATGTGAATCCCCGCGGAGGGTCCCGACACCTCAATGATCTTGAGTTGCGCAGGTTTACCCATGAAAGTCCACCTCCCGCATAACATTCGGTTGACGACGCCCCGTAATCCGGAATCTCCCATTCAAGCGCCGATTGGCTCGAATTCTACCGCCATTCAGCAGTGTTTCAAAGCTCAACCAGGAGCGTTCTGACCTGCAATACCCCACGCATACTCACGCTCCGGCCATCATAGAGCAATTGGTTGGTGGGTAGGGACAGGCCTTGCGGTTGAGGCCGCTTGTGCCTATCCCCCCTCGTAGAACCCGCCGAGCGGATTTCCCGCAACGGGCTCCACAGGTTGCACTCATGGAGTGTTCCCCATGATCTGGTCCAGTTTTGTAGACATCCTTCTCCTACCTCTGAGTGCAGGGAATGTTTCCCCGGACCAGCAACTCAACCTGCCTC
>PLGM01000367.1 GCA_003139795.1 Acidobacteriaceae bacterium | reverse complement strand
GTCCAGAAATAGGAGCAGCAGAACCAGAGATAAAGAGCCAGAACCAGCCACTGCATTGGTCCTGGAGTGCGCAGGCCCCCGGCCTGCAAGACGGCCGGAATGGCCACCAGCAGCAGCAGCAAACCGGCGATGCGGGCAATGTTGCCCAGCGGTTCGCCCAGATCCAGGGAGTACTCCCACGGAATCGCGAATGCGAACAGCAGCAACAGTCCCCAGGCAATGCGCCTCATGCTCTAAAACCTCTGCGAATACACCAGGCCTGCATAGATAGTTACGCCGACCGCCGATTGGATGGCCGCTTCCATGGTCCTGTTCCAAAGGTTCTTGGCCGTCGAGTCGGGCACGAAGAGAATATCGCGGTCGTAGACCGGCTGGTCGGGCTCCTGGCCGTGAATCATGCGCCTCAGGTTTACGGTGGTCAACGTCCGGCCGCCTTTCTGCTCACGGATCAGCAACGCCTTGCCGACGGCGGCGTTTTGGCTCGGTCCCCACGCCAGCGAGAGCGCCTGCACCACCGTCAGCCCCTGTACTGGATCCACCGCGAATCCCCCTGGACGAACCACATCGCCAACCACGTAAACCTGCCCGGCGCGACTCACCTGGACGGTGTCGCCCGGAATCAGTTCCGGGTTGTGATCGGAACCCGTGTCGGTCCCGCCGGGGTCCAGCACCACCGCATGCGGCGCATTGGGGTCGCTGCGGTGAAATACATTCACCAGGCGGCCCGCGTTGGGCGCCAGCCCGGAGGCAGCCGAAATCAGATCCAGCAGCCGATGGTGCAGCGTGAATGGATAAACTCCGGGACGGGCCACTTCACCCAGAATGCTCACATCCTGCCCTGCGTAAGAGGTCACCAGCACCGAGACCTGTGGATGCAGAAGCATGCCCTTGGCCGCCAGCGCCGCCTCAATGGCGTGCGCAGCGGCCAGTTCGTCCATGCCGCCAACCTGCACCTCATTGACCATGGGCAGCGTCACGGTGCCCTGGGCCGACACGCGCACCGCCGAATGAAACTCCGGGGTGTGGTACTCGCTGATATCGAGAAAGTCTCCGGGGCCGATGGGAGCCGGCATGGGAGACGCCGACAGCGCGGTTGCCTGCGCGGGCAACCCCGCCTGGTTTGCGCCTGCGGGGCTGTTCCACACCGCCGGCGACTCCTTGGGATTGGGAACCACCTTGGTATCGGGCGTAAAAGGAATGCGGGCCACGCCCGTGGGCAGACCGTCGAGGCTGGGCGTGGGCGCCTGCGCATGACCCATGGCGCCAGCCAAAAGCACCGCCAGCAGCGTCATCGCCGCGCGGGTCGCGGAAGAATGAAGAGATTCGAGCAAGAGCGCGCCTCCCACTGCCAGCCAGAGTCCGGCAAAAAACGTGATGGCCATGTAAAACGGCAGGTCTGGCGCCACCGGCTTGACCGGCTGGCGGGCAGAGTCCACCACCGAGATATTGGAACTCTGAACGCCGGCGGCCAGCCCGGCTTCCTCCACCTTCTCCTGCACACGCATGTAGACCTCCTGGCTGGAGTTGGCCTCTTGGCGCATCAAAGCGTACTCGATGGCTGCCTGGTTCTGCTTCATGCCCTCGCCGGTGCGTTCCTCCAGGCTCTTCTGCACCAACTGCTCGCGATCCACCGCCGTCTGCCAGGCGCTCCGGAAGCGATCCACCAGCTTGGCGTCTTCGGCCTGCTTCTGCCCGTCCAGATCCAGCAATTCGCGGCGAATCTCCACCACCCGGGGAAAGTTCGGACCGTGTTCCGTACTCAGCTGCGCCTGTTCCAGCTCCAGTTCGCTGCGGCGCGCGTGAATCTGTTGCAAGAGAGCGGTCGCAAAGCTGCTGCTTTCGATTTGCAGTTGGGGATCGGAGGCGATTACCAGTTCCGGGTCGCCCTGGGAAGCGGAGCGGTATTCGGCTTCGCGCAGAATGCGATCGGTCGTTGCGCTTACCAACTGCCGGCCCAACTCGTCGATCTCCAGCAAGATCGAGCTGTGCTGTGCCTCGCCCTGCTGGCCATTGGGCAGCGTCTCCGGGGTGCTCAGCAGGCCGTGCTCGTTCTGGAAAGCCGTCAGTCGCTTCTGATCCTGCTCCATACGGGCCTTCAGCTCCTTGAGCTGGCTCTCCAGCCAGGCTGAGGCCTGCGCGGTGGCCCGCACACGGGACTCGCTGTCCTGCTCGCCATAGACGCGGATCAGGTCATTCACCACGGCCGCCGACAACGCCGCGTCCTTCGAACGAAACCGTATCTGAATCATCAGCGTACGCGGCAAAACCTCCACGCGCAGCCGCCTTTGAAACCTCTCCAGTAGATAGGCCTGAGCATCGGGTGAGGGCGTTTCAAGGTGAAACCCCGGAAAGAGCTGGCCAAAGCGGCCATTGAAGCCCCGCGCCTGGTCGAGCTTCAACTCGGTAATCACTCTCCATGCCAGTTGGTCGCTGCGAAAAACATTGGCCAGCGTCTCCAGCTGCAACGGCGCGGAAAGAATGGACGCCGCTGCAAGCGCCCCCGGCGCCTCCATACTGAGCGAAGAAGAAGGCGAAGTGCGCAACGCCACCCTGGCGCTGGCCTCATACTGATTGGGAGCAATAAGGCAATACAGAAGGCAGGCCAGCAGCAATCCTCCCAACACGGACGCAACTAGGCGGCGGCGGCGGACCACAGTCTCCCCAAGCGCACGCAGAGAGGTCGAGCGGCTGTGCCGGCTGACGCCCGCCATGAGCCGCGCATCGGAATCGTGCGGCGAATCCTGCGGAAGAGCGGAGATGTCCTGCAAGGGGTGGGAACCTCATTCCCAGGGACCACTCCCATAGTCGCTAAGCCAAGGCTTCGCTAACCAATCTGAACCTGCTTTGTACGCTACGGATGGGGTAATTAGAGTAGAAACCGCACAACACAGAGGGTTACTAACTGGTTATCTTAGCGCTTATGGGAACCAGTCCCATGTCCCCTCGCGCAAGGCTATCCCTGCGTTCATTTCGAAAAGCTGCTGCGGAGGAAATCCTTGACAGTGTGCTCCATTGGAAGCGATTCGTCAATAGACCGCATCACAGAAGAAAGTGATTTGTGGGAAAAACAGGTAAATCGCCTTGGCAAAAGACCGCGAATCGTCAGCAGTCGCCTCAAACGCCGCTCCGGTACCACTCCACGGTGCGGCGCAGCCCCTCGCGGAAATCCACGATCGGTTTGTAGCCCAGCAACTCCCCGGCCCGGCGAATGTCGGCCAATGAGTCGCGGATGTCTCCCGCGCGCCCTTTAGCGTAGCCCAGCTGGCCGCTGTAGCCCGTCAACTCACGCAGAATTCCAAAGGTCTGGTTCAGCGTAATGCGCGTGCCCGTGGCCGTGTTCATCATCTGCCCAGCCACCTTCTCAGCCGGGGCCGCGGCGGCCAGCAGGTTGGCGTGAACCACATTGTCGATGTAGGTGAAGTCCCGGCTCTGCTCGCCGTCGCCATAGATCGTAGGCTGTTCTCCAGCCAGCATCCGCCGGCAAAAGACGGCCAGCACCCCGGAGTACTGCGAAGTCGGGTCCTGGTAAGGGCCGAAGACATTGAAGTAGCGCAGTACCACCGTCTCGAGTCCGTAGACGCGCGTGAAGGCCCGCATATAGTGTTCGCCGGCCAGCTTGGCCACGGCGTACGGAGAGATGGGGTTGGGCAGCATTTCCTCGTGCTTCGGCAGGGTGGGCGCATCGCCGTAAACGGAGGAAGAACCCGCATAGACCACGCGCCGCACCCCGGCGGCACGGGCGGCTACCAGCAGGTTGAGCGTGGCGTCCACACAGTTCACGTTCGTAGCCACAGGGTCGGCCACCGAGCGCGGAACCGACGCCAGCGCCGCCTCGTGGAAGACAATCTCCACCCCGGCGCATGCCTCGGCGCAGGCCGCCGGGTCGGCCAGGTCGCCTTCCAGGAACTCCATCGCTTCCAGGCCAACCAAGTTGGCGCGCTTGCCGGCGATAAAGTTGTCGATGCCGCGCACGGTTTCACCGCGCGCCACCAGAGCCGCGGCGATCGAGCGGCCAATGAACCCGGCGGCTCCGGTTACCAGATAGCTTGCCAAAGGAATCTCCTCGAACGCTGACGGCGGCTGCGGCAGCCGCCAGAGTCTGCTTTAAACAGCATACAATCGCGGACTTGCCGGCATACCATGCGCCGCCACAGCTTCAGGTTTTACAATTAAGAGCATGACCCCAGTAACCGGAAGCCGGCTTTCTGATCTCAAGCTCAGAATCGAGTCCCGCGAGGCCCGCATCGGTATCGTCGGCATGGGCTATGTCGGGTTGCCGCTGGCGCTGCTTTTCAGCGGCGAGCGGTTTCACGTCACCGGCTTCGATATTGCGCCGGACAAGGTAAACACCCTCAACGCCGGCGGCTCCTACATTGTGCGCATTCTCTCTGGCGAGATTCAGCAGGCGCAACGGGCAGGCTTCCGCGCCACGGCGGATTATTCTGAGATCGCCCAGATGGACGCGGTCATCATCTGCGTCCCCACCCCGCTCAACGAGCACAACGAACCGGATCTGAGATACGTGCGGGAAACCGTCCAATCGATCGCTCCCTGGATTCATGAAGGCCAGTTGATCGTGCTTGAAAGCACCACCTATCCCGGCACCACGGAAGAAATCGTGGTGCCGCTGCTGGAGGCCGGCAACCGCAGCGGTTTGAAAGTTGCGCGCACGCTCGAGGAGCCCGGCGTGTACGTCGCCTTCTCTCCCGAGCGCGAAGATCCCGGCAACGACACCGTGGCCCGCCGCGACATTCCCAAAGTGCTGGGCGGTTGCGGCCCGGCGGCCACGGAACTGGCCTCCGCGATGTACTCTACGATCTTCGCCCGCGTGATGCCCGTCAGCAGCCCCTCGGTGGCCGAAATGGCCAAGCTGCTTGAAAATATCTACCGCTGCGTGAATATCGCGCTGGTCAACGAGCTGAAGCAGTTGTGCATGAGGATGGGCATCGACATCCACGAGGTCATCGATGCCGCCAAAACCAAGCCCTTCGGCTTCCAGGCCTTCTATCCCGGCCCCGGCCTCGGCGGCCATTGCATCCCCATCGATCCCTTTTATCTCGCCTGGAAGGCCAGGGAGTTCGACTTCCGCACCCGCTTCATCGAACTGGCCGGCGAGATCAACACGGCCATGCCCTACTTCGTGATTGACCAGATCGCCGCCGGCCTCAACGAACAGCGCAAGCCCATCAAGGGATCGAAGGTGCTGGTGCTGGGCCTGGCCTACAAGCGCGACATCGACGACCTGCGCGAGTCTCCCTCGCTGACCATCATCGAGCTGCTGCGCGACAAAGGCGCCGTCGTCGCCTACAACGATCCCTACTTCCCCACCGTGGGCCGCGGCCGCCACTACGACCTGAACATGACCAACACCCCGCTCGACAATCTCGCCCAGTTCGACGCCGTGGTGATCGTCACCGACCACTCCAATTACGACTACAAAGCCATCGTCGAACAGTCCCAGTTGGTGGTGGACACGCGCAACGCCACCAAGGGCATCGATTCACCGAAAATCGTGCGCTGCTGACAGGACGCGTTCCTCCTCAGCTACAGGCCAAAGACACCGGTTAGTACGGAGCTCCTTATTGTTCTCAGAAACTTGCCTCTGTTCGCCCCCGCGTTCATAGTGGCCGCAGGGCAGCATTCCATGAACGCAGAAGCGATTCAACCCGATTACGTGACCCTCTACAGGCGGGCCTTCGCGGAGTTTGGCGCGCAGGCATTGTGGAACTTCCGCTTCTTCGATTCACCGTCCCCCGAGGATGCGCTGGTCGTCGCGCGTGCTTTGCGCATCGAGGGCGATCTCGTCGCACGCCGCCTCGCCGAGCAGATCGAGCAAGCCTGCCATGCCGCTGTCTAGATCGGGTGCCCGAGGTCTCGATTTTGAGACCCGGGCTTCCCACAGCCTGAGTGTTGTGCAAGAGTTGCCCATCCCTCTCATCGAGAACTATAATCCAGCGTCAATGGCAAAACTGTCCGGTAAAGAGATCCAGAAGCTCGCAAGAAAGATCGTTGTCGAAAGCCCCGGCGGCATTCGTTACAGCACCTTGGTGGATAAGGTGAGTCAGCAGTCCCCCGAGACACCAAGGAACACGATTCACGGCTCCGTCTGGAATCTTGACGCGCTATTCCCCAGCGAAATCATCAAACCAAGTCGTGGTCTGTTTACGGCAGTTGAGGCCTCTGACAGCGATTCCGTGGTTGTAGGCAGCACGGAACACATCGCCTCAACTGGAACCAAAATCAAGGAGTCCGACTTTTACAAACCGTTTGCCCAGTGGCTTAAGAACGACCTCGGTGAGGTTACAGACGTGGCCTCGCTCGGTGGCGCTGGCCTTAAGTCAAAATGGGGAACCCCGGATGTGGTCGGCATTTACAAATCTCGGGCGAGCGACCTGATCAAATTCCCGCTCGAAATAGTCTCAGTCGAAATCAAGATCGACCCGCAGGCTCCTGTCGTTGCATTTGGCCAAGCCATCGCTTATAGACTTTTCTCCTCCAAGACATACATCGCAATGCCAACCTCGCTTACAGAGACCGATCAGGGCCGTCTGGAGTCCCTGTGCATGCTCTTCGGTGTGGGCTTGGTTCTATTCGATCTCAGCAAGGATGCACCTGCATTTTCCATTCGTGTCCGAGCGCAGAGATTCTCCCCTGATATGTTTTATGTAAACGAGTTTGCGGAACGCCTGAAGTACTATGACGCGGAAATCTTTGAAGAGCTCTTCGGTTAATGCGCAGGACCTCGTCCTCACTGTCGTGTCACAGCCCGACACTCATTTATGAACCTTGCTTCGTTCGCCTATGATCCTTTTTCTTCCAACCTTTGCTGAACCTCAGCACTTCTCTTTCTTTGAGAAGTTGCTCTTCACCGGGCTGGTCCTGGCTTCGGCCTACGGTTTCTGGCGCCGCTTCGGCCTCGTCCTCAAAAAAATCCTCAAATCGAAGAAAGACCCCAGTTTTCACCTCTTCCCCATCGGCAAACGCGTTTGGGACTTTGTCTGGGAGGTACTCTGCCAGGCCAAAGTCATCCGCGAGCGCCCGCTCCCCGGCCTTGCCCACGCCTTTGTCTTCTGGGCCTTCTGCGCCTTCGCCCTGGTCACGCTCAACCACTGCGCCGTCGTCTTCGGTATCGGTTTTCTCTCGCCCGCCGGAACCATCGGCCGGCTCTATTACTACTTCGCAGCCGTCTTCGCCCTATTCTGCGCCGTGGGCATCGCCGGCCTCTTCGTCCGCCGCTTCCTTGTCCGCCCCAAATGGCTCGGCGCCAGGCTCTCCTGGGAGTCCGGCTTCATTGCCCTTCTGATCTTCGTCCTCATGGCCACCTACCTGGCCTCGTTCTTTATTGCCGACGCCGACCCCTCCGCGCGCACCCTCTGGTGGATTCACACCCTCGCCCTGCTCACCTTTCTGCCCATCATCCCCTACACCAAGCACCTGCACCTGATCCTCAGCCCGGCCACCGTTTTTCTTTCCCGCGGCAGCTTCGCCCAGATTCCCCCTCTAAGCGGCGATGAAGACTTCGGCCTCGTGGCTGGCACGGATCTCACCCGACTGGTCAGCCTCCAGGCCTACTCCTGCGTCGAATGCGGCCGCTGCACCGAGCACTGCCCCGCCGCTAACACCGGCAAGCTGCTCAACCCTAAAGAGATCATTTTGGGCGTCCGCGCCTACCTCAACGACCTCGGCCCGTCCTCCGACCAACCGCTGCTCGGCAAATACAACCAGCAGGAAGCCGTCTTCCAGTGCACCACCTGCGGCGCCTGCGAGTTCCAGTGCCCCGTCGGCATCGAGCACGTCCCCATCCTTGTCGGCCTGCGCCGCGGCGCGGTCAACACCGGCGCCTGGGAAGACCAATATGGCTCCAAACTCTTCCTGGCTCTCGAACGCGGCTCGAACGCCCTGGGCATCAGCCCCGCCGAGCGCGACAAGTTCATCCAGAAGCAGCAACTGCCCATATTCGACGGCACCCAGGAGTATTGCCTCTGGCTGGGCTGCATGGGCGGATACGACCCCAAGGGCCGCGAGATCGTCGCCGCCTTCGCCCGCGTCATGAACTACCTGGGCACAAGCTACGGCGTCCTGCGCAAGGAGAAATGCACCGGCGACCCTGTCCGACGCCTCGGCAACGACCTCGTCTTCCAGCAACTGGCCGAAGCCAACCTCGAAGCCCTGGCGCAAAACAAGGTCAAGAAGATTGTCTCCATCTGCCCCCACTGCGTCCGCACCATCCAGGAAGACTGGAAGGAGTACGGTACGCCGCCTGAAATCGAGCACCACAGCGAGTTCCTGGCCCGATTTGCGGACAAACTCCCCCGCTCAACCACCACCGCGACGAATCCCGAGAGCTTTGTATCAGGGCATGACTTCAGTCATGCCGCAAGTGCCCCAAATTCACCGGGGGCTTTAGCCCCTGAGGTACGCTCCTCACCCGTCCCCGCTCCCGCAGCCTCTCACCCCGTCCCGGAAAAGATCGTCTTCCACGATCCTTGTTACCTGGGCCGATATCGCAACGTCTACGACCAGCCACGGGAGGTTGCATCCCTGGCCGGCGAACTGGTCGAAGCCCCGCGCCATCGCGAGCGCAGCTTCTGTTGCGGAGCCGGCGGCGGTCTCTCCTTTCTCGGCGAGGAGACCGGGGAGCGCGTCAGCCACGTCCGCGCCGCCGAACTCGTCGCCACCGGCGCAACCACCGTAGGCACCGCCTGCCCCTTCTGCAACAGCATGTTCCGCGACGCGTTTGACGCCAAAGGCGAAGGTGCGCCGCAGTTGCTCGATATTGCCCAGTTGGCCGCTCGTGGATTGCCCCCGGGCGAAGCCAGTTAAGATGAACGAGGCCCTTTACTTATGAAAATCATCGTAGCCATCAAACAAGTCCCCGAACGCGATGCGCAGGTGCGCATCGACGCGGCCGGTAAGTGGATTGACGAATCCAACCTCCAGTACGCGCTCAACGAGTCCGACGCCTACGCCCTCGAAGAGGCGCTCCAACTCAAGGAGAAGTCCGCCGCGGCGGGCGGCGAAGTGGTTGTGGTCAGCGTCGGTCCGGAGCGCGTGGGGCAGACCATCCGCGAGGCTCTCGCCAAGGGCGCCGACCGGGCCATCCACATCGTCTGCGACGATCTTGGGCTCCGCGATGCACTCGGCGTCGCCCGTCTGCTGGCCGCCGCCGTAAAGCCCGAGAATCCCGACCTCATCCTCACTGGCCTGCAGTCGGAAGACCTCGGCCTCGGCCAAACCGGCGTCATCGTGGCCGAACTCCTCGGGCTGCCCCACGCCACGCTGATTCTCAACGTCGAAAAGACCGAAACCGGCCTCAAGGTCAAACGCGAGCTCGAGGAAGGCTGGTTCCAGACCATCGAACTGCCCACCCCTGCCGTGCTCACCATCCAATCCGGCGGCAACAAGCTGCGCTACGCCACCCTGATGGGCATTAAACGCGCCAAGATGAAAGAAGTCCGCCAGTTGACCGCGGCCAGCCTCGGCGTGGACGCTCCTCCCGTCGTGGTTCTGGAGCACGTCGCACTGCCGCAGAAACAAAAATCCACCCAGATTCTGCCCGGCACGGCGAAAGAAGCCGCGGCGGCCCTGGTAGAAAAGCTGAAATTCGAGGTGCGTGTCCTATGAGCGGCGTTTTGGTGGTTGTGGAACAGCGTGAGGGCCGCATTGCCCGCATCAGTTGGGAGGCCGTCGCGGCCGGCCAAAAGCTCGGCGCAACTCTGACACTCCCGGTCAGCGCAGCCGTTGTCGGCGCGCAAACAGAATCCTTCGCCGCCGAAATCGCCGCCCGGCCGCTCGACAAAGTGTTCCGCGTGGAACATCCGCTCCTCGCGCGATACACCCCGGACGGCTTTTCGCTTGCCCTCCACCAGCTGATCCAGGCTGAAAGCCCTGCCTGCATCGTCTTCCCGCACACCTACCAGGTCCGCGACTACGCACCGGCGCTCGCCGCCCGCCTGGGCCAGGTGCTCATCGGCGACGTGACCGCCATCGGCGACGGCCCGGTTTTCACCCGCCAACTGCTGCAAGGCCGCCTCAACGGCGCTTATCGGCCCACCGGCAGCGGCCCCTGCTTGATCTCCGTGCAAGCCGGAGCCTTCCGCGCCGAAGCGCCCGAGGCAGGCGCTAGCGCAGCCCCAGCCACAGTCACCACATTCGTACCCACCCTTGAGTCCGCCCAGATCCGCACAACCCCCGGCGAGCCTTTCCGCGGTGGGTCGCAGACCGTGGACCTCAGTTCGGCGCAAATGATCGTCTGCGTGGGCCGGGGCATCAAGGACGCGGAGAACCTTCCCCTCGTCCAGGATCTGGCCACGGCGCTGGGCGCGGAGCTGGCCGCCTCGCGTCCCATCTGCGACAACGGCTGGCTGCCCATGGAGCGCCAGGTCGGCAGTTCAGGCCAGACCGTCTCGCCCAAGCTCTACCTGGGGGTCGGCATCTCCGGCGCCATTCAGCACCTGGTGGGCATGAAAGGCTCGCAGTGCGTGGTCGCCATCAACAAGGACCCCGACGCGCCCATCTTCGAAGTAGCCGACTACGGCATCGTCGGCGACCTCTTTGAAGTGGTCCCCGCGCTCACCGAGGCCATCAAGGCAGCCCGGCAGTAGATACCTCTGAAAAGTGGGTGCCCCATCCTTCACGCGCAGTCGGCGCGGCGACCGGCAAGGGTGGGATTCCCTCGTGCGGCATTCCGCAGCAGGCCGGTAAGCCGAGAAGTACCCGCGATTTGCGCCTCCATAGCCCCACGCGTTATGGTTCCTTGTTTGCCAATCAAAGGCAAGTGAACGGGGGCAACGCCGATGCTTCTTCCTGAAACCTATCAAGCCGCGCTCTTTCTCATGCTCCTGAGCATGTTGTGCTGGGGTTCCTGGGCCAACACGCTCAAGCTGTGTCCAGGCTACCGCTTCCAGCTCTTCTACTGGGACTACGCCCTCGGGCTGGCCCTCGGCGCAATCATCCTCGGTCTCACCGCGGGCAGCCTCGGCCACGCGGGAACGCCGTTCCTCAGCGATGCGGTGCAAGCGCCCCTGGGTCCCATTCTGTTTGCGGCCTGCGGCGGCGTGGTCTTCAATATTGCCAACCTTCTTCTGGTAGCCGCCATCGACGTGGCCGGCTTGGCGGTGGCCTTCCCCATCGGCATTGGCCTCGCGCTGGTGGTAGGCTCGGTCTCCAGCTACCTCGTCAATCCCAAGGCCAATCCACTGCTCCTGTTTGGCGGGGTCCTGTTGGTTGTCGTTGCCATCGTCCTCGATGCCGCCGCCTATCGCAAACGCGAGGCCCAAGCCAAAGCCGCCACCACTCGCGGCATCGTCCTCTCGCTCGTAGCCGGCGTGCTGATGGGCACCTTTTACCCGCTCGTTGCCCGCGCCCTTACCGGTACGCAGGACAAACCCGCCCCCGGCCCGTATGCCGTTGCCCTCTTCTTCGCCTTCGGCGTGCTTCTCTCCACCGCGCCGGCAAACCTGCTGCTCATGGCCAAGCCCCTCGACGGCAAGCCGCCTGTCAAAGGTTCCGGCTACTGGTCCGCTCCGTTCCGCTGGCACCTCGCCGGCCTGCTCGGCGGAGCCGTCTGGTGCTTAGGCGCTGTAGCCAACTTTGTCGCCTCCGGAGCCCATCTCGTCGGCCCGGCCGTCTCCTATTCCATCGGCCAGGGCGCCACCATGGTCTCGGCCTGCTGGGGCGTCTTTGTCTGGCACGAGTTTGCTGGCGCGCCCCGCTCGGCCAAGCGGTTGTTGCTCTTCATGTTCATTTTCTTTGCTCTGGGGCTGTGCGCCGTGGCGCTGGCTCCGCTTTACTGATGAACACTCACTGTTACTAAAATGTGGGTGCCCCATCCTTCCGCAGCCTAATTGCGGAAGGGTGGGAACCATGGTTCAGATCATGCAAACAACCCGCAAGCCCATCGTCGTCGTCGGCAGCATCAACATGGACCTGGTCGCGCATACCCCCAGGATTCCTGTTCCCGGCCAGACCCTCATCGGCACCGGCTTTGACACCACTCCCGGCGGCAAAGGCGCAAACCAGGCCGTCGCCGCCGCCCGGCTGGGCTACCCCGTCCAAATGGTAGGCATGGTCGGCGAAGACGTCTTCGGCCAGGCCCTCCTCGACAACCTGACCCGTGCAGGCGTGGGAACGGCAGCCGTCGCGCGTGTCCCCGGACCCTCCGGCGTGGCCTCAATTCTGGTTGCCGGGAACGGCGAAAACAGCATCGTCGTCGTCCCCGGAGCCAACGGCAAGGTTTACCCCGCATACATCGACAAGCAGGCCGCCTTGATTCGCTGCGCCGGCATGGTTCTCTGCCAACTCGAACTTCCCATCGAAACCGTCAGCCTTGTCCTTGCCCTCTGTGCCGAAGCCGGTGTCCCGGTCATGCTCGACCCCGCTCCCGCCGCGCCGCTCCCAGACGCCACCTGGAGCCAGGTCACATGGTTCACGCCCAACGAGACTGAGGCCGCCTTCTATCTCGACAAAAGCCCGGAACCCGAGGACGCCGCGCAGCAACTACTGGCCAAAGGCCTTCACGGCGTAGCCCTCAAGCGCGGCGCAGAAGGCGCCTTTCTGGCCGTCGCAGGCGGCGAGGAGGCCTGGGTAAAGCCATTTCCGGTCGAAGCCGTCGATACCGTCGGCGCCGGCGATTGCTTCAACGGCGTATTTGCCGTGGCGCTGCTCGAAGGCAATGACCCATGGGCAGCCGCGCGGTTTGCTTCCGCGGCAGCCGCCATCAAGGTCACGCGCCGTGGCGCGCAAGCCTCCATGCCGTCCCGAGCCGAGGTGGACGCCCTCCTTGCGCTATCAACGTAGCACTCTTCTCTCTTCTCAGACATGTTGAAGCAAAACCCAGTACCATTTGGTTTGAGGTAGGACGAATGACAGAAGAGGCGGTGATTGTCGGTCTCATTGGTCTTGCGATGTTTTTCATCTTGGTGTATTTCATACGCTCCTCAAGCAAGCCCGATGAGCAACTGGCGATAACGATAACGGAGGCTCAGGAACAACAAGAGACACACAGGGCGCCGAATAAGGGAATTGCGCTGTCCGCGCTACTTCCAGAGAATTTCGTTGTTTTGGACTTGGAGACCACCGGACTCAATTCCGCCGTTCATGAGATTATCGAAATTGGCGCCATTCGGGTGAATCTCGGGTCGGAAAATCATGACACATTCAGCACCCTTGTAAAGACGGATAAAAGAATCCCAAAGAAGATAACGGGAATCACCGGCATCACGCAGGAGATGATAGATGCTGAAGGTACTGAATCAAGAGAGGCGCTCGCCGGGTTCATTCAATTCATCGGTGACCTGCCCCTTGTGACATATAACGCCGAATTCGATATGGCTTTTCTGTATAGCGCAGCAAGAAGGCACGGGTTCACTATCAACAACAAATACACCTGCGCATTGAAACGAGCTCGGCGTGCATGGCCTGGCAGGAAAAGCTATCGGCTTGCCGACATTGCGAAGGATGGAAAGTTGCCAGATGAAGACACACACAGAGCACTCGGCGATTGCCAGCGTGCCCTCATAGTATTTACGGCCGCAACCTCGGAACTCGGTCAAAAGGTTCGATGGTCCAAGCCTGCAATCGAATCGGGAATTGGTCGAATGTAAGGATTTAGTCATGCAATCCATTCGGAGCATCGCTCTCGCCACTCTGATCTCATGCGTATCGCTCGCTGGTCCGCTTACAGCCCACGCGCAGGACACACTGTATCCGGCCCGAGGACAGCAGATTCCCCCGCCCGACTGCATGAACCTGCACTTCGCCTGGGAAGGACCGTTGCAGGCGCCGTGCACCACATTCGCCCATGAGCGCTGGCTCCGCGACATCCAACACTGGCGCGCGGAGCGCCGCATTCGCGTCGCCTACGATCCCTCGCGCTACTCGCTGCCCGCCCTCCAATGGACCCAGTCCAGCTTCATGCAGCCGCAAATGATGGTCCACGACCGCTACTTCTACGATCCGGTCGCCGGCCGCTACACTGTGGACCGTTATCTCGACGACCTCGAAAAGCGCTACGGCGGCATCGACGCGGTATTGGTCTGGTCCACCTATCCCAACATGGGCGTCGATGACCGCAACCAGCTCCAAATGGTGGAGTCCATGCCCGGCGGCATCGAAGGCGTCCGCCGGATGGTCGCCGACTTCCATCGCCGCGGCGTCCGCGTGCTCTTTCCCATGATGATGTGGGACGAGGGCACCCACCAGCCGGACCAGCCGTGGCCCGACGCGATCGCCGCGCTCATGAAGCAGATCGATGCCGACGGCATCAACGGCGACACCCAGGAAGGCGTGCCGCTCGGCTTTCCCCTCGCCGCGGAAAAGATCGGCCATCCATTAGCCTTTCAGCCCGAAGTCAGCCTCAGCGACGAAGACCTCGCTTGGGACGTAATGAACTGGGGCCAGTACAACTTTCCCTTCATCCCCATGGTCGACCGCTACAAGTGGTTTGAAACCCGCCACATGGTCAACATCAGCGACCGCTGGAACCTAGACAAGACCGACGACCTGCAATTCGCCTTCTTTAACGGCGTGGGTTGGGAGAGTTGGGAGAACGTCTGGGGCATCTGGATCGGCATCACCCCCCGCGATGCCGAGGCCACGCGCCGGGTAGCCGCCATCGAGCGCGCCGTTGCGCCTTTCCTGGTCAGCTCCGACTGGGAACCGCTCTATCCCATGCACACCTACGGCGTCTACGCCAGCCGCTGGCCGCTTGGCAACGACACCCTGTGGACCATCGTCAACCGCGCCGGCTACTTGATCGGCGGGCCGCAGATGGACGTCCCGCTCACGCCCGGAATGCGCTACTTCGACCTCTATCACGGCACGGAATTGAAGCCCCAGAGCCCGGAATTCAAGCCCCAGATCACAGAATTGAAGCCCGAAATCAATGGGCAAACCGCCGTTCTCAGCTTCGAAATGGAAGCCAACGGCTACGGCGCCATTCTGGCCACTCCCGGCGAGCCCGGCGACGCCATCAAAGCCCTGATGCGCCGCATGGCCGAAATGACCAAAAAGCCGCTGGCCGATTTTTCTCACCAGCCGACCATTCTGCACCAGACCATCGTCGCAACCCCGTCCACTGCGCCTGCCGCCGAGGCCCCGGACGGCATGGTGAAGATTCCCGGCGGTTCCTTCGATTTCAAAGTGCTGGGCACTGAGATCGAAGGCTCCGCATCCCCCGGCGTCGATGTCCAGTACCCCTGGGAGGACTCGCCCCGCCGCTTTCACGAGAAAGTCCTACAGGTTGCCCCGTTCTTCATTGACAAGTTTCCCGTAACCAACGCGCAGTTCAAGCAGTTCCTCAGTGCCACCCACTACGCACCCTCTGACCCCATCAACTTCCTGCGCGACTGGAAGGACTCTGGTTTTCCGCAGGGCTGGGACAATCGCCCCGTCACCTGGGTCTCACTTGAGGATGCGCGCGCTTACGCCAAGTGGGCCGGCAAGCGCCTGCCCCACGAGTGGGAGTGGCAACTGGCCGCGCAGGGTACCGATGGCCGGTTGTATCCCTGGGGCAACGTATGGCAACCGTCTTACGTTCCCACGCCCGACTGGGGCCGCTCCATGCGCGGTCCCAACTCCGTCGACGCTCACCCTCTGGGCGCAAGCCCTTACGGCGTCATGGACCTGGTGGGCAACGTCTGGCAATGGACCGACGAGTTCACCGACGAGCACACCCGCGCCGCCATTGTGCGCGGCGGCGAGTACTACCAGCCGCAAGGCTCCATCTGGTACTTTCCCGACACCATGCGCATCGATGAGCACAGCAAGCTGCTGCTCATGGCTCCCGGCTACGACCGCTCCGGCGGCGTCGGATTCCGCTGCGTCCGCGACGCACAGCAATGATCCGCTGCACCTTGCGTCGGTCAATGCGCCGCTAACTTGCTAACTCGCTAACTTGCTAACTCGCGTAGCGGGGTTAACTCGCTGTTTCTTCAAACTGTCAGCGTTCACTCCATTTGTTCAAACGCAACGGTATCTTCTTTCCAGGTTCGCACACACGCTTCACGCTACCCAGTTCTCCAGCGTCCCAATCGGTTCGATTGTAATCCGGATCAGGTCTCCGCTTTTCAGCGTAAACGTGCTGGGCGGCACGATCCCTGTACCGGTCATCAGGAAGCATCCTTGCGGAAACGCGTTGTCCCGGAACAGGTATTCGACCAGCATCTTCGGTTCGCGCTTCAGCTCCGTCAGCCCCACCGATCCGGCAAACTCCACCCGTCCCTGGCGCAGAATCTCGATCGAAATCTCCGTCGCTGCGGCGAGCGGCTCCGAACCGACCAGAATGCACGGCCCCAGCGCACAACTGCCGTTGTAGACCTTGGCCTGCGGCAGGTAGAGCGGATTTTCGCCCTCGATGTCGCGGGAACTCATGTCGTTGCCGATCGTGTAGCCCGTGATCCTGCCTCCGGGGCTGACCAGTAACGTCAACTCCGGCTCCGGCACCGACCATCGCGCATCCGCGCGAATCCGCACCTTGCCGCCTGCGCCCACCGTGCGGCTGGCAGTCGATTTGAAGAACAGCTCCGGGCGCTCCGCCGAGTAAACGCGATCGTAAAAACTGCCCCCTCCCGCATCCTTCGACTCCTCCATCCTGGCGCCGCGGCTGCGGTAGTACGTCACCCCCGCCGCCCACACCTCCTGCTGCCCGATGGGTGCAAGCAACTCCGCCGCATGGAACTTGAGCGACGGCTTCTTCGCCTCGATCAGCCCGCTCAGGGTTCCCTGCAAATCCTCACGCGCCACCAGCGCATCCCAGTTGAGCTCGTAGATGCGGTAGTACTGCCCATCCTGTTCAACAAAACACCCAGCCTTGGTACGGTAGAGCCTCACAACGGCCTCCTGCTCCCGGTTTCCATGGTATATGCCCCATCCCTGCCGAATCGATCTTCACCTTCATCGCATCGGCCGGCACTGCACGGGTATTCCTCTGCGCACACAGGCGCAACTGATTGACAAATTTGGACATATCTTCACCCCTGCAGAATGCCTTTGACAAGAAGGTTGATAAGAGCGATTCTATAGCGAAGAAAAGGCGAATATAGGTCCCGCAAATGCCCTCCGCCTCCGCCCTCCGCATCCAGATCGAGCACACCCTCGAACGCCACTTTCCCGCCGCGCTCACGCCCGTGCCGCGCACCATCCGCGAGGCTGCGCCCACGGGCATTCCCGAGGTAGATCGCCTGCTCGACGGCGGCTTGCCCGTCGGAGCCATCAGCGAACTGACGGGACCGGAATCCTCAGGGCGGACAAGCCTGGCGCTCGCGTTTCTTGCCGGGCGAACGCAGGAGGGCCGCGTCTGCGCCTGGGTCGATGCCGGCGACACATTCGATGCCGAATCGGCAGCCGCCAATGGAGTAAACCTCAAGCATTTGCTCTGGGTGCGCTGCCAAAGCCGGGGTCCCCAGCGACGGGTCTTTGAAGCTGGGGTGGAAAGTGCGGGCCCAATCGCCTGCGGTAAAGAGAATGCCAAGCCCTGGACGCGCCTCGATCAGGCCCTGCGCGCCACCGATCTGCTGCTCCAGGCGGGCGGCTTTTCCGCTCTTGTGCTCGACCTCGGCTCGACTGCCCCCGAGCACGGCTGCCGCATTCCGCTCGCCACTTGGTTCCGCTTCCGCCAGGCCGCCGACCGCACGCGCTGTTCCCTGCTGGTGCTCGCACAGGAGCCGTTCGCCCAATCCAGCGCGGCCGTAGTTCTGGAATGCTCTCCGCTGCGCCCTGAGACACACAACCAGACCGTCCTGAGCAGCTCTACCTATCAAGTCCGCTCCGGCCGGCAGCGCTTTACCCCGTCAATCGCCGGCCCGCGCAAACCGCCCGCTTCCACTTGGTCGGCGACCTGCGCAGGTCAATGCGAGGATCGCGCATGACACCGGAACTCTACGCCTGCATCCACGCCGCGGAGTTTCCCGCCCAGGCCCTGTTGCGTCTGCACACCGGGCTGGAATCGCAGCCCGTGGCCGTGCTCGAAGGCCGCGCACCACTTGAGACGGTCTGTTCCCTTAACCGGTCTGCGCGGCTCAAAGGTGCGTCCCTGGGAATGACCCGCCTTGAAGCCGAAAGCATTCCCGGCTTGCATCTGCTGGCGCGCTCCACTCAGACGGAGGCTGCGGCGCGCGCCGTCTTTCTGGAGTGTGCCGCACATTTCTCTCCGCGCATCGAGGCCGCCAGCCAGGGAACGGCCTGCTCCTGCGTCCTCGACATTGCCGGCGTCGAGCGTCTCTTCGGTCCGCCGGAGACGCTCGCCGAAAGGCTGCGCGCGTCTCTCGCCTCCGCGGGATTGCACGCCTCTGTCGCCGTCAGCGCCAACTTCCATGCCGCCCGCTTGAAGGCCGCTGCCTCGCGCGGCATCACCGTAATTCCCTATCGGCAGGAAGCAACTGCCCTGGCCAAACTTCCTCTCGCCGTCCTTGACCTGCCGCTCGAGCACGCGGAAACCTTCGTCCTCTGGGGTATTCGCACCCTCGCTGAGCTGGCCGCGCTTTCAGAAAATGACCTGGTTACACGCCTCGGCCCGCAGGCTGTGGACTGGCGCGATCTCGCCCGCGGCGCCTTGCCCCACACCTTTCAACCCCTCGAGGCCGACTTTTCGCTCCGGGAGTTCTGCGCCTTCGAGACCCCCGTCGATCGCACCGACTCGCTGCTCTTCATCGGCGCCCGCATGATCGATTGCCTGGCCACGCGTGCCGCCACGCGAGCGCTTTCGCTGGCTTCCCTAGTTGTGCAAATGGAATTGGAGGGCGGGCGCACTTACCAGCGTGCGATACGTCCGGCCCTCCCTACCATCGACCGCAAGTTTCTCCTCAAGCTGCTGCAACTGGAGATCGCCGCGCATCCGCCGCAGGCCGCCGTCGTCTCGCTCACCCTCACCGCGGAAGCCGGCCAATCCAGCAAGGTGCAACTCGGCCTTTTCGCGCGGCAAACCCCCGAGCCTTCGCGCCTCGACGTAACCATCGCCCGACTCAAGGCCATCGCCGGCGATGATCGCGTCGGCTCACCGGTGCTCGAAGACTCTCATCGCCCAGGCAGCTTCCGCATGGAGAGTTTCGCGATCCCTCATCAAGCTGTCTCCCATCCATCCGGTACATCCCAATCCAGCGCGCCCAAATCCAACGCATCAGGCTCAGCTCCTCCGCGCATGGCCCTCCGCCGCATGAGGCCGCCCGTCCCCGTTCGCGTTCAACTGCACGCGCTCAAGCCAATTTCCTTTCGCGATCGCGAGCAAAGTTTCAACGTCGCGGCAGCCTATGGACCCTGGCGAACCAGCGGTTGCTGGTGGTCCACGGATAGTTGGAATGCCGAAGAGTGGGACGTGCTTGCCGAAACGAGCAGCGGTTCTTCCGTTGCCTGCCTCCTGGTGCGCGATTGCGCCCAGAACGCGTGGTGTATTGAAGCCTTCTATGACTAGCTGACCGGAATAACGCGGTACTGACAACTGATAACTGACAACTGACAACTGTCATCTGTTTACCGAGGCGTTCCATGACTGAAGCCCACGAATACATCGAGCTCCACACCGCGAGCGCCTTCAGCTTTCTTGCTGGAGCGTCGCAGCCCGAATCGCTCGCCGAACGCGCGCAGCACCTGGAAATGCCCGCCATCGCCCTTGCCGACCGCAACGGCCTCTACGGCGCAGCCCGCTTCCACACCATGGCGAAAAAATGCGGCGTCCAGGCGCACATCGGCGCGGAGATCGCGGTCAGCTCCTTCGGCAACCAGCTCACGCCGCCCTCCTGGCTGCCGCAGCCCGCCGCGGCGGGCCCTGCCGAACCCCCGCGCCTGCTCCTGCTCTGCGCTTCGCAAGCCGGCTATCGGAACCTCTGCCAGCTCATCACCCGCTTCAAGATGCGCGAAGCCACCAAAGCCGAGGGCGCGGCAACCCTAGACGACCTCGAAGAATTCTCCGCCGGCCTCATCTGCCTTACTGGTGGCGATGAAGGCCCGCTCGCCGCCGCGCTCGCCCGCGAAGGCCGCACTGCGGCGCACAAGTTAGCCGGGCGCCTCACAGCTATCTATGGCCGCGGCAATCTGTATCTCGAACTGCAGCGCCACCAGCAACGCGATGAAGAGTGCCGCAACCAGTCTCTCCTCAGCCTCGCATCCTTACTCCACTTGCCAGTCATCGCCACCAACGGCGTCCGTTACGCCACGGAAAATGACCGCGAAATTCTCGACGTACTTACTGCCATCCGCCACCACACCTCGCTCGACCGCGCCGGACGTCTTCTCACCCTCAACTCCGCGCGCTCCCTGCGTCCGCCAGGCGAGATGGCCGCGCTCTTCGCCGATCTTCCAGAGGCCATCGCCAACACCCGCATCGTCAGCCGGCGTCTCGAATTCACCCTCAACAATCTCGGCTACGAATTCCCTCGCTCTCCCGTGCCCGACGGCGAAACCATGGACAGCTTTCTCTTGAAACGCGTCGAAGAAGGCGTCCGCAAACGTTATGGCTCCCCGGCCAAACAGCATCTGCTCTCGAAAGCCCGCGCGCAGGTCCAGCATGAACTCAAGCTCATCTCCAAACTCGGCTTCGCCGGATACTTTCTCATCGTCTGGGACCTGGTCCGCTACTGCCGGCAGCACGGAATCCTCGCCCAGGGACGCGGTTCTGCGGCCAACTCCGCCGTCTGTTACGCGCTTGAAATTACCGCCGTCGATCCGGTTGGCATGGAGTTGCTCTTCGAGCGCTTCCTCAACGAAAATCGCGGCGAGTGGCCCGACATCGACCTCGATCTTCCCTCCGGCGACCAGCGCGAACAGGTAATTCAATACGTCTACCAGCGCTACGGTCAACTCGGCGCCGCCATGACCGCCAACGTCATCAGCTATCGCGGCCGTTCCGCGGCGCGCGAGGTCGGCAAGGCCCTCGGCTTCGATGAAGAACAGCTCTCTCGCCTATCCGGCCTCGTCGGCCACTGGGAGTGGCGTGGCGCCAACGACACCATGGCCCGCCACTTCGAGCAGGCCGGTTTCGACGCCCGCCATCCGCGCATCGCGCGCTATCTCGATCTCTGCCTGCGCATGCAGAACCTGCCGCGCCATCTCGGCCAGCACTCCGGCGGCATGGTCATCTGCGCCGGTATGCTCAACCGCGTCGTCCCCCTCGAGCGCGCCTCCATGCCCGGCCGCACCGTCATCCAGTGGGACAAGGAAGACTGCGCCGACATGGGCCTCATCAAAGTCGACCTTCTCGGCCTGGGCATGATGGCCGTGCTCAAAGACTCAATCGAGTTGATCCCGCGCCACTACAAAAAAGAGATCGACGTCGCCACACTGCCCGAGGACCCACTGGTCTATGAAACGCTGCGCAAGGCCGACACCGTCGGCATGTTCCAGGTGGAAAGCCGCGCGCAGATGGCGTCCATTCCGCACAACGCGCCCACGCGCTTCTACGATCTGGTCGTGCAGGTGGCCATCATCCGCCCCGGCCCCATCGTCGGCAAGATGATGCACCCCTACATGCGCCGCCGCCAGGGCAAGGAGGAAGTCACCTATCCTCATCCCTCGCTCGAGCCCGTGCTCAAACGCACCCTCGGCGTCCCGCTCTTCCAGGAACAGTTGCTACGAATGGCCATGACCGTAGCAAGTTTCACGGGCGCTGAAGCCGAAGAGCTGCGCCGGGCTGTCGGCATGCGCCGTTCCATGCAGCGCATGAAGGACCTCGAAGGCCGCCTGCGCGCCGGCATGACGCGGAACGGCATCGGCCCCGACGCCCAGGACAACATCGTGCAGGGCATTTCTTCTTTCGCGATGTATGGATTCCCCGAGTCGCACGCGGCCAGCTTCGCGCTCATCGCCTACGCTTCGGCCTACCTCAAGGTCCACTACCTGGCTGCCTTCACCTGCGGCCTGCTCAACAACCAGCCCATGGGCTTCTACTCTCCGGCCGTGCTCATCAAAGACGCACAGCGCCACGGCCTGCGCGTGCGCCCCATCGATGTGCAACGTTCCGATTGGCTCTGCTCTCTTGAAGCCGAGCCGGATGGCTCTCTTTCTCTCCGCATCGGCCTCAACTACGTCAAGGGCCTGCGTCAATCCTCGGCCGAAGCTCTTCTCGCTGCGCGCAGCCGCCACGCAGCCTTCGCAACCGTGGATGAGCTCGCGCAGCGCGTGCCGCGACTCAACCGCAAGGAGCTTGTAGCACTGGCCAGCGTCGGCGCCCTCAACTCGCTGGGAGAAGTGGAGCATCGCCGCGATGCGCTCTGGCAGGTGGAGCAGGCCGGCCGTCCCGTTGGCCCTCTGCTGCGCGGCGCCGAGCCTGCCTACGCCGTCCAGTCAAAGCCGCTCAAGCAGATGACCAGCGACGAGCGCCTGGCCGCCGACTATGCGGGAACCGGCATCACCACAGGCCCGCATCCCATGGCTTACCAGCGTGCAGCTCTACGCAGCCAAGGTATTCTCTCCGCGCACGAACTTGAAGACTGCGGCAGCAATCGCTCCGTCCGCGTCGCCGGCTGCGTCATCTCCCGCCAGCGCCCCGGCACCGCCAAGGGCTTCGTCTTTCTCTCCCTCGAAGACGAAACCGGCATCGCAAACATCATCCTCACGCCCGATGTCTTTGAGCAGAACCGCCTCGTTGTCACGCGCAGCCGCTTCCTTGAGATCCACGGGAAACTCCAGAATCAAGACGGTGTGATTCACGTAAAGGCACAGCTCATCGCGCCGCTTGACGTCACCAGCGCAGACATTCGCTCGCACGACTTCCACTGAGCGATATTGGCCCTATTCACACCCCTGGAACCGGCCCGCTAGGTACAAAGGCGAATATCCGCCAGGCTGCCGGACATTCGCCCTCCATGGATAGGTTCATTACCACCATTCCATCAATCGTCCCGAGGAAACCTTCGCGCTGCTCTCGGGCTTTTCTGTGCGAATCAGCAGCAGCGGAATGTGAACCAGCTTCACCAGCTTCTCGGCAATCGACCCGAACACCAGCGGATGCCACCCGGTGGTCCCGTGCGTCGAAACCACGATCAGATCGATATGCTCGCGCTCGATTACATCCAGGATGCTCCCTGCGATGTCGTTGTCCACTTCCACGCTGGAACTTGCCTTGATTCCCTTGGCGGAAAGACCTGCCACAGATACGGCAAAACGCTCCTCCGCCTCTTTCTTCGCTTCATCAACCTTTGCACCCTCGGGAACAACATGTACAAGATAGACTTCGGCATGAAAATGCTGAGCAAGCGCCGTAGCCTGCTCCAGTGCCTCATGGGACGATGGACTGAAGTCGATGGGCAGCAGAATCTTCGCGGGTATCGTATTGAATGCATGCACTTCGGGCATCACGCTCTCCTTGCCGTTCCACACGCGGGTCCGGCCTCTTGTTTTTCGCCCCTAATCATAACAAGCCGGTACTCACCCCGACACGTGACAGGCAACACACACATATATGAGGATTCACAGCTGTCCGGCTACAAGT
>PLGM01000225.1 GCA_003139795.1 Acidobacteriaceae bacterium | reverse complement strand
CGAACAACCGGAGCCACCGCACTGCCCAGCTTGTCCTGCACATACTCGCTCAGCCGCGCCTGCAGCGCATCGGCGTCCCAGCGTGCCCGGCCCAGCAAATATTGCATCCCGTAAGGTGACGCGTCGCCCACACACTCGGCCACCTGCCAGCCGTTTTTGCGCTCGCAGCCGCTCAACAGACCTTCCAGATAGGCCAGACTGCGTTCCCGCACTTCGGATCGCGCAAACAGATCCCCCATCCGCTGATGCGCGCGCATCAACTCGCCCTTCCAACCTCGGATCGTCTTCTCCATCGCCTACGCGGAGAGCCTGCCTGAGCGCCTTCAGTCTATCATTTAGTTACAACTGTAGTATTAGAACTTATCCGTAAATAGTAATTGTCTGCCTCCAGCAAATCAAAGCTGCGGCTAAGGAGAGTAGTGCGCAGTAGCTGGCCTCTGTTTTCTCGAAACTGACCAACAGTTTTCGAAAGCGATTGAGCCAGGAGTGGGTTCGCTCGACGCCCCAGCGTCTGGCCCGGAAACCTGGCTCCCTGCGCTTGGACTCGGCCTCTTCCCGACGCTGCTTGATATGGGGCAGATAGTTGCGAGCCAGCGCCGCCTCACGGGCCGGATCGCCTTTGTAGCCAGCGTCGGCGCAGAGGTTTTGCTCTTGCCCGGCGCGGGGCGCGGGACGTTCGATCACGACTTGGTCGAGGGTGGCTGGCAGTAATTTGACATCATGCACGTTGGCGCCGCTGGCGACGAGCGACAGCGGGACTCCATGCCCGTCGACCAACAAGCTTCGTTTGCGCCCATTTTTTTCCCCGATCCGTGGGGTTCGGTCCCACGCACTGTTGAGCCAGCGGAGCCTTGCCCAGCGCCCTGTCGATGCTTTGCCAGTCCCAGGCAATGTTCTCCATTTCGTCGTATTCGGCCAGTCCGGCGCGCCACAGACGGAGAAAGAATCCCGCCTGCTGCCACTGCTGAAAATGTTTGTGCACCGCACTGGCGCTGCCGAACTCGCGGGGCAGGGCCTTCCACTGACAAGCGGTGCGCAGCAGGTAGACGATGGCGGAAAAGACCTGCCGCGCCGGCATCGGCTTCCGCCCGCCACCCGGCCTGCGCTGATACTGCCGGTTTGCTGGCCGCTCCACTGTTGGAACTAGGGACTCCACCTTCGCCCAAAACTCGTCCGATACCGTCCACGACTTTATTTGTGCCATCCTGTACGGTATCTTCGCCCAGACTGTACCCTCTGCTTCTGGCTTTCTACCATCCAGAATCAAGCTCGACACTATTTACGGATAAGTTTTTAATCTTCACCGCAAGCACTTTCAAGTAGTTTCACCAATTCGATTGCAATAAAATCAATGAGTTACACGACGTGAAAATCTGCTTCTTGCTGAAATTCACCGCGAATGAGGGAAGTCGGGCTAGAGTGGAAAAATACCTGGAACGTAATCATGTCGATACAGTGCGGGCACTACGCTCACTTGTAGCCGAGGTTCGGCTTGGCGACACCAGCCCGGCATGAATGGAGCACTTCGAGCCGAGCGCACCGTCCGTGAGTATCGAGGTTCGAGAAACGCTGCAATGGAGTGAGCGGAAAACCTCATCGGGAAATGCCCGAACAAGCAGTGTTTTTAAAGAGCTTTTGCTGTGCTGTGAAGTAAGCGAGAATCCAATACTCTCCGCTCACCGAATTCAAGCAAATTGGCCGAGGGCGCAGCCGGTATCTTCCGTTTCATTGCCCGAGGAACAGTGAGCGCCATTGGGCGACGCCAAAGGTCAGTCTTCTGCATAGACTGCATAGACTGCATAGACGTGCTGAAGGACACTACGCAGGCGCACCAGAACATCGTATGCCTGAGAGAGAGTCAACAGTCTCTCGTGGAGCACATCGTCGGCTTCGTCGGCTACTTTGCGCGCGCATTTTCGGATGAGATGGTCGATTACGCCCGCCGTCTCGGCTTCGTCCAAGAGATTGTCCATTTTCACAAAGGTCTTGGTCGACCGGTAACCTGTATATGGTGCGCAGACGGTTGGTCCCCGCGGCGACGTAGTGTGCCCGGAAGCCGCTCCAGAAGCGCCTTCCGAGGTGAAGTCAAGAGCAAATCAACCTGAGGTCGATCCGATTCTGCGGACAGCACCCCTCGACCCGATCTCTTTCCGCAGAAAGCTGGGTTGATCAGAGATTCCCTGATATGGAGTGACCCGTCAACCGCTGCAAATCTGTGGGGTCGTTTTTGTTGTTGTTTTTGCCTTTTTCGTCTTTCGAGCACAGGGCCAGCAGCAGTCGGGGCTGGATTGAGCGACGATTGATCAGTCTGATATTCGCGGGTCGGAACCGCATAATCATGATCCGTCGGGAGCTGCCTCTGACTAAGGTCGCGAGTCCGGCTGAGCCTGTCGCATAGGGAAGACGAGGATTCTCCTTCGTGCTTGCTCCGCCTGCTGCTGGCTCTGTCCTCGAATTGGAAGTCACGTTTCATGGGTCAGGTTTTTGTTTTTTCATTCTTGGGAAGGTTTTTGCTTCTGCCTTTGCTTTTGTTCTTGCACTTGCTCAGGCCGCCATGCGCAGTTTGCTGTCAGCTCCCACCTTGACTCCGATGGCCCAGATGAAGCCCAGTAGTTCGCGCCCCACTGCGGTGACGATCTTGCGCTGGTCCTTGCCCACCGCCAGCCTGGCATAGCGCTTGGAGAGCCGGACCTGTGCTTTCCAGGCAATCTCCTTGATGGGTTCCGCAACACCTTCCTGTCGCTTGCGCAACCTGGGCCCGATGGCCGGCCGGTGCCGATAACTCCAGGCGGCTTCGACGACGATGCGTCTCAGATGTGCGTTGCCTGTCTTGGTGATGCTTCCACGTTGCTTTCGCTTGCCGCT
>PLGM01000067.1 GCA_003139795.1 Acidobacteriaceae bacterium | reverse complement strand
GGTCTTAATAAACTCCCGCTAGCGGTCATACCAAATCCCGACCTTTCGAGGTTTCAGGTGGTCATAGTTTTAGGCATACAAGCAAAAAGGGCATTTAGCCGATATTCGCGCTAGATGCCCAAATGATTGATTTAATAGGACTTTGTGGTACGCCCGGGCGGATTCGAACCGCCGACCTTTTGCTCCGGAGGCAAAGAGTCGATGTGTATGTCACTCATTCTACAGCGGGCCCATGACGGTTATGAGCGCGGATTGAGGGGTGTTGAGCGCTTGTTGTGTGCCCTGTTGTGTACCCGTTCGGATTCACCCGACGAACTTCGCCAGCGCTAACCGCGCTGCACAGGCTTGATCCCAACATTCCCCCCCCGCTGCCGATTGTCCGCCGTTTCCTCCAGGCGTATGGCTTGGGGGCAGGACCCAGCGCTGACTGGCGGACCTCGTTCTCGAACCGTTGGCGAACCGGCGTCCTCGAAGGAATCTGGGATCGCCGGGCTCCGATTCGCTCTCCGGGGAATGATTGGCTCGGCTGACTTGTCCGTCCAGAAAGGGCAGGGCAACAATTCTCGGTATAACCTGTTAGCGGCGGCGGGGGAGGGAGCCACTTTGGCGGGCCAACCGGGACCACGCCGCCAATTCTGCGTAGCGGTGACTGGACTCCGGCGGACTGAACTGGTTGCAAAGGAAACGATGGTGACCGTTCGGCTAGAGGGATGGCGGAAGGTTGCAGCCGCGCCACCGGCGGCCGGGAAAAGAGACCAAGGCTGAGAAGGGTCTGCGGGCGCCGGATCTGTGCGCTAGAGTTGTTGATCTCGCATTGATCCGAAGATCTGCTGCGCCCCGGAGGGGAGTGCGACCCCCTCCGGAGCAGGAGCTTCTGGGAGCAATGACCTCCCTTGGGCCCTCCCAAGAGTGCGACAAGCCATCCCGAAGATCAAGAGGGCGGCCCGCGAAAACGGCTGGCGCGCCGACCGCGGTCTCGACTGTGTCTGCTCAAAGGATGTGAGCAGCGCTTTCGGCCACGACGGGCGCGGCAGCGCTATTGCAGCGAGCCGTGCCGGAAGGCGGCGCGGGCCTGGTCGCGGAGGAAGGCGCAGGAGAGCTACCGGACCACGGCGGCCGGCAAACAGAAGCGCAACGGGCAGAGCCGACGCTACCGGGAGCGCGCCCGGAGCCGAAAACCACCAGGCGAGGAAGCCGTTCCAGAGGGCGCGAGGGTAATCACTAAGAAGTTTTTTCGAGGTCTGTTGTGACAGGCCGGGCTGCTACGTGGGGTTCGTGCGCCAGCGGCGCTCGCCGTCGCAGCACTTCTGCTCGCACGAGTGCCGGCATGCGATGGAGCGCGTCTGGGAACGCGAGCGGCACTGGCAACGAACACGCGCCGGTTGAGCGGAATCCCGCGTGCGGCGATGCGTCCAGGCGGTGGGAATGACGCCGCCAGTTAACCGTGACGTATTGATTGGAGTCCGGCCACCGGCTTACATTCAACCTGTCCCGCAAGGAAGGGGACGCGAGTGCTGCGCTGGGCCGACAATAATCTGCTCGATCTGAAGTGGGAGGAGATCGGCGAACACTACGGACGCTATCGCTTACACGTGCCGGAAGCGGAACGCGCCATGGCGCGGTCGCTGGAGCGCTATGGGCAGTTGTCGCCAGTGGTGGTGTGCCGGCGCCAGGACCGCTACGAACTGATCGACGGTTTCAAACGCTTGGGCGCCGTACGCGGACTGGCGCAGATCCCACGGTTGTCGGCCCGGCTCATGGAGGCCGATGAGCGCTCGGCGAAGGCGGCCATCTACGGGCTGAATCGCGCCGGGGGCCGCACGCGGGAGTTGGAAGAAGCCTGGATCATCCAGGCGCTGGTGCGGGAAGACGGATTGAGCCAGGTAGAAGTGGCGGAGTTGTTGGGACGCCACAAGAGTTGGGTGTGCCGGCGGCTGGCGCTGATCGAGCGGTTGGGACCGAAGGCGAAAGACGAATTGCGCGTGGGTTTGTTGACGCCCACGGCGGCGCGGCAGATTGTGCGGTTGCCGCAGGGCAACCAGACCGAAGTGCTGGAAGCCATCCGGCGCGAGGCGCTGTCGAGCGCGGAACTGGGCGGCGTGGTCGATTTGTGGCTGCAATGTTCCGAACGTCGCCAACAGGAGTATCTTCTGGCGCATCCTCGAGAGGCGCTTTCGCAGTCCAAGGGGGTGCTCCCCGCGGTGCGCGATCCGCGGCTGAGCGAAGCCGGAAACCAGGTATGGAAGCGCATCGGAATGCTACTGGATGTGCTGGGACGCATGGAGGTGTGGCTGGCACACCAGGGGCGCACCGGGCTGACGCCGGAGGATCGCCTGATCTTGCTGCCCCGTTTCCAAAGGCTGGCGCGGGATGCCGGATCGGTCGCCGCGTTGAGTCGGGATTTCGTCGGCGAACTGGAGCGCACATGAAGGAATCGACGCGCAACGAGATCGTCCGCCTGCACTACGGGGGTGCTTCGCAACGCCGCATTGCCAAACTGCTGGGAGTCGCCCGCAAGAGCGTGGCCCGCGCTCTGGTGGGTCTCGAACAACAAAGAACAGGTCCGGTAGAAGTGGAGCGCCCACGACGGCCAAGCGTGTTGGACCCTTTCGCCGATCACATTGCACAACTGCTGGAGCGCTATCCGAACATTACGGCGGTCCGCCTGCATGAGGAGTTGTGCCGGCTGGGTTTCCAAGGTCGCTACACGGTCGTACGGGACCGGTTGCGTATGCTCCGCCCGCACGCGCCGAAACTTCCCGTGAGGCGATTCGAGACGGGTCCAGGAGTGCAGGGACAGATGGATTATTCGCCGTACGACATCCCTTTCTCCGCCGAAGGGCGGCGGCGGGTGCATGCCTTCAGTTACATCCTGGCCTACTCCCGCCGCCAGTACGTGCGGTTTGTGGAGACGCAGGATTTTGCGACTACGATCCGGGAACACGTGCGTGCTTTCGAGTACTTCGATGGCCTGTGCGCCACCTGTCTCTACGACAACATGAAAGTGGTGGTGACTGGCTATGACGGCGACCAGCCGATCTACAACACCCGGTTCCTGTCTTTCGCCACGCACTACGGTTATCAACCATGGGCATGCCGGCCCCATCGTCCCCAAACGAAAGGTAAAGTGGAACGGCCGTTTGCCTACCTGGAAACCAACCTGCTCAACGGCCGCACGTTCACTTCGCTGGAGCACCTCAACGAGACCGCGGCACTATGGCTTGCCGGTACCGCCGACGTGCACTTGCACCGGGAGACCAAGCGCCGGCCCATCGATCTGTACCAGGAAGAGAAGCCGTACCTGCTGAGCTTGCCGGCGCGCGCCTACGACACCGCCCAGGTCTTCTACCGGACGGTGAACCCGGAAGGTCATGTGGCATACCTGCAGAACTTCTACTCGGTGCCGTGGCAGCGCATTGGAGAACTGCTGCCGGTACGCATCACAGAGAAGGAACTGATCGTCTACGGCCCCGATGTGAAGGAGATCGCCCGCCATGAGTTGTACCCTTCCGGAATCAGTGGAGAGAAGCGCAGTCTTTCCGAGCATGCTCCCGGACGCGATCACCATCAGAAATACGAGCTGCTGAAACAGCGGTTTGCGGAGTTCGGATCGGAGGGAGTCCTGTTTCTGGACGAACTGGTCCGCACCCGCCGCCGTGGTAAAGATGAAGCCGTGCGCGTGCTGGGCCTGCTTGCCATATACCACCGCGAGGACCTGGCGCGCGCACTTCAGCGCGCCGCCCGTTACCGCGCTTTCTCTTGGTCCGCGGTGGAGCGGATCCTGGCGGCGCAGGCACGTCCCCGATCCGGGTGGGAATCATTGCAGGCCGAGGCGCAGGACCAACTCGATGAGATCCTCCGGCAGTCTCCCGTAGCCACTCGCTCCCCGGCGGAGTATCAGGCGCTGCTGGAAGAAACGGTGACCCACGATGAAACCGACGAAGACGACGATCTCTCTGCGTGACCGGTGTTTGAGTCACTGCACGACTCTGGGGATTCCGCTGGAAGGTATATCTCTGGATGAGTTGCTGTCCAGGGTGGAGAAGGAGAGCCTCTCTCATTTGCACTTCCTCGACCTGCTGCTGGGGACGCAGGCCGATGCGCGCCGTGAACGGGCCGTCGCGCGACGGATACGGGAAGCCCGCTTTGCGGACAGCAAGACCTTGGAGGGGTTCGACTGGCAGTTCAATCCCAAAGCCTTCGACCGCGTGCAGATCGAGGAACTGGCCACCGGCGATTTCATCCGGCGCTGCAACAACCTGATTATGGTCGGCTGGAGCGGGATCGGAAAGAGTCACATCATTCAGGCCCTGGGGCAGAAGGTCTGCGTCCAGGGCTACCGCGTTGTGTACCGTACGTCCGCCGAGTTACTCGCCGACCTGACGGCTTCACTCGCCGACAAAACGCTTCCCGCACGTCTGCGCTATTACGCGCGGCCGGATTTGTTGATTATCGACGAATTCGGGTTCGACCGCATCGAACGGACCGAATGCGCGCAGGCGGCCCACCTGCTCTACAAGATCATCGCCTCACGCAACCAGAAGCGCTCCACCGCGCTGGTGACCAACGTGGACTTCGACAAATGGGGAGAGTATCTGGTCGATGGTCCGCTAGCGATGGCGCTCCTTGACCGCCTGGTCGAAAGAGCGATCATCCTCAAGATCAAAGGCAAGACCTATCGCACGCCTCTGGCCAAAAGCGAAGACAATCCGGCCTGAGAGAGGAACGCAGGCGATTTTCGCCTCTTCATGCCCTCACCGCAGGCCAGAGCGTAACCCCACCCCTGGCTCCGTCTCGACCGCCAAACTGGTACCCTTTTTCGCCGCCGCCGACATATAACCGGCCAATCCTTTGGTG